>JAFEAI010000100.1 GCA_018266475.1 Bacteroidota bacterium
CCCAGGGCGGCCTCGCAATGTCGCACAGATCCCGTCATTGCCAGGACCTGTGCACCTAACAGGTCCGAAGCAATCTCTAATTCCAAGGAGATCCCGAGAAGGCGAATCAAAGATTGCTTCGGCCCAGGGCGGCCTCGCAATGGAGGACCGCTGTGGTGAGCCCGTCGAACCACAGGGGAATCCCGCGTTGAATCAAAGATTGCTTCGGCCCAAAGCGGCCTCGCAATGACGTTGTGGCTTCGGCCCAGGGCGGCCTCGCAATGACGTTGTGGGGCCCCTGACCCCGCAATGATGTGGTGCCGGGCAACGCACAAAGGGCCGCCCCTTTCGGGGCGGCCCTTCGGCAAGGTGGAGAGCGGGAAAGACTACTTGTTCACCACCACGCGCTCGGTCCAGGTGCGGTCGCCGGCGGTGATCTGCAGCAGGTAGGTGCCGTTGGCGGCGCCGTTCAGCTCCAGGATGGAGTTCAGCGATCCGTTGGCCACGGGCAGCTGGGTGCTCAGGGCCATGCGGCCGGTGAGGTCCATCAGGCGCACTTCAGCCGTGGTGATCTGCTCATCGATGCCGTGTACGGCCACGTTCAGCTGTTGTCCATCGTTGGGGTTGGGCCAGAGGTTGATGTCAGGCTGCCCGTCCACCAGCACCAGGCGGCCGCACAGCACGGTGTTGTTGTTGATGGTGATGGCGCAGGTGCTGGCACAGAAGCCGCTGTACAGGCCGTTCACTTTCACGTTGATCTGCACGTTGTAGGTGTTGCCGTTCACCAGCGGGGGGGCCACTTGGCTGTTCCACTTCAGCTGCAGGATGTAGGTGCTGCGCGTGAAGGTCTGGCTGTAGCCCTCGTTGGTGTTGGTGATGCGGAACTGGTACTCGGTGGCGCCGGTTACGGGCGTGGCGTAGATGAAGCTGTTGTTCGTGTTGAACGCACGCACTTCATCGCAGCTATGCCCGTACAGCGGTGCGGGGATCAGGCCGGAGCAGAGCACGGTCTCGGCAATGCCAAGGCCCACTTCGCAGCCGGTGCCCCAGTGGGCAGTGGCCAATGCGCCGTCCTTGTTGCTGCGCACGCGCACGAAGTACTTCACGCCGGGGGTCAGCGGGTCGGTCACCATGTCCCAGAACTGCACGTAGTTGTTGGTGCGCACCACGCGGCGCACGAATCCTGCGTCGGGGTCGGTGAACTCGAACTCGTACTGTGTGGCGCCGGTGACCTTGTTGGCGAAGATCTTGTTGCCGAGCGCGTAGTTGAACACGCCGCAGCGGGCGGTTTCAATGTTGGC
>JAFEAI010000101.1 GCA_018266475.1 Bacteroidota bacterium
CAGGTGGCAGGTGGCAGGTGTTAGTTGCGGGTTCGGGTTGGCGGCACCGGGATGACCGGGCGCGGCACTTCACGGTCGGCTCATTGCCGCTTGCACTTGCGGTTACCTTCGGCCCCGCGCAGAACGCTTGAAAAATCGCACCGCACATGCTTGCTGTGGAGAACATTGTGAAACGGTACGGGGACCACACGGCCCTGGACGGCGTGAGCTTTGAGGTGCCCACCGGGAAGATCTTCGGGCTGCTGGGCCCCAACGGCGCGGGCAAAACCACGCTGATCCGCATTATCACGCGGATCACGGGGCCGGACAGCGGGATGGTGCGGCTTGACGGCCAACCGATGACCGCCGCCGACGTGGAGCGCATGGGCTACCTGCCCGAGGAGCGCGGGCTGTACAAGAAGATGAAGGTGGGCGAGCAGGCCGTGTACATGGCCCGGCTCAAGGGCATGGAAAAGGCGGAGGCCACCAAGCGCCTCAAGGAATGGTTTGCCCGGTGGGACATGGAATCGTGGTGGAACAAGAAGGTGGAGGAGCTCAGCAAGGGCATGGCCCAGAAGGTGCAGTTCATCACCACGGTACTGCACCGGCCGGAGCTGCTGATCCTGGACGAGCCCTTCAGCGGCTTCGACCCCATCAACGCGGAACTGATCCGGTCCGAGATCCTGCGCTTGGCCTCCGAGGGCACCACCGTGATGCTGAGCACCCACAACATGGGCAGCGTGGAGGAACTCTGCGACCATATCGCCCTGATCGACCGCAGCCACGTAGTGCTCAGCGGCAGCGTAAAGGATATCCGCAGGCAGTACAGCACCAGCACCTTCCGCGTGGTGTTCAAGGGGCAGGCCGTGGCCTTCGCCAATGCGCTGGCCTTCCATGGCGAACTGCTCGCCCACAAGGAGGATGACGGGCTGTGTACCGCCCGCGTGAAGCTGCTGCACGGCGCCACGCTGAACCATGTGCTGGCCGCCACCCTGCCCGTTGTGCAGATCACCGGCGTACAGGAGGAGATCCCCGGCATGCACGAGATCTTCATCCGCGCCGTAAGCGAGGAGGAACCCGCCACCGTGGCCGCCGGCACCACCGAATGACCCCACACCGCAACCCGCACAACGCATAGGCACATGGGCAAGATCAAATTGATCATCCGCCGCGAGTTCATCACCCGGGTGCGCAAGCCGAGCTTCCTGATCATGACCATCCTGGGCCCCCTGCTGCTGGTGGGCGGCATGGTGCTGGTGGCCGTGATGGGCATGCAGCAGGGCGGCATCCAGAACATCGTGGTGATCGACAAGGCGCACCTGCTCACCAACAAGCTCAAGGAGAGCGACGACATCAAGTTCTTCTACGAGCCCGAGGACCTGAGCGACTCGGTGTTCAAGGCCAGCCCCTACAACGCCATGGTGGAGGTGAACCCCATGGTGCTGGAGAACAACACCATCCAGGTATTCTACAAGGACCTGCCAAGCCTCACGGTGCAGAACTACATCAGCCGCGAGATCGAGAAGGTGATCGAGGCGGAGAAGCTGCGCGTGAACCACGTGGACCCCGAGGTATACCGCCGGATAAAGACCGCCCTGAAGGTGCAGCTGTTCGACATCAACAAGCAGGGCAGGCAGAGCTACGACCAGATCAAGGCCGCCATCGGCTTCGGTTTCGGCTACCTCATCTTCTTCTTCATCTTCATGTACGGCGCCCAAGTGATGCGCGGCGTGATGGAAGAGAAGCAGAACCGCGTGGTGGAGGTGTTGATCAGCTCCGTGAAGCCGTTCCAACTGATGATGGGCAAGATCGTGGGCGTAGCCATGGTGGGCCTTACCCAGTTCCTGCTGTGGGTGGCGCTCACCCTGGTGCTGGGCGCGGTGGGCTTGGGGTTCGCGAAAAACTCCATCAGCGGCGCCGCCATGGAGCAGTCCACCCAAATGACCACCCAGCTGCAAACACAACTGAACGACCAGGGCGCCGTGCGGTCCGATGCCGGCGAAACCGCCGAAATGCTCAAGGTGGGATCGGAGATCTGGGACGACCTGCCGGTAACGGCCATCCTGCTCCTGTTCGTGTTCTACTTCCTGGGCGGCTATCTGCTCTACAGCTCGCTCTTTGCCGCCACGGGCGCGGCCGTGGACAGCGAAACGGACACCCAGCAGTTCATGCTGCCGATCACCATCCCCATGATCATCGCCATTGTGATCGCCCAGACCGCCGTGTACAATCCCGACGGGCCCGCCGTGTTCTGGTTCTCCATCATCCCCCTTACCTCGCCGGTGGTGATGATGGTGCGCATCGCCACGGGCAACGCATTCGCACACCCGGCCGAGCTTGCCCTGAGCATGGCCCTGCTGATCGCCACCTTCCTGTTCACCACCTGGTTGGCCGGCCGCATCTACCGCACCGGCATCCTGATGTACGGCAAGAAGGTGACCTGGAAGGAGCTGGGGAAGTGGTTGTTCTATAAGGGGTGAGAGGAAGAGAGGAAGAGAGGAAGAGAGGAAGGGAGGAAGGGAGGAAGGGAGGAAGGGAGGAAGGGAGGAAGGGAGGAAGGGAGGAAGGGAGGAAGGGAGGAAGGGAGGAAGGGAGGAAGAGCCTTCGACTACGCTCAGGCTAAGGAAGAGAGGAAGAGAAGAAGAGAAGAAGAGAAGAGGAGAAGAGGAGAAGAAGAGAGGAAGAGAGAGAGAAAGAGAGAAAGAGAGGAAAAGCCCTTCGGCTTTGCCTGGGGCGGGGAGAAGGAAAATTGCGACGATGAAGAACCCAGTGCGTGGCTTTTTTTTACCGGTGGTGCTATTGGCTGGCAGTGCGTTCGCACAAGGACCCGACACCACCAAGTTGGAGGCCATACAAGTAACAGCCACGCGCATCCCGGACGTGCTGCCGCGCATCGGGCGCCACCTGCAGGTGATCGACAGCCTGCAGTTGCACGGCCAGGCAAGGCCCGAGGTGAGCGAGGTGCTGCGCATGGGCTCCCTGGTGGATGTGCGCGAGCGGGGCCCCTTCGATGTACAGACCGACCTCGGCATCCGCGGCGGCACCTTCGACCAGGCGCTGGTGCTGCTGGACGGCGTTCCGCTGAGCGACCCGCAGACCGGCCACCATGCCATGGACCTGCCCCTGCCCGGTGAACTGCTGGATCGCGTGGAGGTGCTCTACGGCGGAGCCTCGCGCACCTTCGGCGCAGGGGCGTTCAGCGGCGCCATCAACCTGATCACGCGCGCCCCGCAGGACAACCGCGGCTCCCTTACCGCACAAGGCGGCCAGTACGGCTCCTTGCGCTCCGCCATCAACCAGGACCTGCTGCTGGGCGGCACCGGCCTACGCATCGGCGCACTGTACGGCCACAGCGACGGCTACGTGAAGAACAGTGACTTCGACCAGGCCGGCGGACAGGTGGAAGCCGCCCGTGCCTTCGGCAAGTTGAAGCTCCGCGCCCAGGCCGGCTACACGCACAAACGCTTCGGCGCCCAAAACTTCTACTCATCCCTCTACCCCGACCAAATGGAGGTGACCGGCACCGGCTTCGCCACCGTGGGCGTGCAGCACCAAGGCGGCCCGTGGGACTGGAACGCCAAGGCCTACTTCCGCCAGCACGACGACCTCTTCGAGCTCTTCCGCGAAGATGAAGACCACTACCGCTACTCCAATGGCTTCTTCATCCGCAACGGCACGGACACCGCGCGCTTCTCCCCCACCTTCTTCTACACCTTCCACAACCGGCACCGCACCCAGGCGGGCGGCGCCATGGCCAACGCCACACACCGCTGGAAGGGCGGCACCACCGCCTTCGGCGTGCATGCCCGCGATGAGCACATCCTCAGCAACGTGCTTGGCAAGCCCTTGGCCACGCCCGTGTACCTCTCCGGCACGCGCGAGGCGCTCACCCGCAGCGACGAACGGCGGAACCTCGCCCTGCACGCCGACCACCGCTATACCCGAGGCCGGTGGACCTTGGACGGCGGCCTGCTGCTGAACCTCAACTCCTCCTTTGCGCCCGAATGGGCGCCCGGCCTGGACGCCGTGTACCGCTGGAACAAAGGCCACAGCACCTACGCCAGCCTGGGCCGCGCCTTCCGCTTCCCCACGTGGACCGACCTGTACTACAACCGCGGCGGTGCCATCGGCAGCGCCTCCCTGCAGCCCGAACATGCGGACCAGGTGGAAGTGGGCCACCGCATCCTGCACGGCACGTGGAACCTGAAAGTGGCCGCTTGGCGCAGGCAAGGACGCGACCTGATCGACTGGGTGCAACGCCCCGGAGAAACCACCGTGCATGCCACCAACCTCACCGAAGTGGACCTGAACGGCCTGGAACTGGAAGCCGGATTGCGCGCCGGCAAGGGACGCGGCGGATTGCTCTACGCCTACCAATGGGCCGACCAGCACCAGTTCAACTTCGCCTCGCTGTACGTGCTGGACCACCTCACCCACAACGCGGTGCTCTGGTGGAACCAGGCACTGCCGGCCGGCTTCAGCGTGCAGGCCAACCTCACCTGGAAGCAGCGCTACGGCACCTACGCGCGCTTCAGCGACGGCGTGCAGGTGGCCTACCCGAATCCCTTGCGCATGGACCTGAAGGCCGATTGGACCCACCGTTCCATCACCCTCTTCGCCAGCATCTACAACCTGCTGGACGCACAGCAGATGGACCGCGGCAACATCGCCCTGCCGGGAAGGTGGATCGCCGGCGGCATGCAGCTGCGGTGGAACGCGGGGAAGCCGTGAGCCGCCGACCTTAGCACCTATATCCGACCGCCATGCGCGCAGCCATCATCGACCTGGGCACCAACACCTTCAAGCTGCTGGTGGCAGAGCGGCCCCAAGGGGCGGCAACGGGCCTGCACATCCTGCACAGTGAGGAAGTAGGCGTGTTCCTGGGGCGCGGCGGCGTGGAGAAAAACCTCCTGGCGGATGAGGCAATGGAGCGCGGCATGGCCACCTTGCGCACGTTTGCCGCCAAAGCCAGGGAACTGGGGGCCGCACAGGTGGGCGCCTTCGGCACCTCCGCCATGCGCAATGCCCGCAACGGCAGTGCGTATGCCGACCGCATCCACGCGGAACTCGGCATCACCGTGCAGATCATCCCCGGCGGGGAGGAGGCCTCGCTGATCCTGGACGGCGTGCGCCAGGCCGTGCCCTTCGGCAACAAGCCCGTGCTGGTGATGGACATCGGTGGCGGCAGCACCGAATTCATCCTGGCCACGGGCAAGGCCCTGATGTGGAAGCACAGCTTCGAGCTGGGCACCACCCGCCTCTTCGAGCGCTTTCCACAGACAGACCCCATGGACCTGGACACCCAGCTGCGCATGGCCGCGCACATCGACGCGCAACTGGAAGAGCTGTGGGCCGTGATGGACCGCCACTGGCTCGCCACGCTGGTGGGCTCCGCAGGTTCATTTGATTCCATCGCCCGCATGGTGGCCCTGCAGCGCGGCAGCCCCCTGGCGGAAGATGCCGCCACCAGCTCCTTCGACACCACGGAGTTCGATGCGCTGAAGGACCACATCATCCGCATGCCGCGCGCCGGGCGCTGCCAGCTGCCCGGCCTGCCCGCCTTCCGCGCCGATACCATCATCCCCGCGCTGATGCTCATCGAGCGCGTGGTGCTGCACAGCATCCAGCGGATCGCATGGAGCCGCTACTCGCTGAAGGAAGGCGCCATGGCAAGGATGATCGGCGGACCCGTGTGACAAGCACTGAAAAAGAAAGCACTTCAGCGGCGTCCAAATGCCCCGGGCCTGCCGCCTCCCCGCTGCCGTGCATGCAGGCGGAATCACCGGGCGGCGCACCGCACGGGGACCGCACGGTGCCGCACAACGCATGCCGTGCCGTGCAAACGCTTTCCTTTGCACCCTTCAAACCAACCGGCCGCAACTTCAGCATGCCCTACCTATTCACCTCCGAAAGCGTCAGCGAAGGCCACCCCGACAAGGTGGCCGACCAGATCAGCGACGCCCTCATCGACCATTTCCTCGCCTTCGACCCCGATAGCAAGGTGGCCTGTGAAACCTTGGTCACCACCGGGCAGGTGGTGCTGGCCGGCGAGGTGAAAAGCAAGGCCTACTTGGATGTGCAGCAGATCGCGCGCGACGTGATCCGCAAGATCGGCTACACCAAGAGCGAATACATGTTCGAGGCCCACAGCTGCGGGGTGTTCAGCGCCATCCACGAGCAGAGCGGCGACATCAACCAAGGCGTGGAGCGCGTGAAGAAGGAGGACCAGGGCGCGGGCGACCAGGGCATGATGTTCGGCTACGCCTGCCGCGACACGGACAACTACATGCCGCTGGCCCTGGAGCTGAGCCACAAGCTGCTGAAGGAACTCGCCGTGATCCGCCGGGAGAAAAACTCCAAAATGCCCTATTTGCGCCCGGACGCCAAAAGCCAGGTGACCATTGAGTACGGCGATGACCACAAGCCGCTGCGCATCGATGCCATCGTCATCAGCACCCAGCACGACGATTTCGACAGCGAAGCCAAGATGCAGGCGCGCATCAGGAAGGACGTGAAGCAAGTGCTGGTGCCCCGGGTGATGAAGCAGCTCTCCAAGCGGGTGCAGGCCCTGTTCAACGACAAGATCACCTACCACGTGAACCCCACCGGCAAGTTCGTCATCGGCGGGCCGCACGGCGATACGGGCCTCACGGGCCGCAAGATCATCGTGGACACGTACGGCGGCAAGGGCGCGCACGGCGGCGGCGCCTTCAGCGGAAAGGACCCCAGCAAGGTGGACCGCAGCGCAGCCTATGCCGCCCGCCATGTGGCCAAGCACCTGGTGGCCGCAGGCGTGTGCGACGAGGTGCTGGTGCAGGTGGCCTATGCCATCGGCGTGGCCAGGCCGGTAGGCTTCTACGTGAACACCTACGGCACCGCCAAAGTGGGCATGCACGATGGCGACATCGCCAAGAAGGTGGAGGCCATGAAGGAGTTCGACATGCGCCCGTACTTCATCGAGAAGCGCTTCAACCTGCGCACGCCGATCTACAGCGAAACCGCAGCCTACGGCCACATGGGCCGCGAACCCCGCACCGTGACCAAGAAGTTCGACAATGCCGGGCGCAAGTCCTCCGTGGAGGTGAAGCTGTTCCCCTGGGAGGAGCTGAATGCCGTACCGGCCGTGAAGAAGGCGTTCGGGTTGAAGTAAGTGTTGTCAGTTGTTCGTTGTCGGTTGTCCGGCTTGGCCGTGACGGTGTACACAGGGGTGGTAGTTGTTTGTTTTCAGTTGTCAGGTTGTCCGGCTTGGCCGCGACGGTGTACACAGGGGTGGTAGTTGTTTGTTTTCAGTTGTCAGGTTGTCCGGCTTGGCCGCGACGGTGTACACAGGAGTGGTAGTTGTTTGTCTTCAGTTGTCAAGTTATCCGGCTTGGCCGCGACATCAAGCGCAGTCCAAGCAGCAGGGTGGATCAGCCCGCTCAAAACGCACTGCAACCCCTGACAACTGACCGACAACTGACAACCGACAACGGACAACAAGTAGCTCAATGCTCAAGGCAAGCAAGGTGAATCGGCCTACCCAAGGCCCACGGAACCCACTGACAACCAACAACTGGCCCCTGGCAAATTTCCCCTTGTTGGCCAGATCGCAAAGAACCATTACTTTCGCACCCCATTTTCAGGAAACATGTACGCCATTGTAGAGATCGCCGGGCAGCAATTCAAGGTGCAGGCCCCGCAAAAGCTGAAGGTTCACCGGCTTGAGCTGGAGGAAGGAAAGCACGTGGAGCTGGGCAATGTCCTCTTAGTGAGCGATGGTGCCAAGACCAGCGTGGGCACGCCCGTGGTGGAAGGTGTCCGCATCGCCGCCAAAGTGCTTGCGCACAGCAAGGGCGACAAGGTGCTGGTGGGCAAGAAGAAGCGCCGCAAAGGCTACCAAAAGCTCAACGGCCACCGCCAATACCTCACGGAACTGTGGGTGGAGGCCATCCTGGCAAAGGGTGAGAAGTTCGATGCCAGCAAGAGCACGGCCCCTGCGGTGAAGCCCTACGTGGCCCCGGTGAAGAAGACGCGCGCGGCGGCAGAAGTGGCGGAGGCTCCCGCCAAGAAAGCCCCGGCCAAGAAGGCGGCGGTCAAGAAGGCCGCACCTGCGAAAGCCAAAGCCGCCCCCAAAAAGGCCGCCGCGAAAAAGGCCGCGCCGAAAAAAGACGACAAGAAGTAACCCTTCGGCAAGCGCTGGGCAACCACCGCCCGGGCACGAAGCAAGATTCTCCCATAAGCAACGCCTACGCCGGGCTTCGGCGTTCAAAGCATGGCACACAAGAAAGGTGAAGGCAGTACCAGCAACGGCCGCGAGTCGCATTCGAAGCGCCTCGGTGTAAAGATCTATGGCGGCAGCCACGCGGTTGCAGGCAACATCATCGTCCGCCAGCGCGGCACCAAGCACCACGCCGGCAAGAACGTGGGCATGGGCGTGGACCACACGCTGTACGCCCTCGTGGACGGCACGGTGGAGTTCCGCCGCAAGCGCGACGACAAGAGCTACGTGAGCGTGGTTCCGGCCGAGGCCTGAACTCCCCGCAACAATGCTGCATAGCCTCCTGCAAGGGAGGCTATGCCGTTTCCGGCCGGGCCGTTCGGCTTTCCAAGAACAGCGGCCCACGTGGCCATTTTCCTGCCCGCCGCAGTGCTAATTTTGCAACCGATGCCCTTCATGCGTGCCCTGCGGGTAAAAAGCCTCTCCTTGGTGGCCATGCTGCTGCTCCTGCTGGGCACGGCGGCACCGGCCTTGGCGCGCATGACCTGCGTGAAAAGCGGCCACTCGGTGCTCAACATCGGGCAATTGGAGGAGTGCTGCCCCGCGGACGGCTTTGGAGCGCAGCAAACGATCGATGCCACCTGCTGCGAAACAGGCACCGCTCAACCGTTGCGTGCGGATTTTACCGCAGCCGGGCACGTGGCAGCTCCGGCTGCCCCTGTCTTCCTGCTGTTGTGGCCTGTAGCGGTGCCGGCGGTGCCGCAAGCTTCTGCAAGCGCCTTGGCGGCGCTGCATGAAGGACTGCCGCCCGTGCCGTTGGCCACGCAATTGGCCTCCACGCGCGTATTCCGGCTTTAGGAAGTTCTTCCCGGTGAAGGCCGCAGCATTCCCGCTGCCGGCCTGGTTTCCTTGTATTCACCCCGAAGAATTTCCGAGATGTATGTCAAACAAGCATTCTTTCTTCCCGCCATGCTCGCATGTTCCTTGGCCGCACAGGCCCAGGACATGGTGCATGGCACGGTGAAGGTCCGCGAGGCGGACCGCACCCTGCATGCGCTGCCGGACGCCCGCGTGGGCTGGGCGGGCGGCGCAGCCGTAATGAGCGATTCCTCCGGCCACTTCATGCTGCCCCTGCCTGCCGCCTGGCCTGCGGTGCTGGTCACCTCCTCCTTCACCATCACCCCGGATACCTTGCGCCTGGAAGGCCCGCCCAATGGCCCCCTCGCCGTGGTGGTGGAAGGTGCCGTGCAACTGGCCGCGGCCGAAGTGAGCGAGCGGCAAAGCAGCACGCGTCTGAGCCTGCAGACCTTGCAGGCCATTGAATCGCTGGGGGCGCGGGAGCTCAAGCGCGCCGCCTGCTGCGACGTCAGCGAGAGCTTCGAGACCAACGCCACCGTGGACGTCAGCTACGGCGATGCCGTCAGCGGCACCAAGACCATCCGCATGCTGGGGCTCGATGGCAAGTACGCCCAGATCGGCGTGGAGAACGTACCCTTTGTGCGCGGCCTCTCCGCCAACTCCGGCCTCACCCTGCTGCCCGGCCCGTGGATCGCCGAGATCAACGTAAGCAAGGGCATCGGCACGGCGGTGAACGGCCCCAATGCCATGACCGGGCAGATCGACCTCCACCTGGTGGACCCGGCGACGGCACCCGCGCTCTTCACCAACTTCTATGCGAACAGCAACGGGCGCGTAGAGCTGAACGCCAACGCGGCGCAGCACCTTGGCAAGGGCGGCGACAACATCCTGATGGTACACGGCAGCACGCTGCAGACCGAGCTGGACGAGAACCACGACGGCTTCATGGACCAGCCCCTCACCAAGCGGTTCAACATCATGGACCGCTGGCTGCAGCGCACCGAGCACCGCACCACGCAGGCCATTTTGCGCTACGTGACCGACCAGCGCCGGGGCGGGCAGATCGGCGATGCGCCATTGGGCGAAGCCGCCAACGGCAGGCGCTACAAAGTGGACATCGGCAACGAGATGGCCGACCTGATCGTGAAGAACGGCTGGATCCTCAACGATCCCGCCAAGAGCATCGGCCTGCTCACCGGCTTCCGCCACCACACGCTGTCATCCGTGTTCGGCGCCAGCAACTACCAGGGCCTTCAGCGCAGCGCCTACGCCAACCTGGTGTACCAGCAGCTGCTCAAGCACAACGACCAGGTAAAGGCCGGGGCCAGCTTCCAGTTCGACGATTACAGCGAAACGCTCCGGCAACCCTACGTGGAGGGCCTTTTGGACCTGGGCCGCACCGAACGCATGCCCGGCGTGTTCGCCGAATACACCCGTACCCGGCAGCGTTTCACGCTGGTGGCGGGCATGCGGGCCGATTTCAACAGCAAGTACGGCGAAGCCTACAGCCCGCGCCTGCACCTGAAGTACGACCTGGCGCCGCTGACCACGCTGCGCTTCTCCACGGGCAGCGCCTTCCGCAGCGCCAATCCCATTGTGGAAACGCCTGCGGCACAGGCCAGCTCCCGCAAGGTGTCCGTGGAAGGCGATCTGGGCTTCGAGCGCTCCTGGAACACCGGCATCTCCCTGCTCCACAAATTCAGGTGGCTCGGCAAGAAGTGGAGCTTCAACCTGGACGCCTACCGCACCGACTTCACCGCGCAGGTGGTGGCCGACCTGGACCGCAGCCCGCAGGAGGTGGTCTTCTACATGCTGAAAGGCCCCAGCTACGCCAACAGCGTGCTGGCCGATGTGCAGGTGCAGCTAAGCAAGCAGGTGGAGATGAAGGCCAGCTACCGCTGGTACGATGCCGAGACCACCTACGACGGCAAGCTGCGCGAACGGCCGATGGTGCCCGCCCACCGCGGCCTGCTGGACCTGGGCTACATATCACGCAACGAGAAGTGGCGGTTCGATATCACCCTCAACGGCTTCGGCAGCGCCCGCCTGCCGGAAACCGCTGCCAACCCGGAGCAATACCGCATGCCGGAGCGTTCCCCCGCATACGCCACGCTCAATGCCCAGCTGACGCGCGTGGCCGGCGCATGGGAGTTCTACCTCGGTGGCGAAAACCTCACCGGCACCATCCAAAGCCGGCAGATCATCGCGCCGCAGGACCCCTTTGGCCCGTATTTTGACACCTCCCTGATCTGGGGGCCCACCACCATGCAAATGGCCTACTTCGGCCTGCGCTACACCTTAAAGCACAAACCAAACCCCACAACCAGCCAACCATGAAAAACCTGATGAAAGCCGCCGCGCTTGCCCTGCTGTTGGTGCCCGCCACGCACCTGCACGCGCAAGCGGACAAGTACGCCCACCTGGACATCCACACCAATGCGGTGTGCGACCAGTGCAAGCAGCGCATCGAATCCGAGATGCTCTATGAAAAAGGCGTACACGCCGTGAAAGTGGACGTGGCCAAGGAGGTGATCCATGTGGAATACAAGGCCACGAAGACCGACCCGGCAAAACTGCGCGAGGCCGTTTCCAAGATCGGCT
Source organism: Bacteroidota bacterium (assembly GCA_018266475.1). Taxonomy (GTDB): domain Bacteria; phylum Bacteroidota; class Bacteroidia; order Flavobacteriales_F; family PHOS-HE28; genus PHOS-HE28. The sequence continues at coordinate 11,636 of JAFEAI010000101.1, forward strand.
ACCTGGCGGATGAAGTGCAGCCGAACGCCGCTGCGCGGAAAGCCCTGCCCGCCTGCTGCCAGATGACCAAGGACGAGCACGATGCCCCGCCGCCGGCCCCGCCGGTGCCTTCCGGCGCACCTGAAACAGTGCCCGCACCGCAGCACTGAACCGGTCCGCAATGGGCGCGGGCCGCAAGGATCCGCGCCCATTCCCGTCCTTTGCGCAACACAAGACATTCCCCATGGCGCTTATCCGCACCTTGAACGGCCACACGCCCAGCTTTGGCAAAGACCCCTTCCTGGCCGAGACCGCCGTGGTGATCGGCGATGTAGTGATGGGCGACGGATGCAGCGCATGGTACGGCGCGGTGGTGCGCGGGGATGTCAACGGCATCCGCATCGGCCACCGGGTAAACATCCAGGACAACGCCACCTTGCACTGCACCTACAAAAAATGCGGGCTTACCATCGGCGATGACGTGAGCATTGGCCACAACGCCGTAGTGCATGGCTGCACGGTGGAAAGCAAGGTGCTCATCGGCATGGGCGCCATCGTGATGGACCAGGCGGTGATCGGCACGGGCAGCGTGATCGCCGCCGGCGCGGTGGTGACGCAGGGCACCGTGGTGGAGCCCGGCTCCCTGATGGCGGGCGTGCCTGCCAAGCGCATCGGCGCGGTGGGCGCGGCGCTCACCGAAGGGGAGATCGAGCGGATCGCGCGGAACTACGGGGTGTATGCGAGCTGGTTCAAGGAAGGGTGAGCGCGCTTCCATGGCCACGAGCGTGGACGCTCGCGGCAAATCTGGGTGGTACACGGAAGGATGAGCGCGTTGGTCACCTCAACCGGATCAGAGCAAGGCGTGCAGATAATCCGCAGTTCTCTTCAACCCGACATGACGTAGCTGGTCCAGCACTTCATATGCGTCCATTTCCGGTGAGCGGCGGTTGGCGACCATCTCCTTGAAAGCTTCCAGCGCACGCTCGTGGTTCAGGTCGATGATGTCCGTGAGGAACTCGTCCGCGCTCTTCGCTTCGAGGCCATATTTGGCAAGTTCCGCTTCCGCGAAGTCGGCCAGGTTGTTGGTGACGATCAGGTTCGCATTGGCCTTGATCGCTGCGGCAAGCACATGCCGGTCATCAGGGTCCGGCAACGTCAATCCTTCGATCAACCCTTCGTAGTTCTCCACGAGCGCATCGGGGAATGCATCGTTCATCCGGCGCACGCGTTTGTCTATTTCGGTTTGCGGGATCCCCATTCTGCGCATTACCCTGGCCCACTCCCCGCAGATGCCGTTGCTCCACTTCACCGTAAACAGGTCGTAATGGGCGAACCACAGTACGAGGTCGCGAATGGCGATCGGATGGATCACATTCGTATCGAGCACGCACGTGAAGCGAACGCTATGAATCATAGAGCCCGGCTTCTGCGTCGTCCTTCATCATTTCGATGAGGTTCCGCTTTTGGGCCTCCTTCATGGCCTTGCGGTACTTCATTACATGCTCATACTTGATGCGCCGGTGCTTTCCCACAAGCGTGAAGGGGATCTTTCCCTGCTCCAGCAGCTTTATGACGTGCGGACGGGAACAGCCCAGCATCTCGGCTGCGGCCTGGGTGGTCACCTCGGCGGCTATCGGCACGATCTGGACCGGGCGGCCTTCCCCCAGGTCCTTCAAGATCATGGCGAGGAGTTTCAATGCCATGGTCGGCATAACGATCTTCTGCGAGGTTTCCTCGATCTCGATCTCCGTGGTGGCCTTCTTCGCGAGGCTCTTCAGGGTTTCCTCCAACGCCGGGAACGACCTGCGGGCCGCCTCCTGCTCCGAGCGGGTCGGCTTTTGGGCGAGTGTGTCTATCGTTGGCATGGCACTGTGGTCGATGGCCCAAATGTAAACGAAATAAACGAAACCATGTGGCTGGTTATGGGCTGTATGCCAGTTGGTACAAGGGGGAAAGTAGTTCTTAGGACGTAGTGGTCAGTTGTTTGTTGCCAGGTGTTAGGACCGACCCACTTGACACCTAACAACTGACCTCTTGGCACCACCACATGCCCATGGGCGAGTCCTTTGCACCACCAACCACGCCCCGCGAACTACTTTCAGCCCGTGACCATCCCCGAATACCTCATCGCCATTGATGCCCTCTTCCGCAGTGGGCGCGCCACCGAGCACAGCTACCGCGGCGACCTCCAGCAGTTGCTGGCCTCCTTGTGCAAGGGCATCAGCGTGACCAACGAGCCGGTGCGCATCGCTTGCGGCGCGCCGGACTACATCCTCACCCGGCAGCAGATCCCCGTGGGCTACATCGAGGCCAAGGACATCGGCGTGGACCTCGGCAGCAAGGGCCTGAAGGAACAGTTCGACCGCTACAAGGCCTCGCTGGAGAACCTCATCATCACCGACTACCTGGAGTTCCGCTTTTTCCGTGGCGGAGAACCAACGACCAGCATCCGGATCGCCGAGGTCAGTGGCGGCAAGGTGAAGTCCCTTGCGGAGAACTTCGGGAAGTTCACCGCGCTCATCACCGACTTCGCCGCGTGGCAAGGGCAGACCATCACCAGCGCCAAAAAGCTTGCGGGCATGATGGCCGGCAAGGCCCGCCTTCTCGCCGACGTGATCGAACAGGCCGTGGAAAGCGACGAACAAAGCCAGCAGAACACCGACCTGCGCCAGCAGCTGGAGGCCTTCAAGGTGATCCTGATCCACGACATCACCCCCAAGGCCTTCGCCGACCTCTACGCGCAGACCATCGCCTACGGCATGTTCGCCGCACGCCTGCACGACCCCAGCCCCGGCAGCTTCACCCGCGAGGAGGCCGCCAAGCTCATCCCCAAGAGCAACCCCTTCCTGCGCAAGCTCTTCAACAGCATCAGTGGCAACGACCTGGACACGCGCATCGAGTGGATCGTGGACGCGCTGGCCGACATCTTCCGCGCCACCGACATCGCCAAGCTCCTCGGCGGCTTCGGCAAGGGCAGCGGCCGCGAGGATGCCTTCATGCACTTCTACGAGGACTTCCTCGCCCAGTACGACCCTAAGCTGCGCAAGAGCCGCGGCGTGTGGTACACCCCCGATGCCGTGGTCCGCTTCATCGTCCGCGCCGTGGACGACATCCTCAAGAGCGAGTTCGGCCTGCCCATGGGCCTGGCCGATGCCAGCACCACGCAGATCGAAGTGGACACCGACAACACCGACAACCGCACCACCACCGGCAAGCGCCGCGTGAAAAAGACCGTACACCGCGTGCAGGTCCTGGACCCCGCCACCGGCACCGGCACCTTTCTCGCCGAAGTGGTGCGCCAGGTACACGCCAAGCTCCAGGGCCAGCAGGGCACCTGGCCCCAATACGTGGAGCAGCACCTCATCCCCCGCCTCAACGGCTTCGAACTGCTGATGGCCAGCTACGCCATGGCCCACCTGAAGCTGGACCTGGTGCTGCGCGACACCGGCTACGACATGGGCCAGCCCCACGGCACCCCCAACGCCCGCTACCGCAGCCTGACAACGAACAACGGACAACCGACAACCGACAACCGACAACTAACAACCGACCAGCAACGCCTCCGCATCTTCCTCACCAACAGCTTGGAGGAAGCCCACCCCGATACCGGCACCCTCTTCGCCAGTTGGCTCAGCCAGGAGGCCAACGAGGCCAACGCCGTGAAGCGCGACACCCCCGTGATGGTGGTGCTGGGAAATCCACCGTACGCGGTGGGGAGCAGTAACAAGGGAAAGTGGATCCAGGACGAGCTAATAACCTACAAGGCAGGTCTCAATGAGAAGAAACTTAACCTCGACGACGACTACATTACTATATGTTACATAGCATAGGCGACATTCCGTTCCCTAAAAAATGACTGCACAAGACCGGTGTCCGACTGGATCCCCCGCATGGTGTCGTGCACCAACTGCTTGAAGGACTTGTTCCCCC
>JAFEAI010000102.1 GCA_018266475.1 Bacteroidota bacterium
GATGCCACCACCTGAACCACACCGTGGCAACCAATACCTTTGAACCATGCCCAAGCCCGAGCTGGACCGCCGCATCTTTTGGGATGTGGACTTCGACAAGCTGGACTACGATGCCAAGGCGGCGTTCATCATCGAGCGCGTCTTTGAGCGCGGCGATGTGCCCGACATCCGCAACTGCAGGCGGTATTATGGTGACGAAAGGATCACCAAGGTGCTGCTGAACGCGAAGTTCCTGCCGCTGGACACGCTTCATTTCGTGAGTGCGATCTTCAACAAGCCTTTGGAGCAATTCAGATGCTACACCTTGAGACAGTCCAACCCAACATTATTCCCATACTGAACCGGCTTTTCGGCTTGAAGGAACTTCGAGACTTCAGCTTGGTAGGTGGCACTGCGCTTTCCCTCAGGTATGGCCATCGCAGCTCCGTCGATCTCGACCTTTTCACTGACGGAAACCTGGACCGCGCTGAGATTGTTGGTGCCTTGGAAAAGGAGTTTGGCGAACTGTTCGCGTACAAACCCTCAAAGGCCAGCTGGGCCGTGTTCTGCCATATTGATGGAGTGAAGGTTGATCTTGTGCGTTATCCACATCCGCGGATTGCGCCGGAGGTGATCGAGGATAAGCTTCGGTTTTACGATGATGCGGACATAGCTGCAATGAAAATCCAGGCCATCCTGGGCCGGGGGGTAAAAAAGGATTTCTGGGACCTGAATGAACTGCTGTCCCACCATGAACTCCAGTGGGTGATGGAAAGGCACAAGGAGAAGTACCCGAACCAAATGCTCGCCGTAAGTATTCCTCACGCGCTTATGTATTTCGTGGATGCCGATACCAGTGAAGACCCCGTAAGCCTCAAGGGCCAAACCTGGGAAGGCATCAAGCGGTCCATCTCCCAGACCGTGAGCGATTACTTGAAGTAGCGAGGTGCGCAGTTGTCGGTTGTCAGTTGTCAGTTGTCGGTTGTCGGTTGTCAGTTGCCGGTTGTCAGTCGGCCGCTGCCGGAGAAAGCCTGCCAACTGGCAACTGGCAACTAACAACTACCGACCACACTTCAC
>JAFEAI010000103.1 GCA_018266475.1 Bacteroidota bacterium
GCACGTTACATGACCTCCATTCTGCCAAGTGAGGACGGGAAGGTGTGGATCTCCGGATATGATTGGAGTGCTATTGCACCCTACTACAACAGGCTCAACCATGACGGCACCGGGGATATGGACGCACCGTATTTGTTACACGCAGGTTTTTTCCGGAAGTGGGGCGGCATGTTCTACTGTGGTGTTGCCCTAGTTGACCGCTATTTCCAAGATGGGACAAGAGACACCAGTTTCAACATGAATCGCAGCCCAGCCTATCACCCACTGCAAGGGGGCGACTACTTTGTTCTCCCCGATGGTGGTCTATTGAACGGCGGAGTGCTTCGGGTGTATGACGAAAACACAAATCCTATACCCTACTATTGCCTGCTCCGCTTTACGAATGATGGCAGCTTGGACACCACCTTCCAACCGCGCACATGTGCGGGCAGCCTGGATTTCTTCACACAACTACCCAACGGCCAGTTCATCGGTTCCTTGGGAAATCCACCAAACACTGCCACTTGGGATGGCCAAACAACTGGAAGCAACATCATCCGCTTCAATGCAGACGGTTCGTGGGACCCCACCTTCCAATCAAACGTGTGGTGGGGAGGGGCGTGGGGTTACCTGCCTTTGGCGGATGGCCGTGTTTACGTGGGCGGCTGCTTCAAAATTGCCGGCATCCCCGATACGTTGGGCTTGGTCCGTTTGATGCCGGATGGATCGTTGGACCCCACCTTCAACAATACGGCCAGGTATCGGATGCCTGATCCAGAGCACCCGGATTACATCACATACCCTGGGATTGGATCTATTCGCCAACTTCCCGACTCCCGCCTCATCATCACCGGCTACTTCAGCAATATTGATGGTGTGCCGCGAGGTGGAGTTGCCTTGCTCGATTCAACAGGTCAACTGCTCGACGAACTCTTTACCGGTAATGGCTGCGGGGGGTTCTATGGTGATGTTGGTGGCTATTCAAGGGGCATCACCAGCATGGTAGATGCGCCGGATGGCAGTTTATACATCTTCGGTGGCTACCGCGGCTATGACGATGGCACCACAAATGACCCAAACCAATGGCTCGTAAGTCGGTTGTACGGCCTAAATGTGGGCATAAACGAGCACACCGCCAGCCCTATACAGCCATTGGAGATAGCCCCCAACCCCGGCAATGGCGGGGCGGTGCAGCTAACTGTGGGCACCGCGCCCAAGCACGCCACGCTCACCATCCACGATGCCAGCGGGCGCGTGGTGCGGCAGGAGGTGTGGCCCGCAGGGGCGTATACACACACACTGCGGGCCGGGGCATTGGCGCCAGGCACGTACGTGGTGCGGGTGCAAGAGGAAGAACAACGGACGCGCTACTCGGGAAAACTGATCGTACTGCCATGAAGAACGCATGCAAGCGGACTGAGGTGATGGCCGGGAGAGGCATGGGCGCA
>JAFEAI010000104.1 GCA_018266475.1 Bacteroidota bacterium
ACGAATCCTGCGTCGGGGTCGGTGAACTCGAACTCGTACTGTGTGGCGCCGGTGACCTTGTTGGCGAAGATCTTGTTGCCGAGCGCGTAGTTGAACACGCCGCAGCGGGCGGTTTCAATGTTGGCGGAGCCCAAGGGCAGGCAGAAGCTGTGTACGCTGCCATAGGCCGCCGTGGCGGGCGGGTTGGCGGGGCTTGCGCTGCCGCTGCTGAAGCTGTCCTTCAGGATGAGGCCGCCACCGGTGGTGCGCAGTTCCCATCCGCCGTTGGCAATGCCGTCGCCGTAGCTGTCCATCAGCTTGAAGCCGTAGCAGCCGGGCCCGGGGGTGTAGCCCACGCACACGGTTTGCGTCACGGTGGTGTTGTCGTCGGCAAGTTGCAACTGGCCGTTGGCGATGGGTGCGTTCATGTCATCGGTGATCACCCAGCTGAGGTCCAGCGCGTTGTTGTCAGCCATGATCTTCACCACCACTTGGTTGCCGTTGCAGGTTACGGCGCACTGGCAGTTGACGATGGTGCCCGGGTGTCCGTTCTGGGTGCAGGGATCGCCGTTCTGTCCGGGGAAGTTCGGGCAGTCGTCATCGCAGTCGTTGATGCCGTCGCCGTCGCTGTCGCTGAAGGCGCAGGCGGGGAGGTAGGCCCAATCCACCGAGGTTTGCCCGTCGTTGGTGCCGTCCTGGATGAAGTACACGGTGACAGCGGTGTTGCCGGTGTTTACCCAGAAGTAATCGGCTGCGCCGGCATTGCAGTACAGGTAGCTGCTGCCCGGGCAGGCATTGCCGGTGGTGATGGCCACCTGGCCGGTGTAGGGGGCCTGGGGCGCGCTGCTGAAGTAGATGCCGTAGCCGGGCTGCACGGTGTAGGACATGATCAGGTCGCCGCCGGTGTTGCCGCCGATGCATGCGGAGATGTCGTTGTTGGCGCCGGTGGTGTTGAGGGCGATGGTGCCGGAGGCCCCGCTCAGTGCGATCACGCGGCTGCAGTCATCTCCGTTGTGCAGGGTGAAGTGCGCAGCGGTGCCGTTGCCGCTGAAGGTGCCGCCGCCGCAGTTTTGGCGCACGTACACGTCATAGGCCTGGTCCAGCGTGAGGCCGCTAAGGGTGGTGCTGGTGCCCGAGGCTGCCACGGCGGTGCCTTGGCCCGCCGAGGCACCGGTACCCGGGGTGAAACCCGCCGGGCCGTACTCCACGATCACGTTGCCGCTGCACGTGGTGCTCCAGCTTAGGCCGGCACCGGTGCCGGTGTTCACGGTGTTCACCGCAAGGCCGGTCACCGCCGGGCAGAAGGGTCCTCCGGCCGGGGTGTAGGCGTAGTTCCACATGTACATGTTCACGTTGGCGCCGTCCAGCATCACGTACACACGCTCGGTGCCGCAGCCGTTGTTGGTCCAGGTGAACGTGGGGTCTCCCCATGGGCCGTATGCCACCACGTTGGGGCCGAGCGGGAGGTAGCCTCCAGCGGTGCAGGCCAGGCTGGTGGTGCCGGGGCAGCTGCCGCCGATGGCGATGGAGATCTTGCCGCCTGCTTGCGGCGTGAAGCGGACCGTGGCGCCCGGCGCCACGTCGTGGTAGAGCACCACGTCCGCACCGGGCTGGCTGCCGCAGGCGGAGGTGGCATAGTCGTTCTGCGCGCCGGTGGTGGTGGCTGCAAGCGGGTTGCTGCTATCATCGGCGGGCAGGCCAAGCGCGGAAATGTCGATGGCGTTGGCACAGAAGTCGCCGGCCACGAGGTTGAAGCTTACCGGACCTGCATTTTCGCTGACACCATTGCCGCCGCAATCCTGCCATACATAAGCTTGGTAGCTGCCATTGGCCAGGCCGCTGAGGGTGGCGGGGCTGCCGGCGAAGGGACCGGCCATGGTGCCGCTGTTGGCGGGGTTGAAGCCGGTGGGGCCGTATTTCACATAGTAGCTGCCGGTGCAACCGCTGCACGCCCAACTGACGCTTGCCGTGCCGGGGGCGGTGGCCGTAGCGGCAGGTGAAGTGGGCTTGGCACAGGTGGCAGCGGGAACGATGCGGAAGTTGTCGATGCCCGTATCGTTGTTGTTGCCGCCCAGTGCCGTGCTCTTGATGCGGATCACCGTGGTGGCGCTGGTGGAGCCGATGACATATTCTGCTGCAACGAAGGAGCCGTACGGCCCATTGATGGTAGCCAGCGTACTGAAGGTGCTGCCGCCGTTGGTGGAGACCTGCACATCGAGCACATCCCCGCCGTTGATGTAATCGAAGCGGAGCTTTTCAGTGCCGGTGCCGGCGGACATGTTCACGTAAAAATCCAGCGTGCCTACCGTGCCCGCCGGTGTTTCATTCTTATTGTGGAAGCGAGCCATGGGCGCATCGGCCCAGGTGTTTTGGGGGTAGTTCCACCCGCCAATACCGCCCCAGCCGGATTCCGCCATGGAAGTGTTGCTGCTGCGCCAAGTGCCGGGGCCGTATGCAGGGGTGTTTTTCCAGTAGCCACCGGTGGGCACGTCGTTGGTGCTGCAGCGGTTGGTCCAGGTAGTGAAGGTTTCGGTGAACTGGGTGCCGCTATAGACATAGTAGTTGGCCGCGGGATTGCTCACGGTGATCTGCACGGGCGTGCTGGCCACGGTGCTGGGGCCGCTGCTGCACGTCACATTGCAACGGTACCAGGTGGTAGCCATCACGCCGGTGGCGGCATAGTTGTCATTGGTGGCGCCGCCGATGTTGCTCCAGGCGGAACCGTCCGGGCTGCTTTGCCACTGGTAGCTCACGCCAGTTCCGGGTGTGGCGTTCTGCAGGGTGAGGTTGGTGCTCAATGGTGCGCAACCGGAGGTGGTGCTTGCCAGGGTGTTGCCGGGTGCCGGCGTGGTGCAAGGTGCCGGTGGGCTGAACGTAAGGACGGTGCCGTTCCCAGGCCATGCGTTGGTGGTGGTGTATTGTGCGGTGCTGCTCGATGTGGCAGACAGATTGGAGAGTACGTTCAGGTAGTTCAAAGGGTTTGCACCGGTGATGGCTATTTGGATGCCTCCCGAATTGGTGCCGGTGGGTGCGCCTGCACCGTAGCGGAACTCGATTTTGTTAGTGCCCTCATAGAGCCACACTTGGTACGTGATATTGGCTACCGAAGGATTGTAGTCCATGGCCACGTTGTACTGCACAACGCGGACCTGGTTGGGCGATGAACCCGTGAGCACTGTAGTGATGCTGCCGCTTGCCGTGGTGCCGTCGCCACCATAGGCCTGAATTGATGTTGGCCTGCTATCTATGTTGTAGTTCATGGCATACGCGGTGATCTGTGTGCCACCGAGCTGCATGCCTCCGTTGGAGTTAACGGAAAACTGGGTGTAGTTCGTTCCTTCATAGTTGAAGGAGAAACCGATGTTGGTAACGGCGGATGCGGCATCATCCTGGCCCGATCCGATAAGCGTGCTGGCACCGCTCATCGGATCCAATGAACCTGATCCGGTGGAGAAGGAGTAAAGGTTCACGGTCTGCGCGAATGCCGTGGAGAGCATGGCTCCGCAGGCCAAGGCCAGCAGTCCTCTCCGCCATCGCCCGCGGTGGATTTTTGTTTCCGAGTCTGTGTGTTTCATGGTCGGGGGGAGTTTGTGGTGAATGATGAGTTTGGTTTTTTAGCCGGATCCGCAAGGTGGTACGGGCGACTTGGCAACCAAAATAGCGGGCTGCATGGCGCAACGGTAGCCGGACGGGGCGAAAGGTTGGTATTGGTCCGAACGGTGTTCAGCCCACGGCGCAGGGGGAAATGGGGGTGCTGGGGTTCGCTCAAGAGCCGGTTGCGGGGTTCGTTCAAGGTCTCCTGAAAGTGACCTTGAGCCCATTTGCGCTGCTACGCGGCCAGGCTAAAACTGCTTTCTCCCGCAGGAAGCTCGCCCACATGCACCTCCGGAACAGTGCGGACCGTGCGCTATGAAGGCAGCGCCTTCAACCCGGCCAATCGCCTCAGGGCCTGCCGTTGCGCAGCACGGTAAGGTGGCCGGTGAGCTGCTTGCCGCTGCGGCCGTCGATCACTTCATAGAAGTACGTGCCGTCGGGCAGGTCCTTGGCCTTCCAGTTGTTGGCGTAGTTGGCCGAGGAGTACACCAGGTTGCCCCAGCGGTTGAACACCTTCACGCTGCTGCCGCTGCGGGCCAGGCCGCTGATCACCCAGGCATCGTTCACGCCGTCGTTGTTGGGGGTGATCACGTTGGGCACCCACACGGTGCATCCGGAATGCACCAGCACTTGTACCTGAATGTGCTCAGGGCATTGGTCGGTGGCGGTCGCGGTGTAGGTGCCGTCCTCCATGCCCGGTGCATAGAACGGGTCGGGCTGCATGTTGCCGCCCCATGCTATGGTGATGTAGCCCAGCCCGCCGGTAGCTTGCGCTTCCAGCAGCACGCTGTCGCGGTCGCAGTGCAGCCATTGCTCCTCGGTGGCCAGTTGCATGGGCGTATAGTCCAGCAAGGTGAGCTGCACGGTGTCGGACACGGAGTAACCGCAGGGGGAGGTGTAGGTGGCGGTGATGGTGAGCAGCTCGGCGCCTTCAGCCTGGCCGTCGCGCACTGCGGCAATGGGAAAGGAAATGTGCGCGGCACCATCGGGGATGGTGACCTGTGCCAAGGCTCCTTGCAGGTCGCCGGCCGTGATGCCCGGCCCTGCATAGGCCAATTGGACGGCTGCATCACCGGTGGTGGAAGGGCGCGTTACGGTGATCACCGCCTCGCCGCAGCCCTCGGTGAGGGTGCCGTCGTTCCTGGGCGTGGAGGCGGATACGGCAATGCCGCTGGTGGATGAAAAGCTGCCTGCTTCTATCAGCACGGCTGAATCCAGGCCGGCATCGCCTCCGTGCGCGATCACCATTTTGATGTGGTACGTCTGCCCGCACTGCACGGCGGCGTGTGCAGTCAGCGGCACGGTAAAGCCGTCAAGCTCCACCGTGGTGGTGGGGTTGAAGGGATTGGGTTCGGGGTTGTCCACGTAATAGATGGAGTTGCTCTGCCAGTTCGGGTCCGCAGCGGCGCAGCGGCTTGGGGTTCCGAAGGCGCCTGCCGTGCCCGGGTTCACGGTGTTGATGGCCACGGGCACGTTGGTGCCGGGCACTACGGCCAAGTTCACGGCCTGGTTGCTGAATGGCCCGTTGATGCCGGGGCCGCTGAGGAAGAAGCCGAAGGCGTCGTTGAACTGGGAGCAGACGTATTCAGGGTATTCCTCCGAGCCGAAGACGAAGCGGAAGCGCACCGAATCTCCTGAAGGGATGAAGTCGAATTCAAGCGCGGCCACGCACCGCTGGGTGGCTACGGCAAAGGCCAGGTCAGGGTCTGCGGTGTTGTTGGGCGAAGCGGGGGATACGGTGGTGCCGGAGAACATGTTGGGCCCTTCGATCATCTCCACCTTGCCGGTGCAGATCACAATGCCGCTGTCCAGCCCGATGTTGGATTGCACGCCGTTGAAGGAACCCACTTGGTCGTTGATGGCCGTGGCGGGCTGGCCGTTGAAGGTCACATTGCTCACGCTGATGCCCTGCCCGGACAGCATCGTCTGCACCAGCTGTTGCGGGGAGGCATTGTTGGTGGGCACCAGCATCTGCGCAAAGGCCGCGCCGGTGCCCAGCAGGGCGAACAATGTGCCGGAGAGGCGGAGGGATGAACGGGGCATGATGGAATGAAAGGTGCCCGGCAGGGTGCCTGCGGCAGTCAAGGTTAATGGCGGTCGCCAGGATTTCATGCTGCGGACGGGGCAGGCGGTTGAACGAGGTATGGATGGGAGCACGCGCCGGATACGCCATCTGGCCGGGCCTTGGCGCAAGCCTCGGTGATGCGCGCCCTGCCCGGCCCCTTCACGGCAGCACGGTAACATGCCCGTTGTACTCGTGCATGGTGCGCGATATGCCGCTGCGGACGCGGAGCTTCCACGGATACACGCCGGTCACCGGGGCTTCACCCTTCACGCGGCCGTCCCATCCGGTGTGCGGCTTGTCTGTGTGGAACACCACTTCGCCCCAGCGGTCGAACACCCAGAACTCATAGTCGCGGTCCATCTGGTCGCGCACCACGGGGGTGAAGATGTCGTTGTGGCCGTCGCCGTTGGGGGTGAAGGCATTGGGCACGTACACGCTGTACACACCGTCGATCACCACGGGGCGCACCATGGTGTCGGTGCATCCGTAGATGTTGGATACGATGAGCTGCACGGGGTAGGTTCCGCTGGTATCACCGGGGAATGCGGCCTGGGGATTTTGCTGCTGCGAGGAGGGCGGGTCGGCTTGCGGGAAGGTCCACTGCCATGCGGTAACGTCGGTGCTGGAGCGGTCCTCGAAGGTGATCTGCGGGTGGTAGAAATCCGTGGGCCAGGGCGCATGGGTGAAGCCTGCGGTGGGCGAGGGATTTACCTGCACGATGTGGTACAGCGTGGTATCGCCCTCGCATCCTGCAGGCGAGGTAACGGTGAGGCTCACCGAGTAGGAACCGGGGTTGGCGTAGGTGTGCTGCACCTGGCAATCGGTGGATCCCGCACCGTCGCCGAAGGCCCAGGTGCATCCGCCGATCATGCCGGGGTCGGTGGTGTTGGTGAATTGTACTTGCAGGGGGGCGCAGCCGGTATCGGGCAGCACGAAGAAGGTGACCACGGGCAGGCCGTTGGCGGTGATGGCATCGGGCTGCGTGAGGGTGGCGCTGCAGCCTAAGCTGTTGGTCATGGTGAGGCTCACCGAGTAGGTGCCGGGCAGGGTGTAGGTGCCGTCGGCGTTCAGGGTGGTGTCGGTCTGCCCGTTGCCCAGGTCCCAGAATGCGGACTGTGTGCCCATGTCCGGCGTTTCATTGTTGAAGCGCACCTGCAAGGGGATGCAGCCGGAATCGGGGCTGAAGGAGAAGGCGGGCACGGGCGTGGGCAGGATGTGGATCAGCTGGGAATGGGTGACCTGGTGCTGGCATCCGTACTGGTTGGCCACTTGCAGCATCACGTTGTAGGTGCCGGGGTTTTGGTAGATGTGCGCGGGGTTGCACTCGCCGTTCTGGATGATCTGCCCGTCGCCGAAGCTCCAGGTGCAGGTGTAGTTGCCGGTGGGCGTGGTGGTATTGGTGAACTGCACCTGCAACCCTGCGCAGCCGCTGGTGGTGTCGGCGGTGAAGGCGGCCACCGGCACGGGGGCCACGGTCACGAGCTGCGCAAAGAGGCTGTCGGCGGTGCATCCCGCAGGGGATGTAATGGTGAGGCGCACGTTGTAGGTGCCGGGCTGGGTGTAGGTGTGCGGCGGGTTGGCGGCCTGCGAGGAGGTTCCATCGCCGAAGTCCCACAACTGCGATCCGGTGAGGGCCGGGCTGGTCTGGTTGGTGAAGAGCACGTTGAGCGGCGCGCAGCCGGAAGCGGGGGTCACCGAGGCCAGGGGCACGGGGTACTGCACCTCCACCACTTGCTGGGCCAGTTTGCATGAGCCGTCGGGCTGTATGCGGCGCATGGCGTAGGTGCCTGCGCCAAGGCCGAGTGCGGAAGCGTTCAGCGTGTCCCCGGTCTGCCCCACTATGGCCACGCCGTCCAAGTACCATTGGTAGGTGTTTGCCACCGGATCAAAAGGCGCTGCCGTCAGCACCAGGTCGTTGGTGCAGGGGTGGCCGGTGCGGGTTACCACGAGGTCGGCGGGGATCAGGCTGAAATCATCGAAGAAGAAGTACGGTTCGCTGGAACCCCACATGTTGTAGTCCTGCGGAACGGGGCATGCGGGGCCGATCATGATGGCGCCCACATTGAAGGGTGGTTGGAAGGTGAAGCTCACGTCCTGCCACCCGTTTGTTGGCGTGTAGGTCACCGTTCCCAGCTGGGTAAAGCCCAGTTCGGTGGGGCAGTACTGTGCGGGCATGGGCGAACCCCACACGGGATCGTACATGGTATAGGGGAGGGGCGGACAGGTGTCCAGCCCGTAGATGGCCAATTGCAGCGGCCCGAAATTGATCGGCAGGGTGCCGATGAATCCGAACTGCATGCGGACGGCGGCCACGTTGAAGCCCAACTGGTAGGTTTGGCCGGCGGTGAGTGGCGTGGCCAGGCATTGCGTGAGGAATTCGTAGGAGGCGCCGCCGGGCCAGGTATGCACCACGATGCCGGCCACGGAGTTGCCGTCGGGCACGGGCTGGGGGATCATGGGCGGGAAAAAGCCGCACGGGTTGTAGTAATCCGCGGAGGCGGAGATCTGGTAATTGACCCAGCCGTTGGCGCAGGTGATGTAGCTGCTTTGGGTGATGCCCGGCTGGCCGGGGCAGCAGGTGTGGTCCTCAAAGGACCCGTTGGTGATCAGGTTGGTGGGCGGTGGGGCAAGTGCGCAAGGACAGGCCAGCGTGTCGTTCAGGTCAATCAGGCCGTTGCCATCGTCATCGATGCCATTGTCGCAGATCTCTTGTGCGCTGGCCGTAAGCGCCAGGAACAGAAAAGCCAACAGCCCCATGCACCAGCGGTGGATGCTGGGCATGGGGCCATTGCTTCGGGTTCCGGTCATCGCCTCTGGCGAAGGGTTTTTATCAGTGGGCCACCATCACGCGCTGGTGGTGCATGGTGCCGTCTGCAAGCTGCACACGGGCCACATACAGGCCGTTGGGCAACTGGTCCACGGGCACCACTTCGTTCGTTGTCCGTTTTGCGGTGGTTGTTTGCAGGAGACGGCCGTCGGCGTCCAAAAGTTGTACGGCCAGGATGGGGCTCCGGTCCGAGCGCACGATGAAGAAGTCGCTGGCCGGTGAGGGATGGATGGAAATGCCTGCGGCCTGGCCGGCCACGTCATCAATGCCCACGGTGATGCTCATCATGTGGCACACCATGGCCGTTCCGCAGTCGCCGGTGATGGTGAGGCACACGGTGTAGATGCCATTGGCCGCGTAGGTGTGGTTGGGGCTTTGCTCGGTGCTGGTGCTGCCGTCGCCGAAGTCCCAGAGGTAGGAGTTGGCGCCGGTGCTGGCATCGGTGAAGGTCCATGCATAGCCGCCGCCGTGCTGCACGCTGGTGAATTCAGCATGCTCGTTGCAGCAGGGATTGCTGGTGCCTACGGCCACGTTCGCTTGTCCCATCGGGAAGGGGAAGGCGCTGAAATCCGAAGCGGTGCCGCTGGTGAAGGGGGCCAGCACCGCAGTGGCGGGGGTCCAGTTCAGGGGAAGGTTGATGTTGTCGCACTTGCCTTCGCCGTCGGGCCCGGTAACGATCAGCATGCCCTTCCAATCGGTGCCGGGCACCACGTTGGTAAAGCCGACGATGGAATAGCCGCCGTCGGGGTTTTGGAAGAAGGTGATGGCATTGTCGGATCCGGTGCCCCCGTGCAGGTGTGAGCTGGTGAGGGTGCCGTTGGCGTCAAATGTGCCCCAGGCCATATCGTAGTCGCCGCCACCGCCCGGGATGTTCTGGGGATGGCCCAGCCACGCCACGCCGCCATTGGCCGTGGGCAGAAGTTGTACGGTCTCGATGCCATGGGCCAAAATGCGGGTCCACACGTGGCTGCCGGTGCTGGTGAGCTTGGTGATGTACGAGGTCACGTCGCCGATGATGAAGCCTAGGGAGCGGCCGCCCACGTACAGGTCGCCCGTGGTGCTTTCGGTGATGGTGTAGGTTTCATCCACGCTGGCGCCGCTGCTGTAGCTGCGCGCCCACATTTCATTGCCCAAGGCATCGGTGCGCACGATGTAGCCGGTAGGGGAGTGGCCTGCCACCAGGCTGTCGCCGTAGCCCACCAGGGCAAAGCCGCCGTCGGCCAGCTGGGTGGCCTCGTATGCCCAGTCCCATCCGGTGCTGCCGTAGGTTTTTGACCACAGCATGGTGCCGGAGTCGTCCAGCTTGGCCAGCAGCATGTCGTACATGCCGATGCCGCCAGACCCGCGTCCCGTGGCGATGAAGCCGCCATTAATGCGCTTCAGGGTATGGATGGCATTGGATCCGCCGAAGGCATCGATGCGGGTGGAGGCCAAGAGCGTACCGTCATCCGGGTCGATGCGCAGGATGATTCCGTCACGGCTGATGGTGGGCTGGCCGATGGTAAATCCGCCCACCACTATGCCCTGGGGACCTATGGCGATGCTGTTGCCGTAAAGCCCGTCGGTGGTGAAAAAGGGATAGGATTTCGTCCATGCGTGGTCGCCATTGGCGTTTATGCGCGTCACCTGGATGTCGTCATCCGGGGTCTCGTTGGCGATGTAGTAGTTGCCGTCATCATCCCGCGTGGCACCGAGGATGTCTATCGCGCCGGGAATGGTGTACAACCGCTCAAAGGGCGGGGTTTGGGCCATGGCGGTGCCGCCGAGGCAGGCAAGCAACGCGAGTGTCGTAATGCGCATGCAAAGGTGTTTTCGCAAAATTGCGACGAACAGGCTGGTTACGCCCCATTCTTCATCCCGCGATGAACGGTTTGCCCCAAGGTCAGCCTTGTTCCCGCTCGGCAAGCAGCCGCGCCACCACCTCCTTGTAGCTGCGGCCGCTGAGCAGGTGCTTGCCGTTGGCCATGGTGAAAGTGAACTCGTTGTTGCCGCTGTAGCGTGCGTTGCGCACATGGGCCATGTTCACGATGTAGCTGCGGTGCATGCGCAGGAAGCGGGCGGGGTCCAGCTCGCTTTCCACCATGTTCATGGTCATGCGCAGCAGGAAGCGGCGTGCCTTGGTTTCAAGGATGATGTAGTTGCCTTCGGCCTGCAACCAGAACACGTCCTTCACGGGCACCTTGTATTCGCGCCCCTTTTCCTTGATGGTGAACACCTCGGTGAAGTCCTGCCGGGCCTTGATGTGGTCTTGCACCAGGTCCATCAGACGGCCGGTGAGGCGCTTATTGTCGCGCATTTCAATGTAGTCCTTGGCGCGTGCCAGGGATACGAAGAATCGGTCGTCGTCAAAGGGTTTCAGCAGATAGTCCACGGCATTCACGTCGAAGGCCTTCAGGGCGTACCGGTCGTGGGCGGTAACGAACACCACGAAGGGGGGCTGCGCCGAGCTGGCTAACCGCTGTGCCACGTCGATGCCGCTGGTTTGGGGCATCTGGATGTCCAGGAATGCCAGGTCGATCAACTGGGTGCGGATTGCATCCAAGGCTTCGTTGCCGTTGCGGCATTCGGCCACAAGATCGATGTCCGGGTCGGTGGCCAGCAGGCGCACCAAGCGGGCGCGGGCTGCCGGTTCATCATCCACCACGATCGCCCGTACTGTCCTCATGGCTTGGATTCCAGGGTTTCAAAGGGGATGGTGACGGCCACGCTAAAGCCTTTTCCATGCGCGGAGGATACTTCCATTTTTCCCCGGTCGCCATAGAGCAGGGAGATGCGCTCCTGTACGTTGCGCAGGCCGATGCCGCCTTTGGCCACGGCGCGCGCCACATCGCCGCAGCCGCTGCCGTTGTCGCTTACCCGCAGCAACAGCGAGCCGTTGCTGCGCCGTGCTTCAATGTCTATCCGTACTTGCTCCGTGGAGGCGTCCAGCCCGTGCTTGATGGAGTTCTCCACCAAAGGTTGCAGCACCATGCCGGGCACCAGTGCTTCCTGGCAGTCGGAGAAGATCTCATAGTGTACGTCCAGCCTGTCCTTGAAGCGGATGGTTTCAATGCCCAGATAGTCGCCCACGTGGTCCACTTCGCGCAGCAGGGTCACCTTTTCGCGGCGTTCCTCGTCCAACGTGGTGCGCAGCAACTGGCCCAGGCGGGAAAGCACGGTGCGCGCGCTCTTGGGGTCCACGTCCATCAGGGCGCTCACGGTGTTCAAGGTGTTGAAGAGGAAGTGCGGCTGGAGCTGCTTTTTCAGGGCGAGCAGCTGGGTGGTCTGCAGCTCGTTCTGCAGGCGAAGGACGCGGGTGCGCTCCTCGCGGATCTGGCGCTGGGTGTCCACGTACATCAGCAGCACCAGCAGCAGCCAGTATTCCATGAAGCGCTGCAGCACGCCCCCCGGCAGGCTCAGCAGCACCATGCGCAGCATGCCCCAGTGCCAGGGCATGCGACCGCTCTGGTCCATCAAAATGATCAGCAGCGTGTTTGTGAGCACCTCGTGGAACAGGCAGAGCATCAGGCCCAGGCCGATGTGGGCGGCGATCCGCGGCCAGATCGGGCGGTCCTTCAGCGACCAGCGGTGTGACCAGCCATAGACCAGCGGCAGCACCAGCGCCCAGGTGAAGAAGTTGAGGAAGGGAATGGGCGCTTGCGCCCACCAATCGAACTTGGAAGGGGCGGTCACCATCAAGGTGCGCCCGATGTAGCTGGTGAAGACGAAGAGCGCCGAGAGCATTGCCGCCGCCAGGAACACCGTGCGCATGGGGATGGGCGAACGGCTGAAGTAGGAGCGGATGGCGGAGAGGAACATGGCGCGCAGCGATGCCTGGTGCAGATGGCCGGCCGCAGCCTGTTCAGGTGCTGCGCCCACCTGCCGGGCAGGTCGCCCCGAAGTTAATGTGCCGGGCATGTCCCGCCGGGCCATGGGCTGCGCGGGGGCGGGTTGTTGCTCCGGTTTCATGGGCAGTCGGCAGGCCAGGCGCTGGGATTGCAGCATGGCCTTGGCGTGCAAAATGAGGTGCCGCACGGGTTGTACACCACTGCGGCGGGATGGACCGTGCATTTTGGGATGGGGCCTCTTGCCATGATGCTCCCTTCTGTCATGGCGAGGACCGGTGCTTTTGAGTTCCCTCAAGGTCTCCCGAAGGGGACCTTGCAGATGTGGCACGCTGCGTCAAGGTCCGTTGCGCGAGAGTTCCCTCAAGGTCTCCCGAAGGGGACCTTGCAGGTGTGGCACGCTGCGTCAAGGTCCGCTGCGCGAGAGTTCCCTCAAGGTCTCCCGAAGGGGACCTTGCAGGTGTGGCACGCTGCGTCAAGGTCCGCTGCGCGAGACCTTGATGGGACCCTCGCAGGATGAACAGGATGGGACAGGATTACAGGATGAACAGGATGGGAGTTCCCTCAAGGTCTCCCGAAGGGGACCTTGCAGGTGTGGTACTCTGCGTCAAGGTCCGCTGCG
>JAFEAI010000105.1 GCA_018266475.1 Bacteroidota bacterium
GTGCGGGCATCCCTGAACTGTAGTGTCCGCCCAACCAAGTGCAGGAAGCCGCTTTTCAAATGCGACACAAGCGTGGATGCTCGCCTCAGTGAAGGATCAGGTCGCCTTCGGCTTGAAGCGTTTCCACATACAGCTCGATCGCTTCACGTGCCATGGCCATGGCATGTTCAATATCGTTCCCGTAAGTGATGCAACCCGGGAGTGCAGGCACGTTCACTGTATACCCTCCCTCTGGTTCCTGTGTCAGCAGGATGCGATAGGTGCGCTGGTTCATGTGTGGTTGATCCACTGGCGAAGATAGTTGATCCATGGCGCAGGTTGCCAGTACATCAATGATGCCGTGTTCAGCCACGGCCCGGGGCGGGTTGCCAGCGTGCCTGGGCGACGGCCGGCCACCCTCACAGCCGCTCAAGCACCTCTTGCAGGTACTTCCAGAACTTCCGCAGGCTCTTGATGCTGGCGCGTTCGTCCGGGCTGTGGGGGCCTTTGATGGTGGGGCCGAAGCTCACCATTTGCATGTCGGGGTAGTTGCGTCCGATGATGCCGCACTCCAGGCCGGCATGGATGGCCAGCACCTTCAGCTTTTCCTTGAAGAGGTCCTGGTAGGTGTCGGCCATCAGTTTCACGATGGGCGCGTCCGGCTTGGGCGCCCAGCCGGGGTATCCGCCGGTGCATTCCACTTGGCCGCCGATGAGTTCGAAAGCGGCGCGGATTGTGGCGGCCTGGTCCATTTTCTCGCTTTCCACCGAGCCGCGCGTAAGGCACATCACGGTCCACTTGCCGCCGCCCAATTGCACGCGCGCCGTGTTGTTGCTGGTCTGCACTAGGCCGGGCACGTCGGGGCTCATGCGGAAGATGCCGTCCGGGCATGCCTGCACCGCGAGCAGGAAGCGCTGCTGGTCCTTGATGGACATCACCTTGGCGGGTGCATCGGCCTTGGCCAGCTCCACCTTCAGGTGCGGATCGGTGCTCCTGTATTCGGCCTTCAGGTCGGCTTCCAGCTGCTTCAGCGCCTGCCCCAATGCTTGCTCCTTGCCGGTGGGCAGTGCGATCACGGCCTTGCTTTCGCGGGGGATGGCGTTGCGCAGCCCGCCACCGTCCACGCTGGCTGCGCGCATGCCATGCTCCTGGGCCGCCAGCAGCAGGCGGTTCATGATCTTGTTGGCGTTGCCCAGGCCGAGGTGGATCTCCGCGCCGGAGTGGCCGCCGTTAAGGCCGGTGACCGAGAGCAGGTGGCCGGCATGCCCTGCGGGCGTTGGTTCTTCGGTGTATGTGCCCTTGGCCGTCACGTCCACGCCGCCGGCACAGCCGATGGTGAGCTCGTCGTCATCCTCGGTGTCCAAGTTCAACAGGATGGGCGCGGAGAGCAGGCCGCCTTTCAATTCAAAGGCACCGGTCATGCCGGTTTCCTCATCCACGGTGAAGAGCGCCTCAATGGGCGGGTGGGGCATGTTGGTGGAAGCGAGCACGGCCATGATGCTTGCCACGCCTAAGCCGTTGTCGGCGCCGAGGGTGGTGCCTTCAGCCTTCACCCAGTCGCCGTCCACCTTCATTTTGATCCCATCGGTATCGAAGTTGAAAGCGGTGCCGGCGTTCTTCTGGTGTACCATGTCCAAATGGCCCTGAAGCACCACGGCGAGGTTCTTCTCCTTGCCTTTGGAGCCCGGCTTTTTGATGATCACGTTGCCGGCGGGATCCACGTGCGTGGGCAGGCCGAGGCTTTCACCGAAGGCCTTCATGAAGGCTGTTGCCCGTGCTTCCTTTTTCGATGCGCGCGGAATGGCGTTGAGGTCGGCAAAGTGGTTCCAAATGGCTTTCGGCTCAAGGGCGCGGACGGCTTCGTTGGTCATGATCGGCGGTTTCACAGGTGGGACAACTGAACGGGGGCGAAGTTCGGGGTTGCGTAGTGAAGTAACGTCCAATGCCA
>JAFEAI010000106.1 GCA_018266475.1 Bacteroidota bacterium
GCCTTTCGGGCTTTTTCCGCTCCTGCTGCTGACCTGCCTTTGCGGAGGCCGCATTGCCGCACAGGACACGCTTGGTGTACGCATCAGCGCATTAACGACCGCCGAGCGCGATGCCATTGCATCCTCGGCAGAAGGCCAAAGCCACCTGAAAGTGATCTATGCCTGCGTGCCGGCCGGCGTGATCGTATTTGCCGACAGCCAGGCATCAAGTTCGCGGGAAGCGGCGCAGGGCCGGCTGGCCCCGCTGTTGTCCCAAGCACTTCCCGCGAATCGCATAGCCGCATGGAACCTCACCCTGCGTGCGGCGGAGGCGGCATGTGAAACCACCCGCGACCAATGAGCATGCTCCCCGCTGAAAGGCCCGTGCCCATGCTTCGGAAGGCGATGCATGCCCTTGCTGCAGTTGCCGCCGTGGCCATCTGCGGCCACGCAACCGCGCAGCTCACGGTAAATCCGCAAACCGACCTTCAGCAACTGGCCCGCACCATCACCGGCCCGGGCGTCTCCATCTCCAATCCGCAGATCAACTGCCACGGCCAGGGCTTCGGGCAATTCCAATATGCCGGTTCCGTCCTCGGCATTGATGAAGGCATCCTGCTCACCACCGGCACCATCAACAATGCGTTGGGGCCGAACAACGTGGAGAACAAGACCTTCGTGCAGAACTTCCCGGGCAGCGCCATCCTCAACCAGGTATCGGGCAAAACCACCTATGATGCCTGCATGTTCCAGTTCGACGTGATCCCCGGCGGTGACAATCTCCGCTTTGATTTCGTCTTCGGCTCCGAAGAGTACAACGAATATGTGGGATCGCAATACAACGACGTCTTCGGCTTCTTCATCAGCGGCCCCGGCATCACCGGCGACCCCGGCATTGGAAGCGACAAAAACATCGCGCTAGTGCCAGGAACCAACCAGGCCGTGACGATCAACAATGTGAACAACGGCTCGAACGCCTCCCGGTACTTCGACAATGCCGGCGGCCAATACCTCCAGTACGACGGGATCACGCGCGGCCTTTCCGCCCAGGCCACCGTGCAGCCCTGCCAGAGCTACCACCTGAAGTTGATCGTGGCGGACGCATCCGACAAGAAATACGATTCCGGGGTGTTCATCGCCAAGGTGAAGAGCAACCCGGTGACCATGCAATTGATCACGGCCAACGGGGCCGATTCCCTCATTGAGGGATGCAACAACGGCGTTGTGCGCTTCACGCGCCAGTCGGTGACGAACCAACCGCTGGCCCTGCAATACTTCCTTCAGGGAACGGCTACGAACGGTGCGGACTACGAGGCCATCGGAGACCCTTCACCCAGCGCCCCCAAAACGATCACGATCCCGGCCAACCATGCCTACGTGGACCAGCCGATCACCACGATCGCCGACGGGACCCCGGAAGGACTGGAAACGATCTTGTTCATCCTGGGCAATCCGTTCTGCCCCGATACCGGCTCGGACACCTTAGTGGTGAAACTTGCCGATGAAATGCACGCCGCAGCAGCCCCTGCTTCCAGCATGATCTGCTCCGGAGGGCAAGTGCAGCTCACCGCATCAGGCGGAACGCAGTACAGCTGGGCTCCCAGCCTGGGCCTGAGTTCAGCAACCTCCTCCTCCCCCTTGGCGCACCCGGCCACCACCACCCTGTACACCGTCACGGTGTCCCGCGGAGATTGCAGCACCCAGCAGCAAGTGGAGGTGAAAGTGAGCGCGATGCAGGCCACCGCCGCCATCACCAGGCCGCTTTGCAGCGGAGCCTCCAATGGTGCGCTGGGCCTGGCCGTCTCCGGAGGCATCCCCCCATACACCTACCAATGGTCGGGGCCCAACGGCCTCTCCGCCACCACAAAGGACCTCTCATTCATCCCGGCCGGCACGTATTCCGTCACCATCACCGATGCGGCATGCAGCAAAACCTTCAGCTTCCAGGTAGGCCAGCCCGCACCGCTGTCCGTCTCGCTCACGCCTTCCCTGCTGGTCTTCGGGCAAAACATCAGCTGCGCCGGCGGGCATGACGGCAGCATCGCCAGCACCACCACCGGCGGCACCGGCCCGTACACTGTTGCGTGGACCGGGCCGGGTGGATTCACCTCCATACTTCCCGACATCGGCAACCTCGGCGAAGGCACCTACACGGTAACCGTGACTGATGCAAAAGGCTGCACAGCCACGACAGGCACCACGCTACTGGCCAGCGCCCCCATGGCCGCTGCGATCACCGGCTCCAGCAACGTGGCTTGCGCCAACGACGGGAGCGGATCCGCATCGGTGGCCGTAAGCGGAGGCATGCCCACATACAGCTACGCTTGGAACACCACGCCGGTGCAAACCACGGCCACCGCGACCGGCCTGGCCCCGGGAACCTACCAGGTGACCGCTACCGACCAATATGGGTGCCGCGCGGTACAAAGCGTATCGATCACCGGCCCGCTGATGGCGTTGGCAACCCAACTGGCATCCTTGACCCCCGTATCCTGTGCGGGTGCCGGGGGTGGACAGGCAACGATCTCCGTGTCGGGAGGAACCCCGGCCTACACGGTTGCCTGGAACACGGTGCCTGCGCAGGCAGGCTACACTGCAACGGGCCTTGCTGGCGGCACCTACACCGCCACCGTCACCGATGCGAACGGCTGCCAAACCGCGCGGCAAGTCGCGATCGCTGAACCTGCATCGCCGCTCACCTTGGCCGCTACCGCACAGCAGCACATCGCCTGCGCCGGGCAAAGCACGGGCAGCGCCACGGTGGCCGCCGCTGGCGGAACCGCGCCCTACGCATACACCTGGAACACCGCTCCTGCGCACAACGGCGCATCCATCACCGGCCTGGCGGCAGGTACATACACCGTGACCGCTACCGATGCGAAGGGCTGTTCCGCCGAGCTCAACGTGGTGATCACCGGACCTTCGGCCGCGCTTACCGCATCCATCAGCGCCAGCACGAACGTGCTTTGCGCAGGCGGCAACACAGGCAGTGCCACCGCATTGGCCTCCGGAGGCACCGGGCCGTACACCTATCAGTGGAACACCACGCCACAGCAAGACACTGCCACGGCCAACGGCCTGGCCGCCGGCAGCTGGCAAGTAAGTGTATGGGACGCCCACCAATGCCAGGCCTCGGCAACGGCGGCAATATCCCAGCCTTCACCCTTGTCGGCCACCGGAGCAGTAACCCCGGCACAATGCCTTGGCGCACTGAACGGCGCCGTGGATCTCTCCACATCCGGCGGTGCCCAACCCTACCACTGGGCCTGGAGCGGCCCCAACGGATTTGCCGCATCCACCGAAGACATCAGCGGCCTGGCCGCCGGCGGCTACTCCGTCACCATCACCGATGCAAACGGATGCACGGCCACACGCAGCTTCAATGTGAACCAGCCCGGTCTCTTCCAGGTGGGCGTAACCCCCAGCATGTTCGGCAACAGCAACGTGAGCTGCCCGGGGAGCATGGACGGGTCCATCAATCTTTCGGTGAGCGGAGCGGTTCCTCCCTATGCGTATGCCTGGTCCGGCCCCGCAGGCTTCACCTCCGCACAAAAGGACCTCTCGGGACTCTTGGCCGGCACCTATCAAGCCACCATCACCGATGCGAACGGATGCAGCACGAGCCTGGACGTCTCCCTGCAGGCCCCGGCACCCCTTGCAGCCCAATTGACGGCAGCAGACCATGGCGGCTCCGGCGTTTCATGCAATGGCGGGGCTGACGGGAGCATCAGCACGCAGATCAGCGGGGGCACCGCACCATACAGCACAAGCTGGAACGGGCCCGGTGGCTATACCTCATCGGCAGCAAGCATCAACGGGCTTGCGGCAGGCACCTACCAGCTCACCATCTCCGATGCCAACGGCTGCCCGGCCACGCAGCAAGCCACGCTCACCCAACCTGCCGCATTGTCCGCGGCCAACGGAGGAAGCAGCCCGGTGACCTGCTTCGGCAGCAACACCGGCCAGGCTACCGTTTCCGTTTCCGGCGGCCGCAGCCCATACAGCTATTCCTGGAACACCGTGCCGCCGCAGCATGCCGCAACGGCCATGGGCCTTGCCGCCGCCACCTACACCGCCACGGTCACCGATGCCAACGGTTGCACCTCCTCCATCGCAATTCCGGTGGCCGGGCCTTCCGCGCCCCTTTCGGCCACTGCTGCAGCAACCGGCCACGTGCTCTGCCCAGGCGGCAACCAAGGGGCCGCCCTTGCCCATGCCACCGGCGGAACACCGCCTTACAGCTACAGCTGGAACACTGTTCCCCAGGTGAACAGCGCCAGCATCAGCGGCCTTGCCGCAGGCACATGGACCGTGACCGTAAGCGACGCGGCAGGATGCAGCACCGTGCGGAACATTGTGATCACCCAGCCCGCGCAGGCAATGGCCGCGCAAGTGGCAAGCCAACAAGCCGCCAGTTGCTTCGGCAGGAATGACGGATCCGCCTCCCTCACCGTAACCGGCGGCAGCGGCCAGTACAGCACCGTGTGGAACACCGTTCCCGCGCAGTTCGGCAGCACGGCCACCCATCTGTCACCGGGCCAATACACGGCCACCATCACCGACCTCAACGGATGCCCGCAAGCATTGAGCATCCCGGTATACATCAGCGGCCCATCGGCATCCCTCGCTGTTTCCATGCTGCCGTTCACCTATCCCGGCGGGGCACATGTAAGCTGCCCCGGCAGCCAGGACGGCAGCATCCAACTCTCCATCGCCGGAGGCACACCGGGCTACCAGTGCCACTGGCAGGACGGGCAGGGGCACAACTACAGTACGCAGAGCCCAACCGGACTTGCGGCAGGCCACTATGTGCTGAACATCACCGATGGGCATGGTTGCACCCTTGACACCTCGATCAACCTGGCCGCCCCTGCGGGAATATCCGTCACCACCGTTGTGCAACCCGCCGTGTGCCACGGAGGCAACACCGGTGCCGTGCAGCTCACCCCCTTGGGAGGAGCGGCCCCGTACAGCTTCCATTGGACCGGCCCCGGCGGGTTCAGCGCCACCTCCCGGGACCTTTCCCAACTCTATGCGGGGATCTATACCGCCACCATCACTGACATCAACGGCTGCACGCTGCAACAACCCGTGGACGTCACCGAGCCCGGCACCTTCAGCTTCAATGCAACAACAACCGCAGCTACTTGCGCGAATGCAAGCAACGGTTCCATACAATTGACCGCTAGCGGCGGCACCGCGCCCTACCAGTATGCGTGGAGCGGCCCCGGCGGCTTCACCGCCAACACGCCGGGAATCACCGGCCTTGCAAGCGGCACCTACCACTTGGCCCTCACCGATGCAAACGGTTGCTCGGCCTTGTACAGCAGTTCCATATCCGCCCCTTCACCATTGGTCGTCTTCACCATTTCGCACAAGAACCATGGCGGCTACGACGTGAGCTGCAACGGGGCCTCCGACGGGGCGGTGAGCACCACGTACAGCGGCGGCACACCACCATACACCTTCAGCTGGTCCGGGCCGAACGGATTTACCGCGAACACGCCTGACCTTGCCAACGTGGCTGCGGGCAGCTATACGCTCACCGTGACCGATGCCCATGGATGCGTGCGCACCGCCGGCACCACGTTGATGGCCCCGCCGCCGTTGACCACGACGGCCACCACGTCCTCCTTCGCCGGCGGCTTCGGCACAAGTTGCAGCGGTGCTTCGGACGGCTCGATCACGATCGCACCGGCCGGAGGCGTTCCGGCATACCAGGTGGCATGGGCCGGCCCCGGCGGATACTCCTCTGGCGGCTGGCAGCTCACAGGCCTGCAACCAGGCACCTATACCGCCACCATCACGGATGGCAATGGTTGCACCTACACAGCCTCGGCCGCACTCACTGCACCGCAACCCTTCATGTTGACCGCTACCGCCACCGATGCGACCTGCCATGGCAGCGCCACCGGGGCCGTTCAACTGCAGGCCAACGGCGGTAGCGGCACGTACACCTACCAATGGAGCGGGCCCAACGCATTTGCAAGCCAGCTGCAGCACCTCAACGGATTGGTTCCGGGCAGCTACACGGCACACGTGGCCGACGGCAACGGATGCACGGCGCAAGCAACGGTGACCATTGCGCAACCCGATGCCATCACACCCACCGCCTCCATTGTCACTACGCAATGCCAAGGCGCAAACAGTGGATCCATCCACCTGGCCGTGAGCGGCGGCACCGGCGCATTCACCTACCTGTGGACCGGCTATCCGGCGTTTTCCGCCACCACGCGGGACATCGACAACCTCTTCGCCGGCGTGTACACGTTGGCGATCACCGATGCTGCCGGCTGCACCACAACGGCGGCGTACAACGTAGGTGAACCCGGCCAATTCATCATCACTGCGGAGCTTAGCCAGTGGGCAGGCGGATACAACGTGAGCTGCCCGGCCGCAACGGACGGCGCTATCACCGCAACAGTCACCGGCGGCACCGGCCCGTACAGCTACTTCTGGATCGGGCCCAATGGATTCACCGCCATCGGCCTTGCCCAAAGCGGCCTCTCCTCCGGCGAATACCACCTTGTGGTGCATGATGCCAACGGCTGCAACTCCGGCGCCGATTTCACCTTGGTGGCTCCGGAGGTGATACAGGTCGGCCTTGTCGCCACCGCCCAGCCAAGTTGCCAAGGCGGGCAGGACGGAAGCATCCAGACGGGCATCATGGGCGGCACCGCTCCCTATTCCTGCAACTGGACCGGCCCCAACGGACCGATCGGCATCAGCCAAAACATCACGGGCGTAGGAGCCGGCACCTACTCGGTCACCGTCACTGATGCGTTGGGATGTACCCGCACGGCCAGCATCACGCTCACCAGTCCCGCAGGCATCACGGCTTCCGCAATTGCCCACGTGCAGGCAAACGGCACCAACCTCAGTTGCGCATCCGCCGCTGATGGCAGCATCTCCCTGAACATCACCGGCGGCAATGCGCCGTACCAGGTCACCTGGTCCGGCCCGGGCGGTTTCCTCTCCAACAACCGCAACATTGCCGGCTTGGCGCCTGGCACCTACACGGCCACCATCACCGATGCCAACGGCTGCGCCGCTACGGCCCAGGCCACGCTCACCGCTCCTGCGCCGCTGGTTCCCGCAATCGCAACCTCCGTGTACAGCAACGGAAACGGCATTTCCTGCGCCGGGGCCGATGATGGCACGATCACGCTTGCCATAGGCGGCGGCACTCCGGGATACTCCATCACGTGGCAAGGCCCCGGAGCGTTCACCTCATCCGCCACAACACTCCAAGGGCTCGCCGCGGGAGCGTACAACGTCCTCGTCACCGATGCATCCGGTTGCATGGCCAGCGCCACGGCCCTCCTGGCAGCTCCCCCACCGATCACCCTATCGGCAACCGTGGGCGACCACGGCGGCTTTGATGTGGGATGCAATGGAAATGACGGTTCCATCAGCCTTGCCGTGGGCGGTGGCCTGGCTCCCTACCAATACAGTTGGACCGGCCCTGGCGGATACGCCTCAGGCGATGCCGTTGCAACCGGGCTGAACGCCGGCACCTATCAGGTTGCCATCACCGATGCCAACGGATGTCGCGCGGACCGCAGCATCACCCTGCATGCACCGCCACCCTTGTCCACCCTCCTGGCGGTGACCAGCAACGAATGCGACGCTTCAAGCAACGGGGAGATCGCACAGGCCGTGAGCGGCGGCACAGGTCCGTTCACCTTCCAGTGGACGGGTCCGAACGGATTTGCATCCACCAACAAGGACATCACCGGCCTGTCCAGCGGGGCATACAGCGTTACCGTCACCAGTGCGATAGGCTGCACCACCAGCCAACAAGCAACGGTGATCGCCGCCGCGCCCATGTCCCTCAGTTTGTATGCCGCGCAATACGGGCAAACAAACATCGCCTGCCATGGCGGACAAACCGGCCTTGTGGAGCTTAGCGTGACCGGCGGGTTCGCGCCCTTGCAGCTCGCATGGGCCGGCCCCAGCGGGTTCAGCGCATCCACCACGCATCTACAGGGCCTTGCCGCTGGATCCTATTCCGTCATCATCACGGACGGCCATGGCTGCGTGCGCGACACCGCGATCACCCTTACCGAACCCGCCATCTCCCTGACCACCGCATTCTCAAGCACGGATGTGGCCTGCCATGGACAAGCCACGGGAACCATCACCGCCACGGTGGACGGAGGCGTGGCGCCCTACACCTACGCTTGGCGGGGTCCAGGCGATTCCGCGTTCAGCACGCAGGCCATCAGCAGCCTCGCCGCTGGCGACTACGAACTTGTGGTGACCGATGCCAACCAATGCATCGATACGCTGCATGCAACCATCCATCAGCCGGACAGCGCCATGCTCGTCAACTATTCCATGGGCGATCACCACGGCTATGCCACAAGCTGCCCCGAAGCCAATGACGGCACGCTGCAAGTGCAGGTGTCCGGAGGCACTCCTTCATACACCTGCAGCTGGACCGGCCCGGGCGGGTTCACCTCCCAACAGAACCACCTGACCGGCCTTTCCGCAGGCGCCTACGTGCTGCAGGTAACGGATGCCCATGGCTGCCTTCAAGAGCAGGGGATCACCCTTGATCCGCCCCCGGCGATCTCGGTGAGCCTTGCCGCCTCCGCATTCCCCTCAGGCAGCGCCATCAGCTGCTTTGGCGCCCAGGATGGATCCCTCAGCACCGCGATCACCGGCGGCGTGGCACCGGTTCAACTCCTTTGGAACGGACCCGGCGGCTTCTCATCCATTGAAGGCTCCATCTCCTCCCTCCCACCGGGCACCTACTGCGTAACCGCCTCCGATGCCAACGGCTGTGAAATGCAGGACTGCATCACCTTGGCGGAACCCGCCCAGCTCACTGCCTCCGCGACTTCCTCCCCAGCGTCCTGCGGCCAATCCGCCGGCACGGTGGACGGCACGGCAACCGGCGGCAGCGCACCATACGGCTATTCCTGGAGCAATGGCGGAACCTCCGCGCACCAGGCGGGCCTGCCACCCGGCACCTACGCCCTCTCCGTGGCAGATGCCAACGGCTGCACCGCAAATGCGCAGGCAACGGTGGCAGGCAGCCCGGCCATGGAGGCAAATGCCCAGGTGGAACTTCCCCTCTGCCACGGATCATCGGACGGCGCAATAACCACCAGCGTTACTTCCGGCACCGCACCGTACAGCTACGCATGGAGCAATGGCGCCACCGCAGCCAGCCTCAGCAACCTGCATGGCGGCGAATACACCGTGACCATCAGCGATGCCAACGGATGCACCTGGACCCAGGCGATCCAAGTGGCCGCACCACCGCCCATTACAGTGGACACCCTCCTCTCGCACTTTGCGGGCGGATACAACGTAAGCCAACCGGGAGCAAGCAACGGATCCATTCACCTGGGCACCACCGGCGGCAACGCTCCCTACACTTACGCCTGGAACGACGGCACCACCGCCGAACAACGCGACGGACTGCCGGCAGGCTCCTACGCCGTGACGATCACGGATGCCCATGGATGCACGCTGGACCTGCAGTTCCTCATCACGCAGCCCGACGGATTCGCCATGCCAACGGGCTTCACGCCGAACGGCGATGGGAACAACGATGCGTACGTGGTACACGGGATAGATGCCTATCCGAACAACCAGATCACCGTGTTCAACCGCTGGGGCAATGTGGTATTTGACCAGCTGCGCTACCGGAACGACTGGCGGGGCGAAAACCAGCAAGGTGAAGCCCTCCCCAATGGAACCTACTTCGTGGTGCTGAAGCTCACCTCCGACTTGACCGTACAGAACTACGTGGACCTCCGCCGATAAGCCGACCATGAAAATGACCAAGACACGCATCCGGTCCATGTTGGCCTCAGCGCTGCTCTGCGGTGCCGTTCATGTGAGCGCCCAGCAGGAACTGATGACCAGCCAATACATGTTCAATGGCCTGTTCATCAATCCCGCCTATGCGGGAAGCCATCCGTACGCCAGTGCCACTGCACTGCACCGCAGCCAGTGGACCGGCATGGAAGGCGCGCCCCGCACCAACCTCCTGGGCATCGACGGCCCGCTTTGGAACAACAAGATGGGCTTGGGCCTCACCTTCAGCCACGACCGCATCGGCATCAGCACGGACATGGAGATGGCCGTGAACTACGCCTACCGGATCCGCACCGGCAACAGCGGCCACTTGGCCTTCGGCCTAAAGGCCGGCCTCTCCATGTATTCCGCACACCTCGGCGAGCTGGTGTACTGGGATGCCCAGGACGCGGCCTACCAGCATGACATCACCAACGCAGCCGTCGGCAAGTTCGGCTTTGGAATGTACTGGAACAACGAACGGTCGTTCATCGGCCTTTCCATTCCCACACTTACCGCCGCCGACGGGGAGATCACCTCAGGCCTGGCCACCGCCCCGGACCATTACTTCACGCAACACGCCTACCTCAATGCAGGCCATGTGTTCGAACTGAACGAGGACTTCGACCTCAAGCCGAGCGTGCTCATCAAATACCAGCGGCAGGCACCTCCGCAGGCAGACCTCAACATGAACCTCCTGTTCAGGGACCGGTTCTGGCTGGGCGCGGGCTACCGCACCGGCGATGCGGTGGTGGGCATGGTGGAGTTCCAGGTGAACCACGTCTTCCGCATAGGCTATGCGTATGACATGAACACCTCGAAGCTCAGGCACTACAATGGCGGCAGCCACGAGGTGATGCTCGGCATCGACCTCGGACGCGAACCGATCCTGATCAAAAACCCCCGGTTCTTCTGATGCGCAGCACACTGAAGACCATCCCGGCAACCGCCCTTGCCGCATTGCTGCTCGCCTCCTGCGCGAGCTACCATGAGCGCCAAGGCAACATGGCCATGGCCATGCTCTCCTACAGCAAGGCGGAAAAGCACTTCAACAAGGCCCTGAAGCACGCAAAGAGCAGGGACCTGCTCCTGGAGGCGGCCCGGGCCGAGGCCAGCCAGAACAAGGTGGAGCAGGCAGCCGCCCATTATGCCGAGGCGGAAGCCACCGCCCCGCTCAGCGGAAAGGACGCATACGAATACGGGCGCCTATTGATGGCCCTGGGCAACTACCGTGAAGCCGAACCCATGCTTGGCCGAGCATGGGAGGGCCAGGCCCAACGCCGGGACATTGCCGACCTCATCGGCTCCAGCCAAGGCTACCGGTCGTTCTATGCGGACAGTGCGCAATACGAGGTACGGCCATTGCACATTGAAGGAATCACCTCCGCTTATTCAGCGGTACCCTTCGCCGACGGGCTGCTCTTCACCGCACAGCGCGAAGCAACAACATCAAGGCGGGACCCCTGGACCGGCCGATCCTTTAGCGACCTGTACACGGTCCGCCTTGAAGGGGATACCGCTGCCGCACCGCCCGCACTTCTCAAAGGAGCCGTGAACGGCCCCTTCCATGAAGGCCCCGCCGTGCTTGGCAATGATGGCCGCACGCTCTACTTCACCCGCAGCAACTACTATGGCCGCAAACTGCTCAAGGACCCGCAGAACGTCAGCAACCTCAAGCTCTTCCGCGCCACATTGCAACCGGACGGTACCTGGGGCCAGATCAGCGAATTTGCATACAACAGCGATTCGTACTCCGTGGGGCAGCCTGCACTGAGCCGCGATGGAAAGACCCTCTTCTTCGCCAGTGACATGCCCGGCGGGCAAGGCGGAAAGGACATCTGGTCGTGCAAGGACATAGGGGCCGGATGGGGGCCGCCGCAAAACCTGGGCCCCACGGTGAACACGCCGGGTGATGAGCTGTTTCCCACCGCGATCGGCGATGCCCTGTACTTCTCCAGCACGGGACATGAGAACATGGGCGGGTTGGACATTTTCGAATCGCACCGCGAAGGCGAGTTCTGGTCGGAACCCGCGAACATGGGCTATCCCATCAACACATCACGGGATGACTTCGGCCTTTGGCTGGACGGCACCGGCACGCGCGGATACTTGAGCAGCTCGCGCTCGGGGGCCGACCAGATCTACGCCTTGGCCCTGCGACCGCCCACGTTCACCCTGGAAGGCACCATAGCCAATGGCGAAACCGGCGGATCCCAACCCTTCGCCTTCATCACGCTGCAAAACCTGGCCGACCTGGCCAACCTGCAGGATACTGCGGACGCGCACGGGAAATTCAAATTTGAGCTGGAACCCAACCGCGTCTATTTCCTCCGTGCCCACGCCAAGGGCATGCTGGCACGCAGCATCATGCTGAGCACGGCCGGCTTGGGCAAGAGCACCGTGCTGCGCGCCGACCTGCGGCTGGACCCCATGGTCATCGACAAGCCCATCGTGGTGCCGAACATCTACTACGATTACGACAAGTGGGACATCAGGCCGGATGCGGCGGTGGAGCTGAACAAGCTGGCGCAAGTATTCCTGGACAACCCGGACCTCACCTTTGAACTGGGCAGCCACACGGACAGCCGCGGCAGCGACATGTACAACCTGCTGCTGAGCGATGCCCGGGCAACCAGCGCCGTGGATTATTTGGTGCGCCAAGGCGTACCACAGGAGCGGCTGATCGCCCGCGGCTACGGCGAAACCAGGCTGGTGAACCATTGCACCAACGGGGTCTCCTGCACAGAGGAGGAG
Organism: Bacteroidota bacterium; assembly: GCA_018266475.1. Lineage (GTDB taxonomy): Bacteria > Bacteroidota > Bacteroidia > Flavobacteriales_F > PHOS-HE28 > PHOS-HE28. The sequence continues at coordinate 12,547 of JAFEAI010000106.1, forward strand.
CACCAGGCCAACCGCCGCACGGAGTTCAAGGTGATCCGTGACGCACAAGCCGACATGCAACCCTAGGCCACCAGCGGGGGATGCCGTTGCGACACGCACTAAGGCCAGCTATCGGCTTCGCGCCGCCCCACCGGTTGGTTGTCCGTACCGCAGTTCCACTACAAGTGTTCAGACCATCCTTTGGACTGATCTGAATGTCACATCGGTACTACTTCCGTGCCTTCACCATTTCCCTCACCACCTGGTCGAAGGGCAGCCCGCGCACCTTGGCATCCACCCATGCACGGATGTTGAAGTACTTCTGCACGGTTCCCTCGTTGGGGTCCTGCATCAACGCATCCAGCCGTTCCCGCAGCGAGGCGAAAAGTGCGGCCTTGGCCTGGGGCGTACCGCTCTTTGCCAACTTTTTGATGTGCTCCACCAGCGCAGCCTCCACGCCATAAGCCCGGTGGCGCTTGCTCAGGAACCGTTGCGTGCTGCGCACAATGTATTCCAGCAGCTCGAAGTTCCCCAGTTCGTAATGGACCACCAGGTTGAACAACCGCGCATAGGTGAAAATGTCCTGCCGAAGCATGGGCTCGGGGTCGTTCAGCACCTTGTTCAACCAATACAGCGAACGGTTGGCATGGCCCGCGCCAAAGTGGATCGTGGACAACAGGAAATAGAATTCCAGCTCATCCTCCTTGGGCAACAAGGAGCCCCACTGTTCCATTCCGTTCACCACCGTCTCCTCCAGCTTCAGGGCGGCCGCGAAGTCCCCCGCCCGGTCATGCAGGCGCAGCTCGCTGAGCCAGCTGTTGCAGAACACGAGCAACTTGATGTCGATATCGCCAAAACCGGGTTTCCCCGGCAGGGCGCGCAGCACGCGGATGTCGTCCTTCACATGTGCATGGTCCCCCAGTTCGATCTCGCACTGGATCAAGTAGTACAGGGTGCGCACATACCGCTTGGGCAGGTCCCTCCGCAATTGCGGGTGCTTGTCCAAGATCTCCCGGACCCGTTGGAACTTCACGTAGCTCGTGGCCCAATCACGCCGCGCCCAATGGCAGAACCCCTGGGTGTAGTGGCATATCGTGCTCGCCCGGTTGCTCAATGCGGTGTTCTTCCCCTTGATCAGCGGGTGTCCGCTGATCTCCTCCACCATGGCGTGCTCCTCCTCCGTGCGCACATAGCCTCCGCTCCGGAACACGTAATTGATCTTGGCGTAAAGCACGTTGTAGGCGGCAAGGTTTTGAAGTTTTGCCAGCACGGATTCCTCCTCCTTTATCAGGGCATCCAGGTCGCTGTTGAAGTCTCCGCCCTGGATCGCCTCCTCGATCAGCATTTTCTCCCAGCTCAGCAGCTCGAACCACAGGTAGAACCGTTCGTGCTCCTGCGCGATCTTTTTGGCCCGCACGAGCACCTTGTACGCCTCGCCGTACAATGCCTTTCCGAACAGGATCTCGATGTTGTTGATGTGCTGCTTGAGCAGCCCGGTAATGCTCGCATCCGCATGGTAGGCCCTCAGCGCCTTCAATACCAGCTTGTACAAGTGGTTCTTTTCCGAGGGGAAGTGCCGAACGAAGGTTTCGCCCGCGAACTGCTTCTTGAGCGCCTCCTCATCATAGGTGCGCTGCCTGTCGATGGCATCGAAGATCCGGAGGTAGTTCTTCTCGCCGCTTTGCAGTGCCGAGTGCAGCTTGAAGAACCGCTTCTCGGATTTGGTGAGCGATTTGATCAGGTCGAAAAGCTCTGTGCTCGGCTTCATGCGTCCATGGATTTCGGGGTTCGCCCCCGGTCGGCAGGAATCCAAAGATAGAGTGTCGGCATACCGGGAAGCGAACCTGCCCGCCGGCACGATAACTTCGCCTTGATGAGCCAACGCCTTGCACCCTTCGCCTGCCTGCTGTTGCTATGCCCCTCCGTTTCCCAGGCGCAAAGCAGCCTGGTGGGCAGCGCCACGCGCAGCGACAGCATCAACCTGCTGCATACCCGCGTGGAACTGGACCTCGCGAACACCGCTGCGGGACAGGTCCGTGCGAATGCCACCATCACCTTCACCCCCCGCGTGCCCGGCATCCATGTGTTGCCCCTGGACCTTCTATTACCCGTGGATTCCGTGGTGATGGAAGGCATGCACCTTCCCTACACCCATCCCGGAGAGGTCCTGTACATCGACCTGCAGGCCCCTTTTGCACCGGGGGACACCTTGTCCCTTACCGTCAGCTACGGAGGCCACCCCCTTACGGACCCAAGCGGCTTCGGCGGGTTCTATACGCTAAGCAGCTATCAGTACGACCTTGGCGTGGCGTTCGATGCCGTGCCCCATTCTTACGGCCGGGCCTGGTTTCCCTGCTTCGACAACTTCGTGGAACGGTCCACGTTCGATTTCATCGTCCACACAACCAACGGACGCTCCGTATTCGCAAACGGCGAACTGCAGGAGATCAGCGAGCTGGATGGCGGGGAAAGGATCACCCATTGGAAATTGACCTCCACGATCCCGTCCTACCTGGCCTCGGTGGCAGCCGGCAACTACACCGCACTGCGGGACACGTTCCCCAACGTTTCAGGGAGCACGACCCCCGTGGTGCTGGCGGCGTTGCCGGGTGACACCGCCCACATGCGCAGCTCCTTCGCGCATCTGCAAACGGCCTTCAACACGTTCGAGCAATGGTTCGGCCCCTACCGCTGGAACCGTGTGGGCTATGTGCTTACCAGCGCCGGTGCCATGGAGCATGCCACCAACATCTGCTACCCCGATTTTGCGGCCGACGGCACGTTGGCCAATGAAGACCTCATCGCCCACGAACTGTCGCACCACTGGTTTGGCGACCTCATCACCTGTACCACCCCGCAGGAGATGTACATCAACGAAGGCTTCGCTGATTTCTGCGCCAAGCTCTTCCTGGGCGGCCAATACGGCGAGGCCGCCTACCGCGCCGCAGTGCGCAAGAACCACCGGCAGGTGGTGAGCGCCACCCATTTGCGGGATGGCGGATGGTACGCCTTGGCGAACGTGCCCCCCAATGTCACCTACGGGGAGACCACCTACAAGAAGGGGGCCGACATCGCGCGCACGCTGCGGGCCACCATGGGCGACAGCCTCTTCAGCGCGGGCTTCAAGCGGGTGTTCCTCAACAACGCATTTTCAGCAATGGGCAGCGCGGCCCTGCGCGACAGCCTGGGGGCGGCCTCCGGCATGGACCTCGCCGATTTCTTCAACAACTGGATCTTCCAGCCCGGCGGAGCGGCCTTCATGGTGGATTCCTTCCGCGTGCAACAGGCCGGCCCCATCTTCCAAACACAGGTCTTCATCAAGCAGAAGACGCGCGGCGGGGCCGACCTCTTCCACAATGTGCCGGTCACGATCACTTGCACCAGTGCCGACGGGCAGGTACACCGCGCGCTTGCGAACATGGGCGGCGCCCTCACCATGGCGGAAGTAGCCATCCCGTTCCATCCATCCTCGGTGCGGCTCAACGATGACGACCGATTGGCGCTTTCCACCACATGGGACACGGCCACGATCGCAAGCACCGGTTCCAAGAACTTTTCCGACACGGACCTTCGCCTGACCACCAGCACCCTCACCGGTCCGGCCAAGGTCCGCGTGGAGGAGTTCTGGGTGCCTGCGGATGAAGCCCCCGGCTTTTTTGTGTCGCCTGACCGCTGGTGGCGCGTGGAAGCGGACATTCCAACCGGCACGGAAATGAGCCTCCGGTTCACCGTGGACGGCCGCACAGGTTTTCCCGGGGCGTTTGACCAGGGCCTTACGCAGGATGCCGGCAGCCTCCCATTCAACGAGGACAGTCTGGTGGTGCTCTATCGCCCCACCGCACGCGAACCATGGACCGTGAAGCCCGCCACTGTGAGCACCATCGGAAGCCCCACGGACAAAAATGCCCGGCTGGACATGCCTGCCTTTACCGCAGGGGATTACGCCCTGGCATGGAAAACCTCCGCATTGCGCATCAATGAACCCGGTGATGATGGCCGGGGATGGCGGTTCTTCCCCGATCCCGCTACGGATGAGCTCACGGTGATGGCCCCTGCGGAAGCCGCCGGCAAAGGAGCGGTCCTGCTCATTCATGACCTGGGTGGCCGGCTCCTGGCCCAACAGCACCTGCACGGAGGTGCGAACCAAGTGCGCGTAGCCAGGCTGGCCGCATGCACCGTACTGCTTTCCGTCCGGCTGCCGGAAGGCACTACCGCACGCCTGGGCCCCCTGCAGATCGTGCATTGAACGGCCCTCACCGGCAATTGCCGCCTTCCGGGGCGGGCAGTGCAAAGCCCTCCGGGTTGCGCGTAGCGCACCGGATCAGCCCACGTAGCGCAGGCTGCGGCCCGGATACTTGCCGCTGGTGCCCAATTGCTCCTCGATCCGCAGCAATTGGTTGTACTTGGCGATCCTGTCGCTGCGGCTGGCGCTGCCGGTCTTGATCATGCCGCAGTTGACGGCCACCGCCAGGTCGGCGATGGTATTGTCCTCCGTTTCCCCGCTGCGGTGGCTCATCACTGAGGTGTAGCCCGCCCTGTGCGCCATTTCCACGGCTTCCAAGGTTTCCGTGAGCGTGCCGATCTGGTTCACCTTCACCAAGATGCTGTTGGCCACCTGCTTGCTGATGCCTTCGGCCAAGCGCTTCGTGTTGGTGACAAAAAGGTCGTCCCCCACCAGCTGCACCTTGCTTCCCAGGGCATTGGTCAGCTTCTTCCAGCCATCCCAATCATCCTCGGCCATGCCGTCCTCAATGCTCATGATCGGGTAGCGCTTGCTCCAGTCCTGCCACATGGCAACCATGTCGTCGCTGGTAAGGCTGTCGCCCGTGCTTTCCAGCACATAACGCTGCTTGTCCGCCTGGTAGAACTCCGTGCTGGCCGCGTCCAGCGCGATCTTCACATCATCACCGGGCTTATAGCCTGCCTTCTCAATGGCCTGCATCACCAGCTTCAACGCGTCCTCGTTGCTCTTCAGGTCCGGGGCAAAGCCGCCCTCATCGCCCACGTTGGTGCTCAGCTTCTTTGTCTTCAGCACCGCTTTCAATGCGTGGAACACCTCGGCACCCATGCGGAGCCCGTCAGCGAACGTGGCGGCACCAACGGGCATCACCATGAACTCCTGGATGTCCACCTTGTTGTCCGCGTGCGCCCCGCCATTGAGGATGTTCATCATGGGCACGGGCAGTACGCAGGCATTGGTGCCGCCCACGTACCTGTACAGGGAAAGGCCCGCCTCGGCTGCAGCCACCTTGGCCACCGCCAGTGATACCCCAAGGATCGCGTTTGCACCCAGGTTGGCCTTGTTCGGCGTGCCGTCCAGGGCGATCATTTGGCGGTCGATCACCGCTTGGTCGCCCACGAAGGCACCGTTCAGTTCGTCGTTCAACGCACCGTTCACGTTCGCCACGGCTTTCAGCACCCCCTTTCCGAGGTAGCGCTTCATGTCGCCATCGCGCAGCTCCACCGCCTCATGGGCGCCCGTGCTGGCCCCGCTGGGCACCGCTGCCCTGCCTATGTGGCCGCTGTCCGTGTAAACGTCCACCTCCACGGTGGGATTGCCGCGGGAATCGAGGATCTCGCGGGCTTGGATCTTGGCAATTACGCTCATGGTCGGTGGTGCTGTCTGATGTGTTTTTGAATGCTTGTTGGCCGGCTTGCGTACCGGGGTCTTCCATGCTTCTCGCGGGTGCCGGATCAGGCTGGTTCCTTGCGTGCCTGCGGCACGGCCTTGTGCGCCCGCATGGCCTGCACAAACTCATCGAACAGGTATTTCGAGTCGTTCGGGCCGGGGCCGGCTTCGGGGTGGTGCTGGGCGCTGAACACGGGCCTGCCTTTCAATCGCAGGCCCGCCACGCTCCCGTCGTTCAGATGCTTGTGCGTGATCTCCAGTTCCGGATGCGCGCCGGCTTGTTCGGCATCCACCACAAACCCGTGGTTCTGCGAGGTTATTTCATCCTTGCCGGTGACCAGGTTCAGCACGGGATGGTTGATGCCGCGGTGCCCGTGGTGCATCTTCAAGGTGCGCACGCCATGCACCTGGGCCAGCAGCTGGTGCCCGAGGCAGATGCCGAACACGGGCAACCGGGCCGCAAGCACCTCCTTTACCAGTTCCTGGGCTTGCGGCATGGCGCCGGGGTCGCCCGGCCCGTTGCTCAGCAGGATGCCGTGCGGCCCCCAGGCCAGCATGTCGCGCACCGGTGCGTGCATGGGAAATACGCGCACCAGGCAGTCCCGCTCCACCAGGCAGCGGATGGAGTTCAGCTTGATCCCGAAATCCACCAGTGCCACCCGGAAGGCCGCGCCGGGCGTGCCCGCCTCATAAGGCTTTTCCGTGCTCACCTTGCTGCTCAGCTCCAGCCCGGCCATGGCCGGCGCCTGGTCCAGCTTCCGCCTGAGCTCCTCCATCCCCAGGCCGGTGCTGTCGATGATGGCGTTTTGCGCACCGCTGTCGCGGATGTGGCGCACCAACTTGCGGGTATCGATGTCGCTGATGCCCGGAACACCGGCCTCCACCAGCATTTCATCCAATGGCCCCGATCCGCCGGGGCGGCTCCACACCTCACTGTATTTCTTCACCACCAGGCCGGCAATGCTTACGCGCGGCCCTTCACTTTCGCCGTTCACCGGCTGTGCGCGGTCGTCCTTCACCCCGTAGTTGCCGATGTGGGGAGAGGCCATCACCATCACCTGGCCGGTGTAGCTGGGGTCGGTGATGATCTCCTGGTAGCCGGTCATGCCGGTATTGAAGCAGATCTCGCCCACGGAAGTGCCGGGGGCGCCGATGGCGCGTCCTTCAAAAAAAGTGCCGTCCTGCAGCAGGAGCACGGCCTTGGGGCGCTGGCTGGTGAGCATGTGTCTTCTTCTTTCAGTGTTGGCGGCCGGGCCGCAAAGCTAATTGTGCCATAATGGAACGGGGCGCTGATGGGCGCCCCGTTCTTCATCGTTTTTCAACGCCGGTGTCATTCGGCGGCACCATCGGCCTTGGCATCCGCATCACCCGCATTCGCGGCAGGCTTGCGGGTGCGGCTGCGGCGGGTGCGCTTCACCTCCGCCCCGGCCTTTTCCTTGGCGGAATAGAGGTTGTTGAAGTCCACCATTTCGATCATGGCCAGTTCGGCGGCATCACCCAGGCGGTTGCCCAGCTTGATGATGCGCGTGTAGCCTCCGGCGCGCTCGGCCACCTTGGGCGCCACGTCGCGGAAGAGGGCTGCAGTGGCCTCCTTGTTCCGCAGGTAGCTGAACACCACGCGGCGGCTGTGGGTGCTGTCTTCCTTGCTCTTGGTGATCAGGGGCTCCACGAAGATGCGCAGCGCCCTGGCCTTGGCCAGTGTGGTCTCAATGCGCTTGTGCTCGATCAGCGAGCACGCCATGTTGCTGAGCAGGCTGTCGCGGTGGGCCTTCTTGCGCCCCAGTGCGTTGTTCTTGTTTCCGTGTCTCATTTTCTTCTGTTTGCTTCACTGGCGTTACCGGGCAAAGCCTCAGTCGCGGTCCAGCTTGTACTTGCCCACGCTCATGCCGAAGCTCAGGCCCTTGTTGTCCACCAGGTCCTCCAGTTCGGTGAGGCTCTTCTTGCCGAAGTTGCGGAACTTCAACAGGTCGTTCTTGTTGAAGCTCACCAGGTCGCCGAGCGTTTCGATGTCCGCGGCCTTCAAGCAGTTCAGCGCGCGTACGCTCAGGTCAAGGTCCACCAGCTTGGATTTGAGCAGCTGCCGCATGTGCATGGTGGATTCGTCCATGTCCGTCACCTCGGAGGGTTGTGGCGCCGGTGCGCTCATCTTGGCGGCATGGTCCTCCATTTCCAGGCTCATGCGTTCATCGCTGAACAGCATGAAGTGGTGGATCAGGATCTTGGCGGCCTCCTGCAGGGCGGTCTTCGGGTCAATGCTGCCGTCCGTGGTCAGTTCAATGGTCAGCTTCTCATAGTCGGTCTTCCGCTCCACGCGCGTGTTGTCCACGCTGTAGCGTACGTTCTTGATCGGCGTGAAGATGGAGTCGATGAAGATGGTGCCCATGGGCGCTCCCTCCTCCTTGTTTTCATCGGCGGGCACATAGCCGCGGCCCTTGCTGATGGACAGCTCCACGTGCAGTTTCACGTTGCTCTCCATGCGGCAGATCACCAGCTCGGGGTTCAGCACCTGGAAGCCGGTGGTGTGCTTGCCGATATCGCCTGCGGTGAAGGCGTCCTTGCCGCCCACCACGAAGTTCACCTTTTCGGTGCTCACGTCCTCCAATTGGCGGCGGAAGCGCACCTGCTTGAGGTTGAGCACGATCTCGGTGACGTCCTCGATCACGCCCTTGATGGTGCTGAACTCGTGCTCCACCCCGTCGATGCGCACGCTGCTGATGGCGTAGCCCTCCAGGCTGCTCAGCAGGATGCGGCGCAGGGAATTGCCGATGGTGATGCCATAGCCCGGCTCCAAGGGGCGGAACTCGAAGATGCCGTGCTTGTCGTCGGCTTCGATCATGGCGACCTTGTCAGGCCTTTGGAAATCTAGGATTGGCATGGGGATGCTCGGTCTTTGAGGGTTCTTACTTCGAGTACAATTCGACGATGAGCTGCTCGCGGATGTTCTCCGGGATCTGCGCACGCTCGGGCATGGCGATCATCTTGCCGGTCATCGTGGCGGGATTGAAATCCAGCCAATCAAAGCGGTTGGTGTTGGTGGACAGGCTGCTGGTGATCGCCTCCAGGCTGCGGCTGCGCTCGCGCACGGCCACCTCGTCGCCGGGGCGCAGCGAATAGCTGGCCACGTTCACCACGTGCTTGTTCACCGTGATGTGGCCATGGCCCACCAGCTGGCGCGCGGCGCGCCGCGTGGGAGCGATGCCCAGGCGGTACACCGTGTTGTCCAGCCGGGCCTCGCAAAGGCTCAGCAGCACCGCGCCGGTGATGCCCTTCTTGCTGGCGGCCTTCACGAACATCTTCCGGAACTGGCGCTCCAGGATGCCGTAGGTGTACTTGGCCTTCTGCTTCTCGGTGAGCTGCAGTTTATACTCGCTTTCCGTCCGGCGGCGGCGGGCATTGGGCCCATGTTGGCCGGGGGCATGGGGCTTGCGCTCCATCCACTTGTCGGGCCCGAAGATCGGCTCCTTGAATTTGCGGGCGATCCGGGTCTTTGGTCCTATGTAACGTGCCATTCTTCTTGGTTTTGGGTGCGTGCGCCGCACCAACAACGGGGTGCCTTGCGGCCCCCTACGGTTAATCGATCCTTAAACGCGGCGTTTTTTGGGCGGACGGCAGCCGTTGTGCGGCATGGGCGTCTGGTCCAAGATCTCGGTAACTTCCACACCGCTGTTGTGCAGGGCGCGGATGGCGCTTTCGCGGCCGCCTCCCGGGCCGCGCACGAACACCTTCACCTTGCGCAGGCCCAGGTCGAAGGCCTCGCGGGCGGCCTCCTCGGCGCTCACCTGCCCGGCGTACGGGGTGTTCTTCTTGCTGCCGCGGAAGCCCATCTTCCCGGCACTGCTCCAGCTGATCACTTCGCCCTTGTTGTTGGTCAGGCTCACGATCAGGTTGTTGAAGGTGGCACGGATGTGGGCCTGCCCGTAGGCTTCCACCACCACGTTCTTCTTCTTTTTCTTGCCGGCGGCGGCACCGCCTTTTTCTTGCTTTGCCATGTTCTTCAGTTGTCGGTTGTCCGTTGTCCGTTGCCAGTGATTGCCTACTGGCAACTGACAACTGGCAACTGATCTTACTTGGTGACCTTCTTCTTGTTCGCCACGGTCTTGCGCTTGCCCTTGCGGGTGCGTGCATTGGTGCGGGTGCGCTGGCCGCGCAGCGGCAGGCCCTGCCGGTGGCGGGTGCCCCGGTAGCAGTTGATGTCCACAAGGCGCTTGATGCTCAATTGCACCTCGCTGCGCAAGGCGCCTTCCACCTTGATGTTCTCGTTGATCACCGTGCGGATGCGGCCCTGCTCATCGTCCGTCCATTCTTCCACGTGCTTGTCCGGGTCCACGCCGGCCTGCTCCAGGATGGAGAGGGCCGTGCTGCGGCCGATGCCGTAGATGTACGTGAGTCCGATGACGCCACGCTTTTGCTTGGGGAGGTCTATGCCTGCGATACGTGCCATGTTCTTTCGATTATCAGCCTTGGCGCTGCTTGAACTTGGGGTTCTTCTTGTTGATGATGTACAGACGTCCCTTGCGGCGCACCAACTTGCAGTCCGCTGAACGTTTCTTGATCGAGGCCCTGATCTTCATTTGGGTCGTTGTGTTCTGCTGTTCCTTACGTTTTGTAGCGGAAGGTGATCCGGCCCTTGCTCAGGTCGTACGGGCTCATCTCCACCTTCACCTTGTCGCCCGGCAGGATCCGGATGTAGTGCATGCGCATTTTGCCCGAGATGTGCGCCACGATCACGTGGCCGTTCTCCAGCTCCACGCGGAACATGGCATTGCTCAACGCCTCCTTGATGACGCCGTCCTGCTCTATGTTCCCTGCCCTGCTCATGCGTTCCTTTTCCTGTTCTTGCGGCCCAAGGCCGATTCCTTTTCCTCCTGTTGTCCTTCTGGCGCCTTCACGCCGTTTTTCCTCCCCTTTCCCTCAGCACATCCTCGATGTAGCTGAACGTTGATAAGACCTCCGCCTTTCCATGGCGCACGGCAATGGTGTGCTCGAAGTGGGCGCTGGGCTTTCCGTCCTGCGTCACCACCGTCCAGCCGTCCTCCAGCTGGCGCACCTCCTTGCGGCCCATGGTCACCATGGGTTCTATGGCGATCACCATGCCCTCGGTGAGCCTGGCCCCGTGGCCGCGCCTGCCGTAGTTGGGCACTTCGGGCGCCTCATGGAGCTTGCGCCCCACGCCGTGCCCCACCAGCTCCCGTACGATGCCGTACCCATGCGCCTCCGCATGCTGCTGCACCGCGAACCCGATGTCGCCGGTACGCTGGTTCGCCACTGCCTGCGCGATGCCCCGCAAGAGGCATTCCTTCGTGACGTCCATCAGGGCCTGCTTTTCCGCGGAAACCGCGCCCACCGCAAAGGTGTAGGCGCTGTCGCCATAGAAACCGCCCATCAGCACGCCGCAATCCACGCTGGCGATGTCGCCCTCCTTCAGTTCCCGGTCGCCGGGCAGGCCGTGCACCACCTCCTCGTTCACGCTGATGAGCAGCGTGGACGGGCAGCCGTACAGGCCCTTGAAGCCGGGCACGCCGCCGTTGTCGCGGATGAATTCCTCCGCCAGGCGGTCCAATGCCCCGGTGACCACCCCGGGGGCGATCATGCGGGCCACTTCGGCCAAGGTCTTACCAACAAGCAAAGAACTGTTCCTCACCAATTCGATCTCCTCCGCGCTCAATCTGTTCACCGGTTTGGCCATTGCTATCCTGCCATCCCGAAGGCTGAGCTTGTCCTTCCCTTGATACGTCCCGATTTCATCAGGCCGTCGTAATGCCTCATCAACAACTGGCTCTCGATCTGCTGCAACGTGTCCAGCAGTACGCCCACCATGATCAGCAGCGATGTGCCGCCGAAGAACTGGGCGAAGCCCTGCTTTACGCCGGCCATCCCCACGAATGCCGGCAGAATGGCCACCAGCCCCAGGAAGATGGAGCCGGGCAGGGTGATCCTGCTGAGCAGTTCATCAATGTAGCCGGCCGTTTGCTTGCCGGGCTTGATGCCGGGAATGAAACCGCCATTGCGCTTCAGGTCGTCCGAAAGCTGGTTCGGGTTCACCGTGATGGCGGTGTAGAAGTAGGTGAAGGCCACCACCATCAGGAAGAGGGTGATGTTGTACGGCAGGCTGTGGAAATCCGTGAACCGCTGCAGCCACATCGGCGGATTGCCGTTGAACACGGGCATCTGCGCCACATACATGGGCACCAGCACGATGGCCTGCGCAAAAATGATCGGCATCACACCGGCGGCATTCACCTTCAGGGGGATGTAGTTGCGCACGCCACCGTACTGCTTGTTGCCCTGCACGCGCTTGGCAAACTGCACCGGGATCCGGCGCGTGCCCTGCACCAGCATCACATTGAACGCGATGATGGCCAGCCAGATCACCACCTCCAGGAGGATGACGACCATGCCGCCCCCGCCCGTGGTGCGGCCGATGAACTCCTGCAGGAACGATTCGGGCAGGCGGGCCAGGATGCCGATCATGATGATCAACGAAACCCCGTTGCCCAGGCCGCGCTCGGTGATGCGCTCACCGAGCCACATGACGAACAGCGTGCCCGCGGTAAGGATGATGATGCTGGTGACCATCCAGAACTGCCCCTCGGGCCGTGCGCCCGCATCCACGTAAGTAAGCAGGTAGCCCGGTGCCTGGAACACGCAGATCAGGATGGTCATGTAGCGCGTCCACTGGTTGATCTTCCGGCGCCCGCTCTCTTCCTTCTGCATCTTCTGCACCATGGGCACGGCAATGCCGGCCAGCTGCATGATGATGCTCGCGCTGATGTACGGCATAACGCCCAGCGCGAAGATGCTGGCCCGGGTGAACGCACCGCCGGTGAAGATGCTCAACAGGTCCACCAGGCCGGAACCGGCCCCGGTGCCGCTGGTGAGCCGCGCCCCGTCCACGCCGGGCAGGGCGATGAAGCTCCCGATGCGGAAGACCAGCAAAAGCCCCAGCGTGATCAGGATCCGCGTGCGCAGCTCCTCGATCCGCCAGATGTTCTTTACCGTATCGATGAAGTTCTTCATCCGCGGGCGTCAACTAGTTCGGTTTTCCCTCCCTGGGCCTCGATCGCCGCCTTGGCGGCCGCGCTGAAGGCATGTGCCTTCACCTCAATGCTCCCCTTCAGCACGCCACGCCCCAGCACCTTTACCAGGTCATTGCGGGAAACAAGGCCGTTCTTGCGCAGGGCCTCCAGGTCCACCACCTTCAGCCCGGCCTTTTCGGCCAGTGCCTGTATGGCGTCCAGGTTGATGCCCTTGTATTCCACGCGGGTGGGGTTGGTGAAGCCGAACTTGGGCAGGCGGCGCACCATGGGCGTTTGGCCGCCCTCGAAGCCGCGGCGCACATTGTAGCCGGTGGCCGATTTCTGGCCCTTGTGGCCCTTGCCGCTGGTGCCGCCATGGCCGCTGCCTTGGCCACGGCCCAGGCGCTTGTTCTTCCTCACCGCTCCTTTGGCGGGCTTCAGTTTGCTCAGGTCCTCCATCGCTCGTTCTTGTTGTTCGGGCTTATGCCTCGGTCACCGACACCAAATGCTGCACTTTGGCCACCATGCCGCGCACTTGGGCCGTGGCTTCCACTTCGTTCTTCTTGCCGATGCGGCCAAGGCCCAAGGCCGTCAGGGTGTCTTTCTGCACCTTGGGGCACTTGATCTGGCTGCGGGTCTGCGTGATGATGATCTTGCTCATGGCTTCGTCCGCCGATGTCCCGGCGGCAGCGTTTTCCTTATCCGTTGAACACCTTGTCGAGTTCCACGCCGCGTTGGCGCGCCACCGCAGCGGCATCGCGCAGGTTGGCCAGGGCCAGGATGGTGGCCTTCACCACGTTCTGCGGGTTGCTGGAACCCTTGCTCTTGGCCAGCACGTCGGTGATGCCTGCTGATTCCAGCACGGCGCGCATGGATCCCCCGGCGATCACGCCGGTACCGTTGGCGGCGGGCTTCAGCAGCACCTTGGCGCCGGCGAAGCGGCCTTCCTGCACGTGCGGGATGGTGCCGCGGCGCACCGGTACGCGCACCAGGTTCTTCTTGGCATCATCGATGCCCTTGGCAATGGCCTCCTGCACTTCCTTGGACTTGCCCAGGCCGTGCCCCACTACTCCGTTGCCGTCGCCCACCACCACCGTGGCCGCGAAGGTGAACGTGCGCCCGCCCTTGGTCACCTTGGTCACCCGGTTCAGGTGTACCACGGTGTCCTTCAGCTCGAGGTCGCTGCTCTTGACCGATTTGGATCTGTTGTCTGACATGCTGCGTAATGGGTTCAGAAGTTGAGGCCGCTTTCGCGTGCTGCATCGGCCAAGGCCTTCACACGTCCGTGGTAGAGGTATCCGTTGCGGTCGAAGACCACCTTTTCAATGCCTGCGGCACGGGCCTTTTCGGCAATGGCCTTGCCCACGAGCTTGGCCTGTTCCACGCCGGGGGCCTTGTGGGCGGCCTTGTCCTTGAGGCTGGCGGCGCTCACCAGCGTACGGCCCTGGTCGTCGTCGATCACCTGGGCGTAGATGTCGCCATTGCTGCGGAACACGGTGAGGCGCGGGCGCATGGCCGTGCCGTGTACCGTGTTGCGGATGTTCGTTTTGATGCGTGCGCGGCGCGCTGTCTTGCTGAATGCCATGGTCAACGGTTATTTGCCTGCGGCTTTGCCTGCCTTGCGGCGGATGTTCTCACCCACGAAGCGGATACCCTTGCCCTTGTAGGGCTCAGGCTTGCGCAGGCTGCGGATCTTGGCCGCCACGGCGCCCAGTACCTGCTTGTTGATGCTTTCCAGGGTCACCACCGGTGATTTCCCCTTCTCCTGTACGGCCGCCACGGACACCTCCTTGGGGAGCTCCAGCACCACGTTGTGCGAGAAGCCCAGGGAAAGATGCAGCTGCTGGCCCTTGGTGGTGGCACGGTAGCCCACGCCCACCAGTTCCTGCTCGGTCTTGAATCCCTTGGTCACCCCTTCCACCATGTTGCTCACCAGTGCGCGGTAGAGGCCGTGCATGGCGCGGTGGTGCTTGAGGTCCGTGGGGCGGCTGAAGGTGATCGTCCCCTCCTCCACGGCCACCTTGATGGCGGGATCGATGGTCTCCTTCAGGGTTCCCTTGGGCCCCTTCACGGTCACCACGTTTTTGTCACTGACGGCCACTTCCACCCCCTTGGGGATGCGGACCGGTTCTTTTCCTATGCGGCTCATGTCTTGGTTGGCTTAGCTGACGTAGCAGATCACTTCGCCGCCCACCCCGAGGGTGCGGGCTTCCTTGTCGGTGATCACGCCCTTGCTGGTGCTGATGATGGCCACGCCCAGGCCGTTGATCACGCGCGGCAGCTCGGAGGCGTTGGCGTATTGGCGCAAGCCGGGCGTGCTGATGCGCTTGAGCTCGCGGATCGCGCTGCGGCGGTCCGGGCCGTACTTCAGGGCGATCTTGATCAGGCCCTGCTTGCCGTCCTCCTCCATCTTGTAGCTGAGGATGTACCCCTTGTCGAAGAGGATGCGGGTGATGTCCTTCTTGAGGCCGCTTGCCGGCACGGTCACGACCTTCTTGCCGGCCATGATCGCATTGCGCAGCCGGGTGAGGTAATCGGCGATGGGATCTGTTGTCATTGCTCTTGTTGTTGCGTGGTCTGGCTTGTCCCTTCCGGTTTACCAGCTGCTTTTGGTCACTCCGGGGATCTTGCCTTCCAGGGCCAGTGCGCGGAAGGTGTTGCGGCTGATGCCGAAGAGCCTGATGTAGCCCTTGGGGCGGCCGGTGAGCTGGCAGCGGTTGTGCTTGCGCACCTTGCTGCTGTTGGCGGGGAGCTTTTGCAGGGCGTCCCAATCACCGGCGGCCTTCAACGTGGCGCGCTTGGCGGCGTACTTCTCCACCATCTTGGCCCGCTTGCGCTCGCGTGCCTTCATTGATTCCTTAGCCATTCTTTGTCTTGTTGGGGGTTCGGCGCCTGGTGCTTACTTGGTGAAGGGGAAGCCGAATGCGGTCAGCAATGCCTTGGCCTCCGCATCGGTCTTGGCGGTGGTCACCACCGTGATGTCCATGCCTTGGATGCGGGGCGTCTTGTCGATGTCGATCTCCGGGAAGATGATCTGTTCCTTTACCCCGAAGGTGAAATTGCCGCGCCCGTCGAAGCCCGAGGCCTTCACCCCGTGGAAATCGCGTGTGCGGGGCAGTGCCACCGCGATCAGGCGGTCCAGGAAGTCGTACATCCGCTCGCCGCGGAGGGTGACGCGGGCGCCGATGGGCATGCCCTTGCGCAGCTTGAAGTTGCTGATGTCCTTGCGCGAGTGCGTGGCCTGTGCGCGCTGGCCGCTGATGCGGGTCATTTCCTCCACGGCATTGTCCACGATCTTCTTGTCGCCCACGGCAGAGCCCAGGCCCTGGTTCAGGGAGATCTTCACGATGCGCGGCACTTGCATGGAGCTCTTGTACTTGAACTCCTTTTGCAGGCTGGGGACCACCTCGTTCTTGTACTTGTCCCGCAGGCGGGGGGCGTAGGTGCTCATCACTTCTTGGCGGTTTTCCGGTTGTTCGTCTTCACGTAACGCTCCAGCTGGCCGTCCTTGCCCGGCTTGCGGCCCACACGGCCCGGCACGCCGGTCTTGGCGTCGATCAGCATGAGGTTGCTCAGGTGGATGGGGCCCTCCTTCTCGGTGATGCCGCCCTGGGGCAGCGCCGTGGTGGGCTTGCTGTGCTTCTTGTTGATGCGCAGGCCCTCCACCACGGCGGTGTTGTGCTTGCGGTCCACCTCCAGCACGCGGCCTTGCTTGGTGCGGTCCTCACCGGCCAGTACCTTCACCAGGTCGCCTTTCTTGATGTGTGTCTTCTTCTGCATCTGTGTCTGCGATGCTTGGTCTTAAAGCACTTCGGGTGCCAGGGAGATGATCTTCATGAACTTCTTCTCGCGCAGTTCGCGCGCCACGGGGCCGAAGATGCGGGTGCCCTTCATTTCGCCCGCGGCGTCCAGCAGCACCACCGCATTGTCGTCAAAGCGGATGTAGCTGCCGTCCTTGCGGCGCGTTTCCTTGCGGGTGCGCACCACCACGGCCTTGCTCACGGCGCCCTTCTTGGTGCCGCTGTTGGGCAGGGCGTTCTTCACGGTCACCACCACGGTGTCCCCGATGCGGGCATAGCGCCGTGCCGTGCCGCCCAGTACGCGGATCACCAGCACTTCGCGGGCTCCGCTGTTGTCGGCCACTGTGAGCCGGGATTCCTGTTGGATCATCGTTCGTTCTGGTTCTTACTTGGCACGTTCCACCACTTCCACCAGGCGCCAGCGCTTGAGCTTGCTCACCGGGCGCGTTTCCGCGATGCGGACCGTGTCGCCGATGTGGGCCTCACCTTTCTCATCATGCGCCATGAACTTGCTGGTGCGCTTGACGAACTTGCCGTACTTGGGGTGCATCACGCGCCGTTCCACGGTCACGGTGATGCTCTTGCTCATCTTGTCGCTGGTGACAATGCCCACGCGCTCCTTGCGCAGGTTCCTGGAGGTGGCCTCCATGGCGGGGGCTGTTGTGCTTTCGGTGCTCATGCTTGGGCGTTGTTGGCAATGGCGCGGCGGCGCATTTCGGTCAGGATCCGGGCCACGGCCTTGCGGCTGTTGCGCAATTGGGCCGGGCTTTCCACCGGGCTCACGGCATGGTTGAAGCGCAGCTTGCGCAACGCCTCCTGCTCGCTCTGCAGCTTGTCCTGCAGCTCCGGCCCGGTGAGGTCCTTCAGGGTGTCTTGCTTCTTCTTCATCACGCGCTTGTATTAAGCGTCAAGGTCTTCTCGTTGCACGAACTTGGTTCGGATCGGGAGCTTCTGGGCGGCCAGGCGCAGGGCCTCGCGGGCCGTCTCCACCGGCACCCCGTCCACTTCGAAGATGATCCGGCCTGCGCGGGTTACGGCCACCCAGTGGTCCAGTGAGCCCTTGCCCTTGCCCATCCGCACTTCGGCCGGCTTGCTGGTGACCGGCTTGTCCGGGAACACCTTGATCCACACCTGGCCTTCACGCTTCATTTCCCGGGTGAGCGCCACACGGGCGGCCTCGATCTGCCGCGAGGTGAGCCATACGCTCTCCATCGCCTTCAGTCCGTAGGATCCCAGGGCTACGCGATGGCCGCGCTGGGATTCGCCCTTCATGCGGCCCTTGTGCATATTGCGGCGCCGGCTGCGCTTTGGTTGCAACATGGTTATTGGTTATTTGTGCGGTTTCCTCCACGATTTCCTCCACGGCGCTCGCCTCCGCGGTGCTCACCGCCTCCGCGGCGCTCTCCGCCCCCGCGGCGTTCTCCGCCCGCCGGGCGCATGCCCGCCGGACCCTTGGCCTGGCCCTGGTTCGGGCTCAGGTCGCGCTTGCCGTACACTTCTCCGCGCATGATCCAGCACTTCACCCCGATGCGCCCCATTTTGGTGTGCGCCTCGGCGATGGCGAAGTCGATGTCCGCACGCAGGGTGTGCAACGGCACGCGGCCCTCGCGGTACTTCTCGGTGCGGGCGATCTCCGCGTTGTTCAGGCGGCCGCTCACCTGCACCTTGATGCCTTCGGCACCCATGCGCATGGTGCTGGCCACGCTCATCTTCATGGCACGGCGGAAGCTGATGCGCCCTTCCAGTTGGCGGGCGATGCTGTCGGCCACCAAACGGGCGTCCAGCTCGGGCCGCTTGATCTCGAAGATGTTGATCTGCACGTCCTTGCCCGTGAACTTCTTGAGTTCCTCGCGCAATTTGTCCACTTCGGATCCGCCGCGGCCGATGATCACGCCGGGGCGTGCGGTGTTGATCGTCACCGTCACCAGCTTCAGGGTGCGCTCGATCACGATCTTCGACACGCTGGCCTTCTTCAGGCGCGCCATCAGGTACTGGCGGATCTTCTCGTCCTCCACCAGCTTATCGGCGTAGTTGTTGCCGCCGTACCAGTTGCTGTCCCAGCCTTTGATCAGGCCCAGGCGCTGGCCGATCGGGTGTGCTTTCTGTCCCATTATGCGTTGTTCTCGGCGGTTTGACCAGGTGCGGCGTCCACGATCAGGGTGACGTGGTTGCTGCGCTTCACCATGCGGTAGGCGCGGCCTTGCGGGGCGGGCAGCATGCGCTTGAGGCCCGTGCTCTCGTCCACCATCACGGTCTTCACGATCAGCTTGGTGTCGCCGGCCTTGCGCCCTTCGTTCTTGGCTTCCCAGTTGGCAATGGCGCTCAGCAGGAGCTTCTCCATCGGCTTGCTGGCATGGCGGGTGCTGTAGCGCAGCAGGCCCAGGGCCCGCTCCACTTCCACGCCGCGGATGATGTCGGCCACCTGGCGCATCTTCCGGGGGCTGGTGGGCACCTTCCTCAGGCTGGCCACCGCCACGGCCTTCTTGGCCTCCTTCCGCTTGTCAGCGGCTATTTTCTTGCGCGATCCCATGCTTACTTCTTGTTGTTGCCGGAGTGGCCGCGGAAGGTCCGCGTGGGCGCGAACTCGCCCAGTTTGTGCCCTACCATGTTCTCGGTGACGTACACCGGAATGAATTTGTTCCCATTGTGCACCGCGAAGGTGAGCCCCACGAACTCGGGGGTGATGGTGCTGGCCCGCGACCAGGTCTTCAGAACGGATTTCTTTCCGCCCTGCTGCATATCGGTGACCCGCTTGGCCAGCTTGTAGTGGACGAAGGGGGGTTTCTTGAGTGAACGGCTCATCTGCTCTCGGGTGATCAGGCCACCTTGTGGTTGGCCCGCTGAATAATGAACTTGTTGGAGATACGCTTGGGCGCACGGGTTTTCTTGCCCTTGGCCAAGAGGCCCTTGCGGCTGCGCGGGTGCCCGCCCGATGCGCGGCCCTCACCACCGCCCATCGGGTGGTCCACCGGGTTCATGGCCACGGCACGGGTGCGCGGACGGCGCCCTTGCCAGCGGGTGCGGCCCGCCTTGCCGCTGCGCTGCAGCATGTGCTCGGCATTGCCCACCACGCCCACCGTGGCCATGCAGGCTACCAGTACCATGCGCACCTCGCCGCTCGGCATCTTCAGCGTGGCATAGCGCCCCTCGCGGGCGTTCAGCTGGGCAAAAGTGCCTGCGCTGCGCGCAAAGGAACCGCCCTTGCCGGGCTGCAGCTCCACGTTGTGCACCAGCGTGCCCAGCGGGATCTCCGCCAGGGGCAGCGCGTTGCCCACCTCGGGGGGCACGCCCTTGCCGCTGATGATGGTTTGGCCCACCTTCAGCCCGCCGGGGGCCAGGATATAGCGCTTCTCACCGTCCGGGTAGTGTACCAGGGCGATGTTCGCGCTGCGGTTCGGATCGTATTCGATGGTCTTCACCACGCCCGAAATGCCGGCCTTGTCCCGCTTGGTGTCGATCAGGCGGTAGCGTTGCTTGTGACCGCCGCCGATGTAGCGCATGGTCATCTTGCCGCTGTTGTTGCGGCCACCGCTCTTGTTCACACGGCCGCGCAGCAGGCTGGGCTCGGGGGTGCCGGAGGTCACCACCTCAAAATCCACCGCCACCTTGTGACGGGTGCCGGCGGTAACAGGGTTCATTTTACGGATTCCCATGATCTATTGCTTGTTCAGGGATCAGAGGTTGCTGTAGAAGTCGATGCTCTCGCCCTTTTCCAGGGTCACGATCGCCTTTTTCCAAGTGCTGGTGGCCCCGCGCAGGATGTTGTTCTTGGTGTAGCGCGTGCGCTCCTTGCCCCGCACGATCATCGTGCGGATGCCGGTGACCTTCACGTTAAACTCCTTCTCCACGGCATTACGAATCTCCACCTTGTTGCTGTGCAGGCCCACCACGAAACCGTAACGGCCCTCCTTCTCGCTCTGGGCCGCCATCTTCTCGGAGATGAGGGGCCGGATGATGATGCTGCTCATTTAGGACTGCTTGATAAGGGTGGATTCCAGCGGGGCGATCGCATCCACGGCGATCAGCACCCGGTTGGCGTTCATGATGTCGTACGTGTTCACCTCCGCTGCGGTCACCACGCGCGCACCTTGGATGTTGCGCATGCCCAGCAGCACGTTGTCGTTCTTGGCGGCCAGCACCAGCAACGCCTTGCGGCCGCTAAGCCCGAAGGCCTTGAGCAGTTCCGCGTACGCCTTGGTCTTGCCGCCCTCCATGCCCTTGCCGTCAAGCACCGAGATGGAGCCGCTCTTGGCCTTGTGCGCCAGCGCGCTGCGGCGGGCCAGGTCCTTCACTTTCTTGTTCAGCTTGAAGTGGTAGTCCCGGGGTTCGGGGCCGAACACCCGTGCGCCGCCCTTGAGCAGCGGGCTCTTGATGGAGCCGCGGCGGGCGCCGCCCGTCCCCTTCTGGCGGAAGAGCTTCTTGGTGGAACCGCTCACTTCGCTGCGCTCCAACGTGTTGGCCGTGCCTTGGCGGCGGTTGGCCAGGTGCTGCTTCACGTCCAGCCAAATGGCGTGGTCGTTCGGCTCCACGCCGAACACCGCATCGCTCAGCTTGGCCTTCTTGCCGGTGGACTTGCCGTCCGCGCTGTGGATCTCCAGTTCCATTTTACTTCCAGAGGATAACATAGGTGCCCTTGGACCCAGGTACGGACCCTTCGACCACCATGAGGTTCTTTTCCTTGTCGATCTTCACCACGCGCAGGTTCTCGGTGGTCACCTTGTTGCCGCCCGTGCGGCCGGCCATGCGCAGGCCCTTGAACACGCGCGAGGGCGTGGAGGAGCCGCCCAGGGATCCCGGAGCGCGCGAACGGTCATGCTGGCCGTGGGTGCTTTCGCCCACGCCTGAGAAGCCGTGGCGCTTTACCACACCCTGGAAGCCCTTCCCCTTGCTGGTGGAGGTGACCGTGATGTAGCTGCCTTCCTCAAAGATGCCCAGGTCCACCTTGTCCCCCTGCTTGAGCTCCTCCTCGAATTCCTTGAACTCGTGGGTCTTCACCTTGGGGGTGGTGCTCGCCTTCTTGAAGTGGCCGATGGCCGCTGCCGTGGCGTTCTTCTCGCGGCGCTCACCGTAGCCCAGCTGCACGGCCTTGTAGCCGTCCTTCTCCACGGTCTTCACTTGGGTCACCACATTGGGACCCGCTTCCAGCACGGTGCAGCCCAGCAGGTTGCCCTCCGTGTCGTAGAGGCTGGTCATGCCGACCTTTTTTCCGATCAATCCGCTCATCGCTTTCTCTTGTTATGCGTCAGACCTTGATCTCCACGTCCACGCCGCTGGGCAGTTCAAGCTTCATCAGCGCGTCGATGGTCTTGCTGCTGGAGCTGTAGATGTCCATCAGGCGCTTGTAGCTGCACAGTTGGAACTGCTCGCGGGCCTTTTTGTTCACGTGCGGCGAGCGCAGCACCGTGAAAATGCGCTTGTGCGTGGGCAAGGGTATGGGGCCGCTGACCACGGCACCCGTGCTCTTCACCGTCTTCACGATCTTCTCGGCGCTCTTGTCGACGAGGTTGTGGTCGTAGGACCGCAACTTGATCCGGATCTTCTGGGTCATCTGGAGCTTAGGCTTTGGCTGTCGCTTTTCCTTTCACCTTGGCCAGCACGGCCTCGGTGATGTTGTTGGGCGCTTGTTCGTAATGGCTGAACTCCATGGTGCTGCTGGCGCGGCCGGAGCTCAGGGTGCGCAGGGAAGTGACGTACCCGAACATTTCGCTCAGGGGCACGATGCCCTTCACGGCCTTGGCGCCGCTGCGGTCCTCCATGCCTTGGATCTGGCCGCGGCGACGGTTGAGGTCGCCCACGATGTCGCCCATGTTCTCCTCGGGGGTGATCACTTCGATCTTCATGATCGGCTCCAGCAGGATGGGCTTGGCCTTGGGCAGTGCATTGCGGAATGCCGCCTTGGCGCAGATCTCGAAGCTCAGCGCGTCGGAGTCCACATTGTGGAAGCTGCCGTCGTAGAGGGTCACCTTCAGGCTTTCCATGGGGAAGCCCGCCAGCACGCCGTTCTGCAGCGATGCCGCAAAGCCTTTCTGCACCGGCTGGATGAACTCCTTGGGGATCACCCCGCCCTTGATCTCGTCCACAAACTCCAGCCCGGTCTTCTCGGGGTCCGTCTGCGGTTCGATGCGCACGTGGATGTCGGCGAACTTACCGCGGCCACCGGTCTGCTTCTTGTACAGCTCACGGTGCTCCACCGTGCCGGTGATGGCCTCCTTGTACTTCACTTGGGGCGCGCCCTGGTTGCATTCCACCTTGAACTCGCGCTTGAGGCGGTCCACCAGGATGTCCAGGTGCAGTTCGCCCATGCCGCTGATCACGGTTTGGCCGGTTTCATCGTCCGTGGCCACCTTGAAGGTGGGGTCCTCCTCGGCCAGCTTGGCCAAGGCCTGCCCCATCTTGTCCAAGTCGGCCTGCGTCTTGGGCTCAATGGCAATGCCGATCACCGGCTCGGGGAAGCTCATGCTCTCGAGGATGATCTGCTTGTTCTCGTCGCACAGGGTATCGCCGGTGCGGATGTCCTTGAAGCCCACCGCAGCGCCGATATCGCCCGCTTCGATCACCTCCACGGGGTTCTGCTTGTTGGAGTGCATCTGGAAGATGCGGCTGATGCGCTCCTTCTTGCCGGTGCGCATGTTCTGCACGTAGCTGCCGGCATCCACCTTGCCGCTGTAGCAGCGGAAGAAGGCCAGGCGGCCCACGAAGGGGTCGGTGGCGATCTTGAAGGCCAGGGAGGACATGGGTTCGTCCACGTTCGGCTTGCGGGTAATCTGCTCGCCGCTATCGGGGTCCGTGCCGATCACGGCCTCAATGTCCACCGGGCTGGGCAGGTAGGCCATCACGGCGTCCAGCATGGTCTGCACCCCCTTGTTCTTGAAGGAGGAGCCGCAGAGCACGGGGGTGATGGTCATGTTGATGGTGCTGATGCGGATGGCGTTCATGATCTCGGCCTCGGTGAGGCTGTCGGGATCGCTGAAGTACTTCTCCATCAGCTTGTCGTCGCTTTCGGCCACGGCTTCGATCAGCTTGTCGCGCCACTCCTTCACGGATTCCTTCAGGTCTTCCGGAATGGGCACTTCGGTCCAGGTCATGCCCTGGTCGGCCTCGTTCCATACCATGCCGCGGTTGTTCACCAGGTCCACCACGCCCTTGAAATCCGCTTCGGCGCCGATGGGCACCTGCAGGGGCACGGGGCGTGCGCCGAGGCGCGACTTGATCTGCCCGATGACGTTGAAGAAATCCGCACCGCTGCGGTCCATCTTGTTCACGAAGCCGATGCGGGGCACCTTGTACTTGTTGGCCTGGCGCCACACGGTCTCGCTCTGGGGCTCCACCCCGCCCACGGCGCAGAAGAGCGCCACGGCACCGTCGAGCACGCGCAGGCTGCGCTCCACCTCCACGGTGAAATCCACGTGGCCCGGGGTGTCGATCAGGTTGATCTTGTACTTGTTGCCGCGGTAGTTCCAGTAGGTGGTGGTGGCAGCGCTGGTGATGGTGATTCCGCGCTCCTGCTCCTGGACCATCCAGTCCATGGTGGCCGCGCCATCATGCACCTCGCCCAGCTTGTGGGTGAGGCCGGTGTAGTAAAGGATGCGCTCGGAAGTGGTCGTCTTCCCGGCATCGATGTGCGCCATGATGCCGATGTTGCGCGTGAAATGAAGGTCGCGTGCCATGTACTGTTCGTGTGGATCAGAAGCGGAAGTGGCTGAAGGCCTTGTTGGCCTCGGCCATCTTGTGTACCTCCTCCTTCTTTTTGAATGCGGCGCCCTCTTCCTTGGCGGCGGCCATGATCTCGTTGGCAAGGCGCTGCTCCATGCTGCGCTCGTTGCGCTTGCGGCTATAGCCGATCAGCCACTTCATGGCCAGGCTTTCCTTGCGGTTTTCGCGCACGGGCTGGGGGATCTGGAAGTTGGCCCCGCCCACCCGGCGGCTGCGCACCTCCACTTGGGGGGTGACGTTCGCCAGGGCCTTGCGGAAGATCTCCAGGCCGTCCTCGCCGCTCTTCTCGCTCACCAGGTCGAGGGCTCCGTAGAAGATGTCGAACGACTTGCTCTTCTTGCCGTCGTACATCAGGTTGTTCACGAACCTGGTGACCTGCACCTCCCCGAACTTGGGGTCGGGCAGGGTGTTGTGCTTTGCTGCTTTCTTACGCATCGTGCTTGATCCGTTCGATTACTTCTTCTTGGCGGTGGCCGGTGCGCCGGCCTTCTTGCGCTTGGTGCCGTACTTGCTGCGGCGCTGGTTGCGGCCCTCCACGCCGGAGGTGTCCAGCACCCCGCGTACGATGTGGTACTTCACCCCCGGAAGGTCCTTCACCCTGCCACCGCGCACCAGCACAATGCTGTGCTCCTGCAGGTTGTGCCCCTCCCCTCCGATGTAGGCGATCACCTCCATCTTGTTCGAGAGGCGCACCTTGGCCACCTTGCGAAGCGCCGAGTTCGGCTTTTTCGGGGTGGTGGTGTACACCTTGGTGCAGACGCCGCGGCGCTGCGGGCATTCGGCCAAGGCCACCGACTTGCTCTTGAAAGTCGGGGTCTGGCGCCCTTTCCGGATCAACTGTTGGATCGTTGGCATGAAGCTCCGTTTCTCCTGTTTATCTACGATGCGCCTCCACAGGGGGTGGCGAAAATCGGGCTGCAAATGTAGGCTTTTCCCGCTTTCAACCAACGCCTGTTAGGTAAATTCCTCCGCACTCCACCTTGTAGCGCCTTTCAGCCCACCCCGACCGGCACTCTAAGCTATGTCACATATTGCTGTTTATCAATTTGTTACACTACACTTCACACCCCCTATCAGCCCTCCCTTGCCAGGTTGCCACTTTTTGAATTTCCGACCTGTGGCATACATTTGATGGCATCATTTGATGCCATGTCGGTCCTTACCAGCTATTCCCTCACCCCCCGCACCCTGTCCTTGCTGGCCTCCATCTCAGAGCGGCTGGGGGAGGTGAATGCCGCGCACCTGCACCACCCCCCGCCCCTGCTCCGGCGGGCACACCGCGTAAGCACCATCCACGCCACACTGGCCTTGGAGGACAATCCGCTGGACCGCAACGTGATCGCCGAGCTGCTGGGAGGCCGCGCGCCGGCCATGGCCGTTCCGGCCGAGCTGGAAGTGGTGAACACCAGCCGGTTGTACGACATGCTCCCCAAGCTGGACCCCTCCTCCGGCCAGGACCTGCGGGCGGCACATGGCGAGCTTATGCACGGCCTGGCGCTGGACCCCGGCAAATACAGGACCGGCCCGTTGGAGGTGGTGTACGGCGACCGGCCCGGCAAGCGCAAGGCCGGCGGCGGCAACATTTCCAGCCAGGTGGAACGGCTGCTGCACTTTGTGCAATACGACGAGGCCCCCCTGCTGATCCTGAGCTGCGTGCTGCATTTCGGGCTGGCCCACATCCGCCCGTTCACCGCAGGCAACGGGCGCATTGCACGCCTTTGGCAGAAGCTGATGCTTATGCAGCAATGGCCCGTGTTCTCCTTTCTTCCGGTGGAAGGTTTTATCGCCGAGCACCGCGCGGGCTACTATGCCGCCCTGGAGCATGCCGACCGGCAGGAGGATTGCGGCGCCTTCATCACCTTCCTGATGGAGCGCATCGATGAGGCCCTGCATGAGCTGCTGAGCCGGGAACGCACCGTGCTCGCACCCCAGGACCGGCTCTCCGCCTTCCTGCTGGCCCGTGACCGGGGCCGCTTCACCCGCAAGGACTACCGCCGTATGTTCCCCGAGCTTTCCACGGCCACCACCAGCCGCGACCTGGCCGGGGCCGTGCGCGAGGGCAGGCTGCTGCGCACCGGCACGGGGCGGGTGGCCTGGTACCGGCCTGCGGGTTGACCGCTACTGGTAGGAGACCACCGAAGGCTCCCCGAAATCAAACCCGGCGGTGCCCGCTGAAAACGCATCGAACACATTGAACAGGAAGCCGCCCGCCTGGCCCGTCGGCACGTCGGGAAAGAACCCGACGGAAAGTTGGAACGTGCTCACAAGCAGATTTTCATTGCGCACCAGCAGGCCCAACGTGAATGAACTGTACACACGGCCGCTGAACAGCGGGGCTGCCTGCTGCCCCAACGTGCCGAAGCCGGCCAGGAATACCGGGGCGATCTTGAAGCCCAGCAGGTTCCACGGCGCGTAGAACACGGTTTCGCTGCGGAGCAGTTCCTTGTGGGTGCCCGAAAGGCCGCTGCCGGGGAAGCCGTAAAGCTGGTCGCCGCCCAAATTGACCCGCTGGAACACGGGCTGGACGATGCCGTAGGTGGAATTGAACCGGACGAACTGCCGAAAATGCCATCGCCCAAGGGCCTTCAGGTCGCTGAACCACAGCAATGAGGCGTTGGCCGCGCCGTCCACCTGCTGCCCGGCCTGCAAAAAGGTGCCGTAGCCAAGCCCGATGCTCAGATAGCCCACGTGCGGGTAGTTGCGGCCCCGGCTTGCCGTGGCCCCGAAATAGGGCCTGACAGGGGTCAATTCCAGCCGTTCCATGCCTGCGGCAAGGGTGATCAGCAGGCCCTCGGGCACGTCCTCCGCATTGCCAAAGCGGTAGAGATACCGTTCCTTGTAGTACTGGCGGATGCTCAGGCCCGCGCTGGCCAGGAAGAGCGAGCTGCTGCGGTGCAGCCCCTGGGGATCCAATTGCGGTGGCGGGCGCGTGGCATACCGCGTTTGGGCATAGCGGGCGGCCAGCACGAAATTGCTGTTCTCGCTGCCCGGCTCCAGGCCATTGCCCAAGCGCAGCGCCTTGGCCGCCCAAAGGTCCAATGACACCGGGGAAAGCACCCGGTCATCCACTATGGAACCTGCGGAATCCGTGGTGATGTACGGGCTCCAGCTTTGGCCCCAGGTGGCGCCGCCCGCCCACTTGGCCAAGGGGGAATAGAACGGCCGCTGAAGGTTGGCGCCCATGCTGTTCAGCCCGGGTGCCAGGGAATAGGACAAGGTGGATGAAATGTGGCTCTGCCCGATGTTGTACACTTGGTGCGTTCCTGAAGCGCTGAGCTTGGGCTGTCCCAGGGTATAGCCCAGCCCTTGCTCAATGCGCTGCCCGTAACCGAGGAAGTTCCTTTCCTGGAGGGTTCCGCTTGCGCTGTTCAGGCTGGCCTGGCCCGAAGCATCGATCGACCATTTGTCATGCACCAGCACCAGCAGGTCCACGCTGTCCGGCGCATCCGCTGCCGGCTGCACCAGGATCCGGGCATCGTTCACAAAGGGTTGGGTGCGCAGCACCCGCTCGGATTCGCTCACCTTAAGCGGGTCCAAGTGCTGCCCGGGCTTCACCAGCAACAGGTTGCGCACCACCATCTGGCGCGTTTTGCGGTGCAGGTCATTGCCGATCCGCTGCACCCGGTTCACCGGTGCCAGGGCGGTGTCGTCCACCGAATATCCGAAGGGATCGAACGTGCGGATGGCGATGCGCCGCACCACCTTGCCCGCATCGCGTTGGAACGGGTCCACCCGCACGGTGACCGGCGCTGAGGCCGGCGGTTCGGGCGCGCTTTTGGGCGGCACGAAGATGCCGCTGTAGATCCAGCGGGTGAGCTTGTGCCGGTCTGAATAATCGTGGATCTTCCTGTAGATCTCCACTGTATCCTGCTGGGCCTGCACCCCGGTTGCATGAACGAACCCCAAGAGCACCCACAGGCAGCAGCGCGTGCAGTACCGCCGCATTGCACCGGTACTTCCCCGCCTGCACACCAAAGCCATCCGAAAGCAACACATTGAACGGAGCAGTTGTTCCGCGGCGGCGGCCCCATGCCGGTGGAACCTTGCCGCTCCCTCTCCACCGGACCTGTGACAAAGATCACTCCGTTCCACAAACGGGACAGGGACCTTTGCGCCACTCATCACACCAAGCACACCATGGACACCCATGCCTACAACCTGGCCCTCACCTGGACGGAAGGGCGCATCGGCGAAATCTCCTCACCCGAACTGCCCGCACGCATCACGGTGGCCACACCGCCCGAATTTGACAAGGGCGTACCGGGCATCTGGTCGCCGGAGCATCTGTTCACCGCATCGGTGCTCAGCTGCTTTATGACCACCTTCCTGGCGGTGGCAGACCACTCCAAGTTGGAGTTCACCGCCTTCTCCTGCGGTGCCGAGGGCATCCTGGCCAAGGTGGAGGGCAAGTACCTGATGACGGAGATCACGCTGCGGCCCGAGCTTACCGTAACCAAGGAAGAAGCGGTGGAGCGCGCGCAGCGCATCCTGGAAAAATCCGAAAAGGCCTGCCTGATCTCCAACAGCATCCGCACGGTGGTGAAGCTGGAACCCCGGGTACGCCTTTGAGGCGGCTGGCCGGGCCGCGGTCATCCTTCGGCCAGCCAGTGCCCCAGGAACACGTCCGTGACGGCATAGCGCCCGTCGGCGTGGTGTACCAGCTCCTTCTCCACCAGCACCCCCAGGCTTTGCCGCACGGTGCTGAGCGCGCTAAGGCGGTGCCGCTGCACGAACTCCATGGCGGTGGGCGCGGCCACGCTGCCCTCCTTGGCAATGGCGGTAAGCAGCGCAGCCTGGTTGGGGCTCAGCAGCCGTTGCAGGGTCATGTACTCCGGGGCGCGCTCCTTGAGGATGCTGGCCTTGGTGCGCTCCAGGTCTATGCGGGTGACCTTGCGCAGGCCCGTTGACCACAAGCGGTTGAAGAGGTACTGCACGTAATAGGTGTGCGTGCGGCACCAAGTAAGCCCCTCACCCACTGCCGTTGGGTCGATGCGGCGCCCTGCAGCTTTGAAGTGGCGGGTGATGAAAGCGGAATAGGCTTCGTCCGGAATGGGCCCCAGGTACAGCGGCTCGGTGGACTGGAAGAAGGGGCGCTTGCCGTCGGCGAAGATGGCCTGCAACATGCGGCGGTCGCTGCCGGAGAAGATGAACTGCACGTTGCGCAGCCGCTGCACCTGCTCGCGCAGCAGCGCCTCGGTATTCTTCTCGGGGTAGCCGGTGATCTGCTGGAACTCATCGAGGGCCACCACCACGGGTTTGCGCAGTTGCTCCAAGTAACTGAACAGTTCGTCCAGCGCAAGTGCCTGCTTGCTCCCCGGCCGCACGGAAACGCCCAGTTCCGGCAGCCCGGTGATGGGGTCCACGCTGAGGCTGAACTCCATGGAGCGCATGGCCCGGGCCACTTCCGTAAGCAGCTTGCCCGTGGGCCGGCCCACTTGGCGCACGGCCTCCTGCACGATGCGCTGCACCATTTCCTCCTGGTTGGTGGTGCGGTACAGGTCCGTGAAGATGGGCGTGAACCGCCGCTGGTTGGCGAAGAAGTGGCGGATCAGCGCGGTTTTGCCGAGGCGCCGCAGCGAAATGATGGTGACGTTGCGCTGGTTCGCCATCGCTTCCCGCAAGGAAGCCAGCTCATCCACCCGGTCGCAGAAGGTATCCTCCCCGGCATA
>JAFEAI010000107.1 GCA_018266475.1 Bacteroidota bacterium
GCCACGGCACCGATCACCTTCAGGCCGCTCTTGTCGATCAGCTCCTTGGCCTCCTTGGCATTGGTGCCTTGCAGGCGCACAATGATGGGCACCTTGATGTCGCCGATGTTCTTGTAGGCATCCACCACGCCCTGCGCCACGCGGTCGCAGCGCACGATGCCGCCGAAGATGTTCACCAGGATGGCCTTCACGTGCGGGTCCTTGAGGATGATGCGGAAGGCTTTTTCCACGCGGGCCGCGTCGGCGGTGCCGCCCACGTCGAGGAAGTTGGCGGGGCTGCCGCCGCTGAGCTTGATGATGTCCATGGTGGCCATGGCCAGGCCGGCGCCGTTAACCATGCAGCCCACGTTGCCGTCCAGCTTCACGTAGTTGAGGCCCGCCTCGCCTGCTTCCACTTCGGTGGGGTCCTCCTCTGTCTTGTCGCGCATCTCCACATAGTCCGGGTGGCGGTACAGGGCGTTGCCGTCCAGGCGCACCTTGGCGTCCACGGCGATGATCTTGTCGTCGCTGGTCTTCAGCACGGGGTTGATCTCGAACATGGCGCTGTCGCTGCCTTCGTATGCCCTGTAGAGGGCGGCCACGAACTTCACCATCTCCTTCTTCGCGGCGCCTGTAACGCCCAGGTTGGTGGCGATCTTGTTGCACTGGAAAGGGCGCAGGCCCACGCGGGGGTCGATCTCCTCCTTGAAGATCTTCTCCGGTGTGTGTGCCGCCACTTCCTCGATGTCCATGCCGCCCTCGGTGCTGTACATGATGATGTTGCGGGCCTTGGCGCGGTCCAGCAGCACGCTCATGTAGTATTCCTTGGTCTCGCTGGCACCGGGGTAGTACACGTCCTCGGCGATCAGCACCTTGTTCACCTTCTTGCCTTGGGGCGGTGTTTGCGGCGTCTTCAGCATCATGCCGATGATGGCCCCGGCCCTTTCGCGCACCTCCTCGATGTTCTTGGCCAGCTTCACCCCGCCTCCTTTGCCGCGGCCACCGGCGTGGATCTGCGCCTTCACCACCCACCACTTGGTGCCGGTTTCCTGGCTGAGGCGCTTGGCCTGGTCCACGGCCTCATCGGCGTTGTAGGCCACTAAGCCGCGCTGCACGGCCACGCCATATTTCTGGAGGATGCTCTTGCCTTGGTACTCGTGGAGGTTCATGGGTGCGTTCGTCGATAAGGAGGGTGCGAATGTACAGGGCGTGCAGGAAGTACCCATGGCGCATTGCGCGCACAATTGGCCGTGCCGCATCTCCCTTCATTGCCTTCCTTTGCAGGCAGCCCATCCGCCTTTCAGGCAAACCGCCGTCCCATGGCCATGAAGACAGACGAGATCACCCTGTTCCAGGGCATATTCAGCGAACGGCTTCCGGAGCTGCTGGGGCGCTGGGGCGTGCCTGCGGAACACATCACGTGGGTAAGCGCGGTGGCGGGCCTGGTAGCCGTGTCAGCCGTGCTTTTATTGGCCACATACGTGCTCGCCCGGGTGTTCACCGCCGCACTGAGGCGCTTCGCACGCAAGACCGTAAACCGGTTCGACGATCAATTGGTGGCGCATCATCTGCCGCAGTACCTGGGCCGCATCATCCCATTGACCACGGCCTACAACCTGGCGCCCGTTGTTTTGGCAGCATTCCCGCGCCTGGTAAAGCCTGTGGAGCACCTGGTCATCATCTTCTTCATCGTGCTGGCCGTACGGATCGCCATGGCGTTGTTCCACGCAGGGAAGGACACCCTGGAATTACAGGTAAAGTACCGGGGAAAGCCGCTGGGCAGTTACTTGCAGGTGGTCAACCTGATCCTGTATATTTTCGGAGGGTTGGCCATTTTTTCGCAGCTCACCGGGTTCTCCATCGGCAATTTTCTGGTCAGCATGGGAGCCGCCTCCGCGGTGCTGCTCCTGATCTTCAAGGACACCATCCTGGGCTTTGTGGCCAGCATTCAAGTAAGCGCCAACGACATGGTGCGCGTGGGCGACTGGATCGAGATGCCGAAATACAACGCCGACGGCGACGTGGAGGAGATCAACCTCACCACGGTAAAGGTCCGCAATTCGGACAAGTCGGTGACCATGGTGCCCACGTATGCACTGGTGTCCGACTCGGTAAAGAACTGGCGCGGCATGCAGGAAAGCAAGGGCAGGCGCATCAAGCGGAGCATTCGCATCAAGGTCAGTTCGATCCGCTTCCTGAACGAACAGGAGCTGGACCACCTGCGCACCATTGAGCTGCTGCGCGGCCACCTTGATGAACGGCGGGACGAGATCCGCTCGTACAACGCATCCCGCGGAGTGAACAAGGAATCCCTGATCAACGGCCGGAACCTGACCAACGTGGGCCTTTTCCGGCGATACATGGAGTTGTATGCCTTGGACCATCCGGGGATCAACAAGGACCTGAACCGGGTAGTGCGCCAATTGCCTCCGGATGAACGGGGACTCCCCTTGGAGCTGTACTGTTTCTCATCGGACACGAGCTGGATCCCATACGAGCACCTTATCGCAGACATCTTCGACCACCTGCTGGCCGCAGCGCCCAGCTTCGGGCTGGCGATCTTTGAATCTCCCGCTTCGGACGACCTGCGCAACCTCGCCCGGGAGCTCCCCATCCGCACCGCATGATACAAGCCACCGGCATCCGCAAACGCTTCGGCGACCTCGACGTCCTGAAAGGCGTGGATCTGTACGTGGCCAAGGGCGAAGTGGTGAGCATCGTAGGGGCCAGCGGCGCGGGAAAAACCACCCTGCTGCAGATCCTGGGCACCTTGGAAAAGGCCGATGGCGGCAGCCTGCGGATCCATGGCGAGGAGGTGACCAAGCTGGGCAACAAGGCCCTGGGTGCATTCCGCAACAGGCACATCGGCTTCGTGTTCCAGTTCCACCACCTGCTGCCGGAGTTCACCGCGCTGGAGAACGTGATGATGCCGGGGTTGATCGCCGGGAAGAGCAAGGCCGAATGCACAAAGCGCGCGGAGGAACTGCTGGCCCGCCTGAACGTGCTGGCCCGTAAGGAGCACAAGCCCGGCCAGCTCAGTGGCGGCGAGCAGCAGCGCGTGGCCGTGGCCCGGGCATTATTCAACAACCCCAGCGTAGTGCTTGCCGATGAACCCAGCGGCAATCTCGATTCAGCCCACGCCAAGGAGCTCCACCAGCTCTTCTTCGACCTGCGCAAGGAACTGGGCCAGACCTTCGTGATCGTAACCCACAATGAGGAACTTGCCGAAATGGCGGACCGCAGGTTGGTGATGAGGGACGGGGTGATCTGAGGGCGATCAGGCGATTAAATGCCTTTGCCGGGATGAGCACCACCCCGCCATTCAACACCTTGATCTTTCATACCTTTGAATCCACGGATTACCTCTTGGAAGTACCGAAGGAGAGGCAGGCATTCATTGAAGAACTGCTGCGTGCTTTGCCTTTCGTGAGAACGAAGAAGCTCTCACCGGAAAAGGCGGAAAGGATGAGGGACTTGATCGATGCCATGGCAGAGGTGGAGGAGATCGAGGCTGGCAAGCGCAAGGTGCGATCCATGAAAGCCCTGCTCCGTGAGCTTTGAGGTCGTTCCGCTGGGGCCGTTCGCGAAGCAGCTCAAGCGGCTCGCGAAGAAATTCCCATCCATGAAAAGGGAAATCGCAGTGCTGGTATCCGAGTTGGAAAAAGCTCCGCAACAAGGTACCAGCATCGGCCATAGTTGATGGAAGATCAGGCTGTCGATCGCGTCAAAGGGTGGTGGCAAGTCGGGAGGGAGCCGCGTGATCACGCATGTCCGTGTCACAAGCGGGCGGGTCTACATGCTTTCGATCTACGACAAAAGCGAGAAGGACACATTGACCGACAAGGAACTGAAGGCACTGTTGGCCCTTTTACCCAACACATGATCGTAACCCACAACGAGGACCTTGCCGAAATGGCGGACCGCAGGCTGGTGATGAGGGACGGGGTGATCTGAGGGGGCCCCGAAGGTTGCCGGACCCGGGGAAGCGGTGCATGCACGGCCTTCGGAACCCCATCCCACCGTGCTTTTCTGCACGGCAAGGCCACCCCGTCTACCTTTGCGCGCTTTTTTCGGAACACATGAAGAAGATCAACGACAGCCGCAAGCTCATGGGGGCCACCGCCGCCACCAGTTTGAAGGAGTTGAACACCCTGTACAAGGGCCTGATGAAGAGCCATCACCCGGACCGGTTCCCGGACGACGAGCAGAAACGCCAGGAGGCCGAGGAGTTCAGCAAGCACCTGATCGATGCGTACAAGTTCCTGGAAAGCATCCACCCGGAAACACACGCCAAGGACAGTGCGGATTTCGACAAGACCGTGGCCTCCAACATCTCCAACTGGCACTACAAGTCGCTCACCCTGCACATCACCTTCGGCGATGGCAGCAACTATGAGTTCTACAGCGTGCCGCAGAAGGTGTACAACAAGTTCGTGGGCACGGACGGCAACACGCGCTTTGCCAGGCGGCATATTTTCGCGGCGCACCCGTTCCGCAAGGTGAGCGGCCCGGCGGCACAAGCCGAATAGGCAGTACCTTTCCGCTCCCGCGGAGCGGCACCAGGCGCCACCTCCCACACCGAACCGCACCCGGCGGCCTCCGGAAGCACCACCCGATACAACCCAAGCCAACCGCCAAATGCGCATTGCCCCCACCGCGCTCATGCTTGTGGCCAGCCTCGCCACCATGGCCCAGGAAGGCGACCCCGACATCCGCCTGGTGCCTGCCACCGATGAGCCCGCCATGATCGATGCGGCCCAGCCCCCGGAGCCGGACAGCAACCAAGTGCGGACCGTGGTGGAGGAAATGCCGCAATTCCCCGGCGGCATGGCGGCACTGGCCGAGTACCTGCGGCAGCACATCCGCTACCCGGAAGAGGCCCGGGAAATGAAGGTGAGCGGCAAAGTCTTCCTTGGCTTTGTGGTGGAAAAGGACGGCGGCATCAGCGAAGTTGTGCTCCTGCGCCGCATCGGCCATGGCTGCGATGAAGAAGCCCTGCGCGTGGTGAAGGCCATGCCCGCATGGAAGCCCGGTCAGCAGGGCGGCAAACCGGTGCGTGTGCGCTATACCCTGCCGGTCCGATTCAACCTGACGGATTGAACGCACCGCGCTGGCCCGGTTGTTGCTTCGCGCCGACATCCTTATCCACCGCTCTTCACGCCATGCGTTCCGCTCTCTTCCTGCTCCCCCTCCTGCTTGGAGCCACCACCCACGCTCAATACGAATCCCCCGCCGATCCCGGTACACTGCCCCGGTGGATGCAGGAAGTGGCGTTCAGCACCAAGCCCGTGCGCTACACCTTGCCCAAGCGCGAACCGTTGCACACCAACGCCTTCACCGGCACCTGGAGCGTGCAGAAACAGGGTGGCCGCCGCTTCGACTTCTGGAGCGACAAGCACCGCGTGGTGATCCAGGACATCGACCAGCAAGGCAAGCTGCGGCGCATGTACTTCATCGACCTGGCCGCCAACATCCGCATGGAAGCCGCCACCGACAACGGGCGCACGCACTTCATGGTGGAGGACCTGCACGTGCCGAACGTGGGCTACTTCCGCGAGATCTGGAGTGATTCGGTGCGGACCACGAGGCGCGCGGCGACCATCCTTGGCGCACGCTGCGAAGAGTTCCTCGGCATCGATGGCAACAAGGACACCACGTACTACTGGCGCACCGACCAGCACCCCACGCTCTTCGCCGACATGCAGGTGTGGGCACCCTGGCTGTGCCGTGAAGGCGACCTGAAATTCCTGACGGCATTGTGCGCCCAACCCGCTGGCGGCTGCATGCGCGCGGCATGGCCCAAGCGAAGGTTCGGTCCGGAGGCGGGAAGCATCTCGGTGCTGTCCGTGAAGCCTGGTGCAGCGCCCATGCCCACCATTGATGGCGAGCCCGGCGTAGTGATGGAGCAGCGCTTCCTGTGGAACAACAACAGCGGCATCGGCAAGCTGCCCGCGTGGATGCGCGCGTACGTGAGCGACCTGAAGCCTGAAGCACTGCCAGCGGCACACACGCCGCCGCCGGTAAAGCGCGACATCCCCGACAACCAATTCATCGGCACCCTTGCGGCGGAAACGCCCACGATGATCATCGGCCTGCCCGACAAGAAAACCGGCCGCGATACCACCCACCGCTTAGCCAAGTACACGTACTGGGCCGATGCCCGCCGCGCCGTGCTGATC
Organism: Bacteroidota bacterium; assembly: GCA_018266475.1. Taxonomy (GTDB): domain Bacteria; phylum Bacteroidota; class Bacteroidia; order Flavobacteriales_F; family PHOS-HE28; genus PHOS-HE28. The sequence goes on from JAFEAI010000107.1 coordinate 6,159, forward strand.
ATGGACGATCCCGACGATGAAGGCTACCTCTTCTACGCCGTGGACCTCGATGCCGATGTGGTGATGGCCACACACAACGAGATGAGCGGGCATGTGATCCCGAAACTGTACATAAACACGCTGCAGAACGTGGGCCTGAAGGAGTTCGGGGACGGGCTGGACATGCCCATGACGGCCACCGAACACACCCGCAAGATGCTGGGCCGCACATGCACCTTGTACACCACGAACGAACGTTTCCTCAGCCATTTCTGGATCCCGGGGAAGGAGGCGCTGAACCCCGTGTTCGACATGCGCCACTGGATGGTGCAGCGCATGGGCCAGAAGATGAAGGACATCCTGTTCTTCGGCGTGGCGAACAAGCCGATGCCCATGGCCGTGATGGGCACGCACCTTACCAGCTACAAGCAAGGCAAAGCCAAGCCGCCCGTGGCCGACCTGCGCTACTACCGGGTGCGCGATGAGCGGTTGGAGGAACGGCGCAGCCCGGCAGTGGAAGCCATACCGGATGTGCGGATCCGTGATGTGCGCGATGTGGAGATTCCCAGCATGGAAGTGGATCCCGACCTTCGTGGCACGGACAGGATGCCCGACAGGGAAATACCCTTGGAGTCACCGAAGGACATGTCCCACATGGTAGAGGCCTCACCGGACGGGGAGATGCTCATGCCTGCCCACGAACCCAAGCCCGTGATGATCGACGTGGACCCGGACGACGTGGGTATTCCGTCGCCGCCCACACCACAGGCACCGCCAATGCAGGCAGGCGTTACCGGCAGGCAGCCTATTGCGGGTACCGGCACCGGGCACGGGGATGGTGTCGGCAGTACGCGGCGTGCCAAGCTGAGCCCGCACATGGAAAGCGTGATGGCCAACCGTACCAACCAGTTCATCGGCACCGCCGTGCTGAAGTACACCCTTACCAATGCACAGGGCGCGACCAACACCTGGACCGTCTTCTACGCCAGCGACAGCACGCGCAGCTTAGTGCTGGGGCATGCGGAAGGCCCCCTGCCCAACGAGCACACCCGCGCCTACGTGCTGGACCGCAAGCGCGCACGCGAAACGCAGTACGCCTTGGCGCCCGACAGCACCGTTACCACCACCGGCCACGCCCTGCTTCAGCAATACTTCACCTCCACCCTCGCTCCTGCCCACCCGGACTCGGTGATCACCGGCAGCCGGAAGATCCACGGCCGCACCTGCGAGAAACGGCTGTACCAGATCCCCACCACGCGCCGCATCAGTTGGGTGGACCCCGGCACGCCGTCGCTCTTCCAGGATGTGGTGGGCGCGCGCAAGAAGTGGAGCAGCATCGAGATCATCCTGCTGGGCAACATGATCACCAGCACCACGCCCGGCATGCCCATGGAAGTGGACTACACCTACCACGGCGGCGACCACGTGGTGATGAAGGTGATCGCCATCCATGCCGGTCCGGTGGATCCGGAAGTGTTCGGGGTAAGGAAGGAGAGTTGGCGGTAGTTCTTCAGGCATCGGGAAGCGCTTCCGAGCAGTCGCAAACACAACCTTCCCCGTGTTCGTCCCACGGGCGCGGATTTCCAAATGGGGGGCAAGAAACACCCAGGAGGCGGCCAGAGACCGCTGATCGGCGGGCACTCGGGAAATACCCGAGCGCCGGAACGAAGCACCCCGATACACGGCAAAATACCGAACTTCGTCATCCAAACCTTGCTGAAAATGCGCAATCTGCCCCTCGGTGTACTCCTCGTGAGCCTTGCATTGCCCATCGCCGCACATGCACAAAGCCTGCATGACCTCCTGAATGCCGCCGGCGCAAAGGGCAAGGCGCCTGTGCAGGAAGACAACACCCCGTTCAAGCCCTTGGGCTTCACCGGCAGCTACCGGTGGGAGATCCACACCTACAAGAACGGTACTGAGGAAAAGGACAGTCCCGGCTCCATCAGTATGGCCTTCGATGATGCGCACATGGCCCTATTGCCGCACACCGATAAAAAGGAAGGTGAAATGCGCATGGTGTTCGACCTGAAGGACAAGTACACATACACGCTGGTGACCGACAAAAAAGGCGAGCGCACCGGAATTAAAATGAAGGCCAGGCCGGTGCATGCAGAAGATGACAGCACCTCCATGGCAGGCAGGGACACCAAGGTGGCGCGCACGGAAGAAACAAAACTGGTCGAAGGGCACAATTGCCGCAAATACACATACAGCAACGAGGATGGCACCGGGGAGGCCTGGATCGCGGAAGACATCCCCTTCAACGCCTTTGAGGCCCTGGCGAACATGATGGGTTCCAGAAGCTCCAAATGGCAACAGGCACCCTACCACGGCATGGTGATGGAGAACACCTGGAACGCAAAGAACGGCAAGGAACAAGTGAAAATGTACACCCGGGACCTTGTGCTGGGCAAGGTGGATCCCGCCCTGTTCAGCACGGACGGCTACGCCATCCAGGACATGACCTCCATGCCCGTGTTCGGGCAATAGGGGCATACGGGGAACTAGGATCGCAGCGTTGTACAGGCATGCGGTACGCCAAATTGCTCTCCATTGCCTTCCTGCTCGGCGGTGCCACCGTGCAGGCGCAGGATGAAAAACAGGCAGGCACGGTCAGCGTGGGCGGCCGCTCCACCTTCAGCTTCTTCAACGATGGCGATGCCAGCAGCGCGGGCAGCGGCGTGGGCGGGCAGTTCCGTATCCGCTTGGGCGACCGGGTGAACACGGACTGGTACTACGACTACCTCACCGCCCCCATCGGCAACTACGCCCACCGGCAGGACCAGCACATCGGGTGGAGCGTGCTCTTCTACGTGCTGCCCACCACCACGCAGCGCCAACTGTTCCAGCCATACATACTGGCCGGGCACTGCTTCGACTACACCCGGCAGATGGCCAACGCGGACGCGAAGAACAACGCGGAGCGGTGGAGCAGTGCCGTGCAGGCGGGCATCGGCACGCACCTCAACCTTACGGACCACTTCGACCTTTCCGTGGTGGGCCAGTACATGATCCACCTCGGCACCGACGTGCATGCCGACCAGCATGACGGCCGCGTGGAATTCCATCAGGAAAAGGGTGGCAGCCTGGAAGGACACCTCCTTGCCAACCTCAGCTTCAACTACAAACTTTTCCACGCATGGTAAGGACGGCGGTTGTGGCACTTGCGGTGTGCGCGGCCCCCCTGGTCCGCGCGCAGGAAGGCACGCCCTACACCGGTGCGGGGCTACTGCGAGCCTCCGGATCCGTCAGTCCCGGCTTCCTGCTGGACCAGGGCAGCACCAACATCTACCTCGGCGGCAAACTGGAATACTTCACCGAGGACCGGGTAAGCTTCCGGGGTGAAGGTTTCTGGTACATGGGCAGTCAACAGAAACCCGCCTTGCTGGAACAGAACAGCCAGCTCTCCTTCGGGCCCTTCCTGCACAGCGTGCATGGCAGGCTGGACCTTTCCGCCGGGGTGGAAGCGGGCATTTCACTGGCCCATCCCACCGACCAGTGGATGCATGCCCAGCAGGCACCGGACCTGCCATACGCCGACCCCGCGCCGTTGCGCGTGGTGCCACAGGCCAGCCTTTGCGCCAGCCTCAGCTACGCCGTGTGGGACTACTTCCACTTCTTCGTGGATGCGCGCTACGTGCATGCCCGGTACAACGGTGCACCAAGCCGATCCATCCCGCTGGATGAGCTGATGCTAAGCGCGGGCTTGGGCTGGCAGTTGCGGGTGCGGCAATAGGCGCATCTGCCCGGCAACCGGCCCGCCCCTCGGCCAATCCCATTTTGCAGGCCACCTATCGGGCCGAAGATGCGTCATCCCGGTGCCTGCGGCTTGCGGTAGTACCGGCGTCCGGAATAAAGACCCAGGGAGGTAGCTTAGTTGCCCGAAAAAAGAAGGGGACCTCGTGATCGGGTCCCGAATCCCTGTTCATAACGGAAAAGATACATGAGCAAAATTAAAGCGAAGGCCGGGTCTCTGATTCTCGGACAGCTGTTATCGCTGATCAGCCGGAATGACTTCGCGGATTCAAAAGCCTATCGATTTTCTTGTTCCAGGGGCAGTTTCCGGATGAGAAGAGCTGCTTGGCGCACCTGAGCAAAATGAGGTGGGCGAACGGCTTCAAGTGCCGCCGCTGCGACCACGGGAAGTACTGCGCGGGTGAGCGGCTCTTCGACCGCCAATGCACGAGCTGCAACTACACCGAATCACCCACGGCGCACACCGCGTTCCACAAAGTGAAGTTCTCCTTGCTCAAGGCCTTCTGGATCGTGTACTACCTCTCCAGCACCAAGAAGGGCATGTCCAGCACCGAGTTGAGCCGGAAGCTGGAGCTGCGCCAGAAGACCTGCTGGCTGTTCAAGCGCAAGGTGATGCAGACCATGAAGAGCAGTGGCCTGCACCCCATGGTGGGCACCGTGGAAGTGGACGAGGCCGTGGTTGGCGGCCAGGAGGAGAATGTGCGTGGGCGGGCCAACAACAAGAAGCGGCTCGTGGTTTTCGCC
>JAFEAI010000108.1 GCA_018266475.1 Bacteroidota bacterium
TACATGCCTTCCGCATGGTTCCACAGGATGATGCTGCGGTAGCGCAGGTAGGCCTCCGGGCCGGTGGCTCTCAGCTTCGGGTCGAACTGGATGCTGGGCACCAGGCGCTGGTACCATTGCTCCACGCTGCTCACGTTGTACAGCGAAGCGGCAAAGCCGGAAACGCCGAGATGCACGTTGCGCAGGAAGTTGCCGCGCACGCGATCATCGTTCCACATCAAGCGGGCACCACCGGCCAGCCTTCCACTTTGGAACCCATAGAGCGGCGCGGCGGCCCACTCGAGGCGCTGGGAAGGAAAGGTGGTGTTGCGCAGCACCAGCCCGGCCATGAAGCCATCATGCGTGTTGTAGCCGATGGCCGGTGACCAGTAGATGCTCCTGCGGTCCTCGCGCTCCACCCCGGCAAGGAACTTGACCTGCGGTAACCGTGACCGCCTCAGCAAACCGAAGGACCGTACCTCGTTGTTGCGCCGGTCGATGTCCAGGGTATGTGCTGCATCGTCGATGCGGATGCGTGTTGCATTGGGCCAGGGAAGGGGAATTGTATTTCTGCCATGACGGCTTTCAAGCCACGTTGTTCCCAGGCTGTCGGTGCCGTTCCATGCCGTTACCGGGAAAGGAAATCCATCCACGGCGGAGGAACGATAGGTGAGGAGCCCGTTCTTCATCCTTCGCGCCTTTACATCCACTTTGTCGGCCGTGCCGATCAGTTCCCCGAAGCACCAGCCGAGGTCCCTGCCGCTGGTGCGTTCATAGCTGGCGCGCACATCCGCAGGCTGCGGGTGTTTGCCGGCCCATGCGGTGAAGTACGCTTGCGTGCAGGAGTCGAACAGCGCGTCGCCCAAGCTGCCCCGGAGCTGGTCGAAGATGAGCGCGGTCTTCGCATACACTGTTGTGCCATAGTCCACTTCACTGAAGGCCGTGGAGGTACTGCTGGTGGGTGAATCCCAATTGCGGCGGGCATTGTAGCGGTACATCAGCTCGTTCTGCCTGTGGAAGGTGAGGTGGAAGTGCTTGTCGATGAGGTACAGGGGAAGCCCGGCCACATTCATTGAAAGCTGGTTCGGATAGCGCGTTTCCATGTAGCGCTGCTCGAAGAAGCTGTTCATGCCCTCGTCCATCCAAGGGTGGTCGCGCTCGTTGCTGGCCAGCATGCCGTAGAACCAATTGTGCCCCACCTCGTGCGCGATCACCTGGTCCAGTTCATACGTGGCTCCCATGTTGCCGATGATGGTGATCATCGGGTACTCCATGCCGCCGCCTGCGGCGATGGTGCCGTCAATGGCGGTGCAGCGCGCGTACCGGTAGTCGCCCACCCACTGGCTGTACAGGCGCACGCTTTCGTTCACGTAGGTGACGGCATCCTTCCAAAGCCGTGCATTTGCAGGGGTGAAGAGCACTTGTGTTTGCACCTTCCGCCCGCTTCTCGCCAGCGTAACTTCTCCATTGCGGACCAAGAATCGCTTGTCTGCGAACCAGGCGAAGTCATGCACGTTGTCCTGCTTGAAACGGAGCGTCTTTGTGGTGGATGCGGATAGCGGGAATGCGTTGCTCCGGCTGGAGGGCGCGGGCAACTGGGCCAATGAATCCATCCAGGCTTCCTCGTAGGGGTTGTCTTGGAGCAGGCCCGTGGCGCCCACCACGTAGTTGGAAGGGAGTGTGATGGAAACATCGAAGGAGCCGAACTCCGAATAGAACTCGCCCTGGTTCAAGTAGGGCATGGCGTGCCACCCGGCGTTGTCGAAAACGGCCGGCTTGGGGTACCACTGCGTGATGTAGTACGCTTGCCCCGTGTGCCCCAGCCGCGAGAATTTGGCGTTGGGGATCTTCACGCGGAAGGGCGTGGTGATCTGCACCGAACCACCGGGCGCCAGCGGCTCGTTCAATTTGACCCATGCAATGTCCGGATTCTTCGCGTCCAACGCCCACGCAAGTTTCAATCCCCCCGCGCGGAAGTCCACGCTGTCGATCCAGCCGCGTTCCTCCTCCTTTGCGAAGTGCAGGTCGAAATCGTTCTGTGCATCCTTTTGCCGGCAAAGTGCGGTGTTGCGGTCGCGGTAGGCGTTCGGCCACAGGTGGATCCACAGCGTGTCCAGGGCGGTTGGGCTGTTGTTGTGGTAGGTGAACGTTTCCGCGCCGTGCAGCAGGTCGGCATGGTCATCCAGCCGCACATCGATTACATAGTCCACCTGTTGCTGGAAGTAGGGCTGCGCTGAAGCCGCTCCGGTGACCAGTAAAAAGGAAACTGTAAAAGCACGCATCGGTGCCAAAGTAAAGCCGGGTTATAAACACAGGTTCCGCCGGACTCCTGTCCGGCAATAAACCCGGTGGGCTATGCCGAGCCTTATAAACACAGGGTCCGCCGGACCTCCTGTCCGGCAATAAACCCGGTGGGCTATGCCGAGCCTTATAA
>JAFEAI010000109.1 GCA_018266475.1 Bacteroidota bacterium
GCTTTGTTCGTGGCTCAGCTTCCGGCCGTCCAGCTTCTTGCCTTTGAGAGGGGTCTTTTTGCGCATGCACAAAGGTATGCACAAATACGGCCCAATGTCGCCTATCCTATGTATTTAACAGTAAGCGATTTCTATACAATACCGAACAACCCCGGCACCGCCTTTATCAATTGCGGGCAGGTGATCATCCTAGCCTTCTTCGACCCGAACTACCACCTGCAATGGCTCACCTATTATGGTGCCAGCGGCACGGACCAGCAGGCCAATGCGGTAGTAACGCGCGGCAGTGGGGCCAACGAACGGGTGTACATCGCCGGCTATACCACGGGTGCCAACCTGTATCCCAAAGTTGAAGCCGGGGCATACAACCTTCAAACCGTATCAACAGGATACTACCGACGCGCCATATTGGCGAAGTTCGACCTGCAGGGCAACATACTTTGGGGCACGTACTTCGGTAATGGAGAATCGGAGATCCGTGGCATTGACGTGGACGGTACAGGACGGTTGCACATTGTAGGCCAGCACAACGCAGTGAACGTTCCGCTGTACCCCTTGGCGGGTGCCACCAACCTTGCATTCACCGGGCTTACGGACCTGCTGGTCGCCAGGTTCAACACCTCGGACAACATCAATTGGAGCTCTGTTTACGGTGCGGGATACGGATATAGTATCCGCTGCACTTCGGACGGCGGCTTCATTGTTTCGGGCCGGCAAGGGGCTGGCATTCCTATGCCCGACCAAGGCGGCGGGGCCTACCATGTAGGCAATGCCGGCGGAGGTGACTGCACCCTGCTCAAGTTTAATTCATCGGCATGGTTTACGCATGCCACCTTTTACGGCGGCAACCACGACTGGGATTTTCCGGCGATGAACAGCCTGGCCCTCACCCCGTCCGGCGGCGTGTACCTGGTAGGCAACACGTACAGCACAAGCGGTTTCCCTTTGGTGGGGGCACCCGGAACGGTGGATGGTTTGAACACGGGAAAGGACGGTTTCATCGCCTACTTCACCCCTGCGCTGCATTTGGAGTGGAGCACCTACGTGAACGCCACATTGGATGCGGTGGCCACGGACGCCAATGGAAATGTGTTCGTATCCGGGACTACCCTGTACAATGAAGCGGCCACCTTGCCGCTGATGAACGCGCCGGGCTATTACAACCAAGGTGGGCTGGAAGGTTCCCATGATGGTGTGCTCTTGGGCTTCCACGGGAACCATCAACAGTTCTACGGCAGTTATTTCGGCGGCCCGGAGGGGAGCTATCCGGACGAGGTGACCACGATGAAGTGGAGGAACAACCGCCTCTATTTTGGCGGATTCACAACCAAGCAACAGGATGTCACCTCTTTCTTCCCGCTTTACAACCCCGGCCTCCCAGCCTATTTCGACGGCACCTACCAATACGTACCCGGCCAGTTGGGGCTGAACCAGAATTACCAGGACGCATTTGTATCCGTCATCTGCATCGGTTCCGGGGTTGGAATAGATGAAGTGGACGATGCGCATCCCAACCAGTTCACCATCGGCCCCGATGAAGGGGGGCAACGTGCATTGTTCGGCCTGCCCGATGGGCACTATGCCGTGGCTCTTTTCGATGCCACCGGAAGGATAGTGGCCACGGAGGCCGTGACCTCCACCAGTGGCCATGCCCGCATGGATGCCCGAACGGCGGCCAGCGGATTGTACCTCGTGCGGGTAACCAGTGGGGAGTATCTCGGCACGGCCCGGTTCATCAACGCTCAATAGCTTGTTCGTTGCGGACCAAGGAGAAATCCGCATTCCGAACTGCAAAGGCAGGTTCCCCGGATCAATCCTCGGTTCCCGCACCCAGCAGCGCATACCCCTCGCTCTTGGCCACGAAGGTGGCCGCCGTGATGTCGCCCACCACGTTCACCGCCGTGCGGCACATGTCCAAGATGCGGTCCACGCCGAGGATGATGGCGATGAGCGCGGGATCCACGCCCAAGGAGGCCAGTACCACGATCACGTACGGAATGGAGCCGCCGGGCACGCCCGCCGTGCCGATGCCGCCGAGGATGGCCAAGTAGGCCACGGTGAGCTGCGTGGCCAGCGCGAGGTCCACGCCGGCGAGCTGCGCCAGGAAAATGATGGTGACGCCTTCATAGAGCGCCGTGCCGTTTTGGTTGGCGGTGGCGCCGATGGTGAGCACAAAGGAGTTGATCTCCTTGGGCACGCCGAGCTTCTCGCGCGATTCGCGCAGCGCCGTGGGCAAGGTGGCATTTGAAGAGGACGTGCTGAAGGCCGTGATGGCGGTGGTCTTCACGCGGCTGAAGAACTCCAGCGGCGGGATGCCCGAGAGGAATTTTACGGAGGCGCCATAGACCAGCACACCGTGGATGAGCAGTCCGCCGAGCACCACGGCGATGTACCACAGCAGGGCCGTAAGCAGGTCCATGCCGAAGGAGGCGATGCTGCTGAACACGAGCAGGGCCACGGCCACCGGGGCCAAGCGCATGATCCAGTGGATGATGCGCACGGAGATCTCATACAGCGCGGTGAAGAAGCCCAGGAAGGGCGCAGCGGTCTCCGCGGGCACCATGGCCGCCGCGATGCCCAGCACCAGCGCGAAGAACATGATGTGCAGCAGGTTGGGCGTGCCCACCATGGCCGACACGGGGTTCTCCGGCACTAACTGCGACACCACTTCGGTGATCAGCGCCACGGGCTTTTCCTTGCGCTGTTCCAGTGCGGCGGTGGTGGCGCCCACACGCTCATCGGCACTGCGCCCGTACTCGGCCTCCAATGCCTGGGCCGTTTCCGGCGAAATGCGCTCCCCGGGCTTCACCAAGTTCACCAGCGCCAGGCCGATGACCACGGAGATCGCCGAAATGCACACCGTGTATACAAGCGTCTTCACGCCCACGCGGCCCAACTTGCGCACATCGCCCATGCCGGCCACGCCCGTCACCAGCGCGGAGAACACCAAGGGCATCACCACCATCAGCAGCAGGCGCAGCCAGATGTTGCCCACCGGCGAGGTGATATTGGCCACGATCCATTCCAAGCGGTGATCGCCGGGCCCGAGCAAAACGTTCACCGCGATGCCGGCCAGCACGCCTGCAGCCAAGCCCAGCAGGATCTTGGTGTGCAGGGGTCGTTTCTTGCGAGGTTCCTTCGGTGCGTTCATCAGGTGGTCAGCTTGGGGCGGCAGCGCAAGAAAAGGCGAATGGGCGCGGCGGCCAAATGCACGGGAGGTGACGAAGTGCCCCGCAGCTCCACAGGTGCCAGCACAATGTGGAGTATCACTGCACTTATGTTCAGGGCGATTCTCAAAATTCAAGGAAAAACAAGTATCAATCCCGCTTGCCTTCGGGGGGCGCGTTCTTTAGGCTGGGGAAGGGATCGGGCGTGCGGTTCTTGGTGATCAACGGTCCCCTGTCACTCTGCCCCAATTCGGCCAGGACGATCTCCTGCATGTAGCGCGGCATCGGGTGGTAGCCCAGGGCGTTCAACTGCACCACCTGTGCCTCCAACTGCCAGAAGACTGGCGGCAGCGGGGGTGTATATCTACTCATATAGACTAACGTTATTTGAGTATGTACAAGTAATACTGTGCCCTTGCTTATCAACAACAATCCTTTTGTATCTATTATCAGTGTTTATCATAAATAAATCATCATCTATAATCAGATTAATATGCTTTGGAAATTCGCTTATTCCATTCCATGGCAGGCAATAATCACAAGCAAATCCAGATAAAATATCCGTACTACAAGTATCTTCAAAAATAGGTCGTTCATCTATTCCAATCATCATGCTTATATGACTAATATTAAATCCTTTTTCAAATATAAATCTTATTGCGCAAGGATTATCTAAACGACGCAGTTCATTTTGAATTGGCGTCTCAATGGTGTTAGAATATTTATAGGCAATTTGGGCACTACACGAGGTGTTTATCAAACACATTATCATGTATATTGAATAAGATATTTTCATTTGCAAGTTTATTTTGGCTCCTGCTTCTCCACGGTTTTGTCCATGGTCTCAAACTGATCAACGGCAACATTCCTAGCGTTAGTTTGATTATATCCATCCTTCAACTTAATATCATGAATCATAAGGTTATTATCCATAATTCCAGCTTTGTATGCTTTCTTCACCAGCTCTGTTGCCCGGTCACCATCCGGATGATCAACCCCTGCTGTATGCCCCAATTCATGCGCAAGCGCTCTCGTCAGGTATGGACTCCATGTTTCATTATTCGTAACATCCTCACCTCCGACGGACCCAACTAAAGCAATTCGATTAATTTGACTTTCCCCGAGCTTCGTACTACCAAGTTTTACGGTTTCACCAGGAGGCGCATCCACCATCTCAATATAAAAATCTGTAGCCGGCTTAATTTCTGAAACTAGTTCAAATTGAACTTTCGTACTGTATTTATATTTATCGGTATTAATTGAAAGGGCTGAATTTACCTCCGGTCCCATTTTACTGAGCATGTCCATGACATTTTTATCAGATGCACCAGAGGAGTTTATCACCTTCAGTTTTACGGCAAACTGCGCTCCATTGGAATTTGCGTTGGGAATCCTGCTCCACTCAGCCCCCTCCAATTCCACCCCGTCAATCACCCGGTTTCCACTGAACGCATACGGCGACCACTGCGGATACTTCGCCGCCAATGGGTCAATGCTCCACGCGAAGGCCACCGGGTCTATCAGGAGCTCCTCTCGCATATCGGGCCGGAACTCCGTGATCCGTTTCTCCCGTGTGTCCAGCGTCACGCTCCCGTAGACCTCATACCGCTTCTGCACATGCACCTCCTCAAACCGACCAAGCGAGAGTGTGGAGTACCGCTTGTCCTTGGGTGCCACATTGAGGCTGGGGAAGGGATCGGGCGTGCGGTTCTTGGTGATATACGGCCCCCTGTCGCTGTGCTCCAATTCGGCCAGGATAATCTCTTGCATGTAGCGCGGCATCGGGTGGTAGCCCAGGGCGTTCAGCTGCACCACCTGCTCTTCCAGTTGCGAGAAAGCAGGAGTCTTCCTCATCTGCTCAACCGTCGTGAGGTTCTTCTCCTCAGCATACACGGCCACTCGCTCTTCCAGCACCTGCTGGCGCAGCAGCATGGCGTTCAGGTTCTTCGGGTCGTGCTTCAGTGCAAGGTCGGCGCACTGCAGCGCGAACGCATCGCCCTGCACGGCAAATTTGTGCTGATGGCCCATGCCCAAGTTCACCAAGCACAATGCAATGTTCTGCCTCTCCTCCTTGAGCCGCCGCAGGGCGATGCCGCTCGTGATGCCTTCGTTCCATGTGTAGGTCAGGGTCTTGATGGAACCGTCGCCCGGGTGCGTGCCGGTGGCCAGCTCCACGTTGTACCAGTCGCCCTTGTGGTCCTGGTGCTGGATGTAGATGTGCTGCGGCGCCGTGCAGATGTATGCCCCGCTGTGCAGGCGGTCCGCAAGGATCTTGTACAGCGCCACCAGCGCGAAGCAGTTGCCCTTGCGCTCCTGCCCGAAAAGCAGGTTGGTCACCTGCGAATGGCGCCAATCCTTCATGCCGAAGGGGTCGGCGTACTGGTAGCCGAGGGGCAGGTGCTCAAAGCCCCCGAACCGGGTGGTGTCGGTGAGGAAGGCGAAGATGGCCCAGTTGTGCAGCACGTTGTGGTAGAACGCCCGCTTCTCCCCCTCGGTGTGCTTCAAGGTGCGGATGTCCAGGCGGCCGGCGCGGGGTACCGGCACGCGGAAGTCCATGGTGTCCGAGCCGTCGTTCGCCTTGGCCAACTGCCCGATGAAGTACTGGTAGGCATCCAGCGTGGACCGGAAATTGTCGTACCCGATCGTGTCGTCCAAGTAGGCGGCCTCGGATATGTACACCGCCCGTTCAAAGCTCATGACCCGATTGCCCTCCAGCATGTCCTGCAACTCGGAGTAGGCCTGCTCGAAGCACGTACGGGTTGTATCCGGACCCGCGACAACGATGGTGATGAAAAGCAGGGCAAGACCCAGGAACAAGATGCGGACGGCCTTCATCGGTGAGCAGGGTTTGGTGCAGGAACGAAAAGGGAACGGGCGGCTTTTGTATCCATGCCTTGGGCTTGTTGTAATCGCCCCCGCGCATCATGCTTTTCCAGCATGGCATTGTACACCTCCTCCGGAAAATCCTGAATGCCGAGTTCGGATATACGATCCGCGCTCGCGCGGAAAGCGCGGTATGCACGTTCCGCCTCCGGGTTCCCCGCGATCTGCCCCAGGTCATCCATGCCCTGCTTCTGCAGCACCCTGTCCAACTGCGAGGCCCGCACGAGATTGCGGAGCAACAATCCCTCCCGGTTGCCTTCGCCGTTCTTGAACCAAGGCATGGCATAGTCGATGCACTGCTCCATGAAGGCGCCGTCGGCCACCCAATGTTCCCGGTAATAGCAATCTGCGAGGTCGATCATAATGGATGCAACGGTTTGCTCCTTGTCCAGGGGTTGAAGATAGATCCCGTTGGCCAGTGCGGACGCCATCACGGGCATCCTTTCCATGTACTCATTGTCGCTCATGTGCCAGTCCACCGTAGTCTCGTAGTTCTCCATGACGCCCTTGCTGTTGCGGTACTTGATGAAGGCATGCTGCGGCATGAAGGAAAGGTGGGCCTCAACGCCCAAGGCCTCGGCCAGGACGAGGTAGACATAGGGCAGGGTGAGGCACTGGCCGGTGCCGGTGGCCAGGGTCTTGGTGAGGAAATGGTTGTGCGGATCCTCAACGGCCCGGCAGTCGATGTAGTCGTACTTGAACGGCACGTGCATCGTGGGAAGCTCCGCCGTCCGCGAGCGGTCAATGCCTTTGCCGTTCCGTAAGGTGAGGCTATCGCCCATGAATTTCTGGATGGCCAGGTGGACGGCATCGGGGTTCCGGCCATCCATGCCGTTCTCATGCATCCATTGCCGGATAAAGGCGGCGGAACGATCGATCTCGGCGTTATACGCTTTGTGGTCCATGGGCAGGCCGCCATAGGCCGATTCCACAATGTAGCGGGCTTCAGCAATGGACAGGGCCGCCCGGCCTTCCAGCATGTCCTGCAGGTGGTTGAAGGCGGCCTGGTAGCGTTGGAGGTCTTCCTTGTACGCTTGCGTGGCGTAGTAACCCGCACGGTCCATGCGGTCATTGACCGTGGCCACCGCGTTGAGGCTTGCCGCCAACTCCCGGAGTTCGTCATTCGGGCTCCTTGGGGCTTGGTTGTTCCAAGGGTTTCGGCTTGCATTGGCGGCGTTGGGATCCACCGGTTGTGGTGGGAAAGCGACTTTCTGCTGCCGTTGTGCGACCTCTTCCGCCTTTGTGGGCTTGCGGGGGCGCATCATCCCCTCCTTCAAGGCAACAACTGCCGGACTGTCCTGCAAGCCGAACGGCGTAAGGGTGGGCAGAAACAGCGCCTGGGTGTAATGCAGCATGTATTTCTCGGGCCAATTGGCATAGCGTTCCCAGATACCTTGTCCTTGCACAGGTGCTAACACGCCAGTACCGCTCTGCGCAGTGCATTGCATCACCCAGATGGCCATGGTCCAACTCAATATGGCACAACGTATGGCAGCCATAATACGATGCAAGATAGGAATTCTATGGTACCAATCAATGCTGGTCCATACCTTGTATCGGATACCCTGTGCAAGAGTTCAAATAGCACAAGGGCCAATTGCGATCATAAAGCCGCCTCGTAAAAGGGAAGATTCACTGCATCTTTCTTGAGCCGCACACCAAGAATTACGGAAAGACCACCGCCGCTTGCGCCACGCTGCGCTCCAATTGCCGCAGATCAAGACCGGTGGAGACACCGCGTGCTTCCAGGTCCTTCACAAAAGCCTCCATCGCCAAGTTGCCCACCAGCTCATCTTCGGCCATGGGGCAGCCTCCGTAACCCTTGAGCGCACCGTCGAAGCGGCGGCAGCCCGCATTCCAGGCCGCATCGGTCTTGGGCTTCCAGTTGTCTATGCGGGCATGCAAATGCGCACCGAACTCCACCTGGGGCATGGCGGGGACCAGCGTGCTGAACATGGCGCTGATGTCGGCCGGCGCTGCCACGCCCACCGTGTCGCTGAGGGCGATGATGCGCACGCCGAGCTCGTGTACCAAGCGGTCGGTCCATTGCAGGGCGATGTCCGCGTTCCACGGATCGCCATACGGATTCCCGAAGGCCATGCTGATGTACACCACCAGCTCCTTCCCCGCCTTGCGCGCGGTTTCCGCGATGTGCGCCGTGCGCGACCAACTCCCTTCAATGCTGGTGTTGGTGTTGCGCTGTTGGAAGGTTTCGCTGATGCTGAACGGATAACCTAAGTAGGTCACGCTTTCCTGCTTTGCCGCCTCCTCCGCACCGCGCTCGTTGGCCACGATCACCAGCAGCTTGCTCTTCGTTGCGGAGCGGTCGATGCGTGCGAGCACTTCGGCGGTGTCCGCCAGTTGCGGAATGGCTTTGTGGCTGACGAAGCTGCCTATGTCGATGGTGTCGAAGCCCACGCGCAGCAAGCCGTTGAGGTAATCCACCTTCACGTCGGTGGGGATGAACGGGTGGATGCCCTGCATGGCGTCGCGCGGGCATTCGATGAGCTTTACTGCAACCATGTCAACCAGGGATTTTTATTTGGCTTGCTGGATTTATCCGCTTGGCGGCGGGATGAATACGAACCACGGATACACACGGATGAACACGGATAATACACGGCTGCGATTTGCTTTGAATCTGCTTGGCGGTCGAAGGAATACGAACCATGGGCCCACACGGATGGACCAGCTGCAATTTGCCATGGATCCGCCTGGCGGCGGAAGGAATACGAACCACGGATACACACGGATGAACACGGATAATACACAGTTGCGATTTGCTTTGAATCCGCTTGGCGGCGGAAGGAATACGAACCATGGGTCCACACGGATGGACCAGCTGCAATTTGCCATGGATCCGCCTGGCGGCGGAAGGAATACGAACCACGGATACACACGGATGAACACGGATAATACACGGCTGCGATTTGCTTTGAATCTGCTTGGCGGCCGAAGGAATACGAACCATGGGCCCACACGGATGGACCAGCTGCAATTTGCCATGGATCCGCCTGGCGGCGGAAGGAATACGAACCACGGATCCACACGGATGGGCACGGATGATGCAAGCTGGCAATACGCTTTTCCCGTTTTTGAAACGATCCGTGTTCCTCTGTGTTCATCCGTGGTTCAATACCATCACAATACCACTCTCTTCCATTCCAGCTTGGCCCGTTTGAAGTTCACGACCAAGCCTACACGCAGCCCGGTCAACTTCAGGTAATTCAACATCTGGCCCAATTCATGGTCCCCAATGCGGTCGATGGTCTTGGCATCCACAATGATGCGGGACTGAACCAAGAGGTCCGGCACGTAGGTTCCAACGGAAACGTCCTTATACTTCACATCATATATCGGCTGCTGTTCCACGGGAATTCCACGCAGCCTCAGCTCCACCACAAGCGCATTTTCATATGGCTTCTCCAGTAATCCATGGCCCAGGATGTTCAGCACTTCCATGGCCGCGCCGATGACCGCTTCGGTTTCCGCCAAATGAAGCAGCTTGCCGCTTTCTCTCGTTACCGATCCGTGTTCATCCGTGTCCATCCGTGGTTGATTTCACATTGCTCAAACGCTAACTTATTCCGTGTTCATCCGTGGCACGGGCTTCATGCAATGTTACCACTGATGGATACCGATCCACACGGATAACGCCTGGTGCATCACGCATGGCATCATTGGATTGATCCGTGTCCATCGGTGTTCATCCGTGGTTTTTCTCCACCCGCCGGAGCGAAGCGTAGGCCGCGTTGATCCGCTTCAGCAGCGCCGGTCCTTCATAGATCAACCCGGTGAACACCTGCACAAGGTCAGCGCCCGCGTCCAGTTTCTCCATGGCGGCTTCCGCGCTGTCGATGCCGCCCACGCCGATGATGACCACAGGTCTTGGCAGCCGCGCCCGCAGGTACTTCACCACCTCCGTGCTCCGCGCACGCACGGGGGCACCGCTTACACCGCCTGCACCCAGGGCGTCCACTTCGGCCTTGGGCATCTTCAGTCCCGCGCGGGAGATGGTGGTATTGGTGGCCACCACGCCCGCGATGCCGCTTTCCTGCACCACGGTCACAATATCATCGAGCTGTTCATCGGTGAGGTCGGGCGCGATCTTCAGCAAGATGGGTTTGGGTGATTGGTGAATGGTGATTGGTGAATGGTGAATGGTGAATGGTGAATGGTGAATGGTGGTTGGTGATTGGTGGCTGGAGGCTGGACTGTTCACCAGTGACTTATCACCATTCACCGCATGTTCATCCGCCCGGTGTTTCAGCTCCTGCAGGATCTCCAGCAAAGGCCCCTTCTCCTGCAAGGCGCGCAGGCCGGGCGTGTTGGGGCTGCTCACGTTCACCACGAAGTAGTCCACCACGGGATGCAGGGCCTCGAAGCACTTCACGTAATCGGCGATGGCCTGCTCGTTGGGCGTCACCTTGTTCTTGCCGATGTTGCCGCCCACCACGATGCCGGGCGTGCGCTTCCGCAGGCGCTCCACCGCGTCTTGCACGCCGCCGTTGTTGAAGCCCATGCGGTTGATGAGGGCACGATCAGCCTTGAGGCGGAACAGGCGCGGGCGCTCGTTGCCGGGCTGGGCCACGGGCGTGAGGGTGCCCACCTCCACGAATCCGAAGCCGATGCGCGCCAGGGCATCCACGTGCTTGGCGTCCTTGTCCATGCCGGCGGCCAAGCCCACAGGACCGGGGAACTGCAGGCCCATCACCTCCACGGCGGCTTGCGTTGGAGGGCGTTTGCCGCCTACGATGGCCAGCGCGCCGGGGATGTGCTTGGCCGCCTCCAGCATGGAAAAAGTGAGGTGATGCGCCCGCTCGGGGTTCAGGCGGAAGAGCAGCGGACGGAGCAGCTTGTACATCGGCAGGCAAAAGTAGCCCGGCCCGCCCGCGTGGCACCGGGTCCGCACGGGGGTACCTTCGCCGCCCTTTCGCTAAGCGCCGATGCCCTCCTTGCCCGCTGCCAACTCCCGCGTTCCACGTGAAGGCAATGCCCTGCTGCTGGCGGGCATCCTGCTGATCGCACTGAACCTGCGGCCCGCCATCGCGGCCATCGGCCCGTTGGCCAATACCGTGCGTGCATCCACCGGTTTCTCCAGCTCCGTGGTGGGCCTGCTGACGGCCCTGCCGTTGCTGGCCTTCGGGATCGTGTCCCTGCTGACACCGTTGGCCACGCGCCGCTTTGGCACCGCCGCCACCTTGGCCGCGGGCTTGGTGCTGCTGTCCGCCGGCACTGCGGTGCGCTCGCTTCCGGGCTTGTTCCCGTTGCTTGGCGGCACGCTCCTGCTGGGCGTGGGCATCACCTTCGGCAACGTGCTGCTGCCGAGCGTGGTGAAGCAGCACTACACCAAGCACTACGGCCTGGTGACCAGCCTGTACTCGGCCATGCTGGGCCTTGGCGCATCGCTGGCGGCGGGCTTTAGCGTGCCCTTGGCCACCGTGCTGCCCGGCGGATGGCGCGGCGCACTGGGCTGCTGGGCGGCCCTGTCGCTTGTCGCCCTCGTGGCCTGGGTTCCGCAGCTGGGCCGCTACGGGCGCGGCCCGGCCCCCGGGCGCAGCTACGGCGACGCGGTCCGCAAGCTGGGCGGCTCGCGGCTTGCCTGGAACATCGCCCTGTACATGGGGCTGCAGTCCTTCGCGTTCTACGTGGTACTGGCCTGGCTGCCGGACATGTTGCAGGCGCGCGGCGCAAGCCC
>JAFEAI010000010.1 GCA_018266475.1 Bacteroidota bacterium
AAGGTAGCTGCGGCACAAACAGGGCAAACGCATCCAAACCTCAGCGTGGCCTTGGTTCATGGAGCATCAAAGGCATCGTATTTGGCTTCGTTGTTGGGGGCTTCGGCTCCGCTCAGCCCAGACTCTCGTATTGAACATCATAATGGATCAACCAGGGCTGGGCGGAGCCGAAGCCCCTGTTCAAGCCCTCGAAAGAGTGTCCCGCACGATGCCCGAACATCAACTATCAGGATGTGTTGCCCTGCGGCGCAGGTTGGCCTTTTCCCCGGCAGGTGCATCTTTGCAGGGTCCGGCCCCCGGTTCCATTATGCCCCGCGTCCTGTTCGTCGCTCCGCACCGGCCCGACCGTTCCCCGAGCCAGCGTTACCGCTTTGAGAAGTTCGTGCCCTACTGGAAGAGCAAGGGGTGGGAGTTCACCAGTGCATGGGTGGTGGACGAGGAGGATGACCGCCACCTGTACGCACGGGGGGCACTGCTGCCCAAGGCAAAGCTCCTGCTGAAGAGTTTCCGCAGGAGAAGGCTGCAAGTGCAACTGGCCAAAGGGCACGACCTGATCTTCCTGCAACGCGAAACGTTCATGACCGGCGGCACCCGCTATGAGCAGTTGCTGAAGGCCACCGGCGTACCCTTGGTCTACGACATTGACGATGCCATCTGGTTGATGAACTTCAGTGAGGGCAACCGCTACCTGCGCTGGCTGAAGGAACCCCGGAAGGCGGAACGCATCCTCCGCCTGGCGGACCATGTGATCGCCGGAAACAGCTTCCTGCTGCACCATGCCCTGAAGTTCAATCCGCATGCGGAGATGATCCCCACCGTGGTGGACACCAACGAATACGTGCCCCTGGAAAGGGAGCGGAAAGGGCCAGGTCCCTTGGTGATAGGCTGGACCGGAAGCCGCACCACCATTCCGCACTTGGAGAGGGCATTGCCCGCACTGCGCCAATTGGCCCGCCAAGGAGAGGTGCCCTTTATCCTGCGGGTGGTCAGCGACGTGCCGTTCACCGCCGAAGGCATACACGTGGAGCATCGGCCATGGCGCAGCGCCACCGAGGTGCAGGACCTGCAGGACATGGACATCGGCATCATGCCCCTGGAGGAGAATGATTGGTCAAAGGGGAAATGCGGGTTCAAGGGCCTGCAGTACATGGCCCTGGGAAAGCCGGTGGTGCTGCAGGACCACGGGGCCAACCGCGAGATCATCGCCCACGGCACCAACGGATTCCTGGCTTCCTCCCAACAACAATGGACCGAGTTCCTTTCCCGCTTGCTCCAGGATGCCGACCTTCGCCGGCGGATCGGCAATGCCGCCAGAAAAACCGTGGAGGAGCGCTATTCCGTGAACGCATGGAAGGACCGCTACCTCGAACTATTCAATGAACTGATCGACAGGAACACACATGGAAACCACAACCGCCCTCAAGCACATCACCCTTGACCA
Source organism: Bacteroidota bacterium (assembly GCA_018266475.1). Taxonomy (GTDB): domain Bacteria; phylum Bacteroidota; class Bacteroidia; order Flavobacteriales_F; family PHOS-HE28; genus PHOS-HE28. The sequence continues at coordinate 1,442 of JAFEAI010000010.1, forward strand.
CATCCACCACGCCCTCGGCGCCAAAATGGTGCCCTTCGCGGGTTTCAGCATGCCCGTGCAGTACACCGGCGTGAACGACGAGCACTTGGCCGTGCGCAACGCCGTGGGCGTGTTCGACGTGAGCCACATGGGCGAATTCCTCGTACGCGGGCCACAGGCCCTGGACCTGATCCAAAAGGTGTGCAGCAACGATGCCTCCAAGCTGGGCTTGGG
>JAFEAI010000110.1 GCA_018266475.1 Bacteroidota bacterium
ATCCAGCAGCTAAGCTGCTTTTGGGCGGGTCGTGTGCGGTCCGCGAAGCTGAATTTGGCCGGTTTGTCATCACCGGGCTGCTCCACTAACATGGCGTAGTCGATGCTGCGCCCATCTACCCTGGGGGGGGTGCCGGTCTTTAAGCGCCCGGTTTCAAACCCCAGTTCGCGCAGTTGTTCAGTGATGCCATGGGATGCTTTTTCACCGGCCCTCCCTCCGCCGAATTGCTTCTCGCCGATGTGCATCACGGCACCGAGAAAGGTTCCGTTGGTAAGTACCACCGCGCGCGCTGTGAAGGTGCTCCCGATGCCGGTGACCACGCCGGAAACTCGTGTGGTTCCGTCCGGGAGCCGGTTTGTGAGCAGTGCGGTTACTATATCCTGGCGGAAATGGACATTGGGGATTTGTTCAAGTTGCGCCCTCCAGGCCTGGGCAAACAAATGCCTGTCGTTCTGCGTGCGTGGGCTCCACATGGCCGGTCCCTTGCTTCGGTTCAGCATGCGGAATTGTACTGTGCTCAGGTCGCTGATGATGCCCGAGAACCCCCCCAAGGCATCTATCTCGCGCACGATCTGCCCTTTGCCCACACCGCCCATTGCCGGGTTGCAGCTCATTTGGGCGATGGCCCCCATGTTCATGGTAATCAGCAGCACTTTACTGCCCATTTGGGCAGCCGCAGCCGCAGCTTCACAACCGGCATGGCCTCCGCCTACCACGATGATGTCATATTCTTCCGCCATGCCCTGTGTTCCACGTGGAACTTTGTTGTTTCCGCTTGGTTATCAGTTGGTTGTGTTTCGGTGGAACTGCTGTTGAGCAAAAGCGCATAGCGCGAAACCGCGCAACCGGCAAAGGTATGAAGCGGTTCGCATGGTCTGTCGGCATTGCTCAGGGCAGACGCATCTTATCATGCACGTTGATGCTCTATGCTGTGCGGCCCGCTCCGGGGTCGGCACCTTACTGGATACGATTGCTACGCTGTGTGACCCCGTTCGGGGTCACGTTCATAACACTCCTTACGACCCCGAAGCGGTCATACAACGTTGAATCCTCTCGGCAAAGCGTGGCTCGACCCTGGAGTGGGCCGTACATCTTCTCGCTTTCTTACCAAGGATTTAGAGGCGTTTGCCCTGCGGCATTACTAAGCCTGTTCGTTCACCATGTCCCGTAGCGCCCCCCTAATTTGATGTCGCCATGCCATCGCTGGGGTCCCGATTGCGCACCAGGGCATACGGGAATCAGACATGACCTACGGTGAATCACGTAGGCGCTCATTCCCCGAAACGTGGAATTGTTTGCACGGGCTGGGCCATGGTTGGTGAATGGCGCGCGATGTTGCGTGTAAAGGTTCGTTATTTGCATGCGTGCCGCATCTGCCTGTGCGAATAGATTGAATCGGATAATCGGCGTGGTGAAGATGAAGTTCCTCTTGATCGATGATGAGACGGAGATTTGCTTCCTGATCAGAAAGGTTTTGGAACGTATTGGCATCCATTGCGACATGGCCCATTCGCTGGCGCATGGTCGTGAACATTTGGGCCGGGGCACTTACCATGCGGTGTTTTTGGACGTTCATCTCCCCGATGGGAAAGGCTACCAGTTGGTGCCCGAGATCCGGCAGAGCCAGCCGGGGGCGCATGTGATCGCCATGAGCGCGGTGGACAACGAGAGGGCACATGCCGAGGGAAGCGGGGTTGACTATTTCTTGCCCAAGCCATTTGACAAGAGCAGTATCTTAGGCGGGCTTCAGGCGCTGGGGATCATTGCCTGACAAAGCCCTGCAACCCATGGCGCAACCGAGACTGCTGGTCATAGATGACGATGTGGACATTTGCACGCTGCTGACGCGGTTCCTGGCCAAGCACGGGTACGAGGTGGAATCGGCCCAGCGCGGTGCGGTGGCGAAGGACCTGCTGAAGAAATCGCGGTTCGACCTGGTGCTGTGCGACCACCGGTTGCCGGACACCGACAGCGAGGAGATGTTGCAGTACATCAAGTCGGTCTCCATGGATACGGCGGTGATCATCATCACCGGCTATTCGGACGTGCGCACCGCCGTGAACCTGATGCGCAAGGGGGCCTTTGATTACGTGGGAAAGCCCCTGTATCCGGATGAGATCCTGATGCGGATCAAGGACGCATTGGCGGGCCGCCGGGAACAAGCGGAAGATGTGCGGGCGCCGAAGCGAACGGCCAACAGGGAAAAAACAGGTGACTACGTGCAGGGCACCGGCCCCCACGCCGAGCTGCTGGCCGCGCACGTCGCGCTGGTGGCGCCTACGGACATGACCGTGCTGATCACGGGCGAAACGGGCACCGGGAAGGAGTTCGTAGCGCGGGAGATCCACCGGCTTAGCGCCCGTGCACAGGCCCCGTTTGTGGCCATTGATTGCGGGGCGCTGCCCAAGGAATTGGCCGGTAGTGAACTTTTCGGCCATGTGAAGGGGGCCTTTACGGGCGCACTGGGCGATAAGCGCGGCAGTTTTGAGCAGGCCAATGGGGGCACCCTGTTCCTGGACGAGATCGGCAACCTCACCTACGAAAACCAGGTGAAGCTGCTGCGCGTGCTGCAGGAGCGCCGCATCAAGCGGGTAGGGGATGAGAAGGACATTGCCGTGGACGTGCGGGTGCTGGCGGCCACCAATGAAGACCTGCACCGGGCGGTATCGGAAGGGCGGTTCCGGGAAGACCTCCTGCACCGTGTAAATGAGTTCAACCTGAACCTGCTGCCGTTGCGCGACCGCCCGGAAGACATCATGGTGTTCGCCAGGTGGTTCCTGCAACAGGCCAACACGCAACTGGGGCGCCAGGTGGAAGGGTTTGACGAAGCGGTGGAAGCCCGCCTGAAGGGCCATGCCTGGCCGGGAAACCTGCGCGAGCTTGGCAATGTGGTAAAACGGGCCGTGCTGCTCTCCACCGGCAAATTGGTGCAACTCAGCGCACTGCCCGCGGAAGTGATCAGCGGTGCGGTGGCGTTGCATGCGCAAGAACAGGGTGCCGGTGCGCCACCTGTGGCCGATGGCTTGAAGGGCGTTTCGCACTCAGCGGAAAAACAGGCGATCATGAAGGCCCTGGAACGAAACGGGTTCAATAAATCGCGCACTGCGGAGATGCTCAACATCGACCGCAAGACCTTGTACAACAAACTGAAATCCTTTGGCATCGAGCTATGAGGCGGCTGGGGCGGCAGATGTCGCAGCCTGGTTCGGAATTCCCCGGGCCGCAACCGGTTGTGCGGGACCGGGGTTGGCGGTGCGGCCGGTGATTCCGCATGAGCAGCCCATTGCGATATAGCAACCGGGAGCGGCGCGTGCTTCGGTTGCTGTACGCCGTCACGTTGGCGGTGCTGGTGCTGTTCCTGCTGATCACCGCCCGCACCTTCTTCCGCTACTCCACGGCCAATAGGCACATCCGGGACAGCAATGCGGTGCTGCAGGAGCTGGAAGCGCTGGTTTCGGGCCTGAAGGATGCACAGATCGGGGTGCGGGGGTACATGCTCACCGGCGACACCGCCTTTGCCCGCCCCTTCCAACTTGCGCAGCCCATGGTGGCCGCCAGCATGCACCGGCTGGATTCGCTCCAGCGCGCCGGGGCCACCAACCTGGACCTGGCACCCATCCAGGACCTTTCACGCAAGGTCCTGAAGTCCATCCAGGACCAATTCCTTGCGCAACGGGGGCTGCCACCCGGCCTGCATGGCCGTGGCAAGGCGCAAATGGGCCAAACGCGGGACCTAATGGAGCGGATCAGGGCTGAGCAAGGGCAATTGGCCACCGCGCTGAACAAGGTGCGTAACCGCAACCTGGGCGACGAACGGAGCCTGCAGCCGGATACGCCCCTGATGCTGCTGATCTATTCGGTGCTCACCATCCTGGCCACCGGATTGCTGTTCTGGCGCCTGGTTACGGCCTTGACCAAGGCGGACAAGGCTGAAGCCGAGGTGCAGCGGAAGGTGGACGAGCTGAACAAGGAGGTGCGCACCAGGGAATTCGCCGAACGCTCCCTGAAGCGCGTGCTGGACAGTTCCCCCAGTGCGATCATGGCATTTCGCAGCATCAGGGATGCAAAGGGCCGCGTAACCGATTTCGAGTGGCATTTGGCCAACCAGGAAAGCGAACGGATCTTTGCTCCGGGTGGGGGAGGCTTGGTCGGGCAACGGTTGTTGGTGCAAATGCCGTGGGTACGGGAAGCCGGGCTGTACGAGGCCTTTCTGGACGTGGTGGAAACAGGCGAGCCCTATGAGGCCACGCGCCAATCCGTCTTGCGGGCGGATACCTGGATCCACGTACACGCCCTGCGGCTGCTTGATGGGTTCGTGGTCACCATCTCCGACATTTCCGATACGCGGCGGGCCGAACAGCTGCTGGCGGAAGCCGACCGCCTGGCGATCACGGGCGGCATTGCCCGCACCATCGCACATGAGGTGCGCAACCCGCTCACCAACCTGCACATGGCCCTGGAGCAGATGCTGGACGAACTGCAGCCCGGGGTCCGCGAGGAGATAAAGCCCTATTCGGAGATCCTGCAGCGCAACATGCACCGCATCAGCAAACTGATCACGGACCTGCTGGAATCCTCCAAGCCCAAGGAGCTGGACAAGCAACCCTGCGCGGTGCAGGGCCTGCTGGAAACCGCCGTGGCCTCGGTACAGGACCGGCTCGGCCTGCGAAAGATGCAGGCCCGCGTGGAGGTGTCCCCAGGCGTGCAAAGCGTGCTGGCGGACCCGGAAATGATGGGTATCGCACTGACGAACTTGTGCGTGAACGCCATTGAAGCGATGGAGGAGGGGGCGGGCCGCCTGCTGCTATCCGCCGACCTGCACCGGGGCCATGTGCGCATCCGGGTGGTGGACAATGGCAAGGGCATCCCGGGGGAGGACATCCGGCGGCTTTTCCATGCCTTCTACTCGGGCCGCTCAGGCGGCATGGGGCTGGGGCTCACCAGCGCCCGCACCATATTCAATGCGCACGGGGTGCATGTGGACGTGGAAAGCACCGTGGGGGAAGGCACCACCTTCGTGCTCACCTTTCCCGAGGAAGCAGATAGCCCGGAGCTGCACACCGAAGCCCCGGGCGGGTGATCTTTGCGGCATGCCCATCGGCACCGACATCAGCCAGGCGGCGGCGTTGCTGCGCAACGGACGCATTGTGGGCATCCCCACCGAAACCGTGTACGGCCTGGCCGCGAACGCATACGACCCCGGGGCGGTCCTGCAGATCTTCCAGGCCAAGCAGCGGCCCGCGTTCGACCCCCTGATCGTGCATGTGCATGCCATCGCCCAGGCCGAAGAAGTTGCTTCACTGGAAACGGCGGAGGCCGCCATGCGCGAACAGGCGCACGCACTGATGCGGAACTTTTGGCCGGGGCCGTTGACCCTGGTGTTGCCAAAGGCCGCCCAGGTGCCCGACCTGGTGACCAGCGGGCTGGGCACCGTGGCCGTGCGCATGCCCGCCCACCCGCTCACCCTGCGGTTGTTGCGGTCGTTGCCCTTTCCCTTGGCCGCGCCCAGCGCAAACCCGTTCGGCTACGTAAGCCCCACCACCGCGCAGCATGTGGCCGACCAGCTTGGCGGCAAGGTGCCGTACATCCTGGACGGAGGGCCCTGCACGGTGGGGTTGGAAAGCACCATCATAGGCTGGGAGCAGCAGGCCGGCGCATGGGTGCTGTACAGGCCCGGGGGGCTGCCGGTGGAAGCGGTGGAAACGGTGATCGGCAGCGTGGGCCGCGCGCAAAAGGCCGTTGTGCCCGCATCCCCCGGCATGCTGGAAAGCCACTATGCGCCCCTGCGGCCGGTGTTCATCGGCAATGTGCCCCTGCTGATGGAGGCGCATTCGGGCAAGCGGATCGGCGTGATCAGTTTCCGCGAGAACCACCACGCACAGGCCAATGAGGTGCTTTCCCGGCAGGGGGACCTGGCCGAGGCGGCCCGCAACCTGTTCGCGGCCTTGCGCCGGCTGGATGCGGCGCCGGTGGACCTGATCCTTGCGGAACAGTTTCCCGGTGAAGGATTGGGCCTTGCGATCAACGACCGCCTGCGGCGGGCGGCCGCCAAACGGGAGTGAAGCAATAGTGCCGCAGTGGCGGCCGCGCGGCGAAAAATTGCACCCCGTGGCTGCGGGAACCGATTTTTGGGGGAACTTCGCGCCTCCCGAGAGGGGGCATGCACCCACCCAGGTGGCGGAATCGGTAGACGCGCTGGTCTCAAACACCAGTGATCTCAACAATCGTGCGGGTTCGAGTCCCGCCCTGGGTACAAACCACGGATCAAACGGTCCGGAAGATCAGCTGACCGGCGGCCGCTCCTGGGCCCCGGTCCGGTCCGATGCAAAGCGAAGCACTTGTTTACCCCGATCCCGCCAAACAGGCGCGCTACGACGGCGCCTACATGCGGATGGCCTTGGAGTGGGCCAAGCTCAGCCACTGCAAGCGCAAGCAGGTGGGGGCGCTGATCGTGAAGGACGGCATGGTGATCAGCGACGGGTACAACGGCACGCCCACCGGCTTCCCCAACGATTGCGAGGACGAACATGGGCTTACGCACTGGTATGTGCTGCATGCCGAGGCCAATGCCATCCTGAAGGTGGCGCGCAGCGCCAACAACGCGCGCGGCGCCACGCTCTACCTCACCCATTCACCCTGCAAGGATTGCAGCAAGCTGGTGCTGCAGGCGGGCATCAAGCGGCTGGTCTACCTGGAGCCGTACAAGGATGCAGCCGGCCTGGAGCTGCTTGATAAAGGCGGCGTGGTGCTGCACAAGATCGAGGTACTGTGAGCATTCCCTCAAATAACAAACGCCCCATTGGCGTATTCTTCCCGCTGATCCTGGGGATCGGTGTGGCGGGCGGCTATTACCTCGGCAGCGGCCTGGGCGGGCAAAGTTCCGGTGGCGGTCAGTTCATGGAGCTTCGCCGCAATACGCCCGCAGCGAAAGTGCAGCAGGTGCTGGACCTGATCGAGCGCCAATACGTGGACACCGTGCAGCAGGGCAAGCTGGTGGACGGCATGCTGGAGGACCTGCTTCAGCAACTGGACCCGCACAGCTACTACATCAGCGCGGCCGACCTGCAGGCGGCGGAAGAGCCGCTGGAGGGCAGTTTCATGGGCATCGGGGTGGAGTTCAGCATCCAGCGGGACAGCATCGTGGTGGTGTCCACCATAGAAGGAGGGCCCAGCGAGGCGTTGGGCATACATCCCGGAGACCGCTTGGTGAGCGCAGATACGGTGAAGCTGGCCGGGGTGGGCATTACCAACGAGCAGGTGATGAAGGCGCTGCGCGGCCCGGCCAACACCAAGGTCACCGTGGGGGTGGTGCGCAACGGCGGAAAGCCGTTCAAGGTCACCATCACGCGCGGTCCCATCCCCATCAACAGCGTATCTGCAACCCTCTTGGACAAGGACGGTACGGGTTATGTGAAGTTGGCGCGCTTTGCCCGCACCACGCAGGAAGAATTCGTGAAGGCGGCATCACAATTGAAAAAGCAGGGCATGAAGCGCTTGGTCATTGACCTGCGGGGCAATGGCGGGGGATACCTCAATGCCGCCATTGGCGTGTGCGAGGAATTGCTGCCAAAGGGCGCCGAGATCGTCTATACCGAAGGGCGTTCCTCGCCCCGCCAGGACTACAAGGCCGACGGGGATGGCTCGTTGGTGGACGTGCCCCTGGCCGTGCTGATCGATGAAGGGTCCGCCTCGGCAAGCGAGATCGTGGCAGGGGCTGTGCAGGACAACGACCGCGGCCTGATCGTGGGCCGCCGCTCCTTTGGCAAGGGCCTGGTGCAGGAGCAGGTGGAATTGCGTGACGGCAGTGCCGTACGGCTTACCACCGCGCGGTACTACACCCCCAGCGGGCGGTGCATCCAGCGCCCGTACGGCAAGGGGATCGACTACAAGGACGACCTGGAGGAGCGCTACGTGCATGGCGAACTGCTCAATATCGACAGCGTGCGCCTGGATTCCTCCGAAGTGTACCACACCAAGGACGGGCGCACCGTATACGGCGGTGGCGGCATCATGCCGGACATTTTCGTGCCTGCGGACACGGCCGACCGCTCACCCTACCTCAGCGCGCTGTTCTTCTCGGGCGCCATCAACCAATATGCGTTTGATGCGGCCGACCGCCAACGGCAGCGCCTTGAGGGATACGGCAATGCGGAGGCGTTCAACCGCGCATACACCGTGGGACCAGCCCAGCTGGAGGGCTTGGCCAAGGAGGCCGCCACACTTGGCGTGAAGGAAGATCCCCAGGGCCTGCGAAGATCCGCCCCGGTGATCGCCTTGCGGCTGAAGGCCATCATCGCCCGCAACATCTGGGGTGATAACGGGTATTACCGCGTGCTCCTGGATGACGACCGCGTATATGAGCGCGCGCGGGATGCGCTGGCCGAGGGTGATTCCCGGGTGCATTGACCGCAAAAAAAGAGGGGGGCCATTGGCCCCCCTTCCTTTGTCATTGGTGCTGCTTACTTGGTCACCTGCTTGGCGGCCTCGTTTACAACGGCCTTGGCCGTGTCCACGGTTGCCTTGGCGGCGCTATCCACCTTGGCGGCGGCATCCTCAACCTTGTTCTGGGCCTCGTTCATCGTTTGCGTGGCCTGTTGGCTGGCGGCATCCATCGTGTCGGCTGCCTTTTCCTCTACGTTGCTGCTGCAAGCCACGAAAAGGGCTGAGGCGGCGGCAAGCATGGCGAACTTCCTGATCATCCTTGTTGTTTGGTTTGGTGAAAGTGGGCGCAAATGTATATAGATCGGGGATACGGTGGAAAAAATGTTAAGCACCGCTCGACTAAATTGCACGCCCTATCGTCAAACCTGAAAAAACAACCCGTAAAATGCCTTTTGAACTGCCTGCGCTTCCCTACGCGACCAATGCCTTGGAGCCGCACATTGATGCACGCACCATGGAGATCCATCATGGGAAGCACCACCAGGGCTATGTGACCAACCTGAACAAGGCCATCGCCGGCACGCCGCTGGACGGCAAGCCGATCGAGGAGGTGATGAAGCACCTTGACATGAAGAACATGGCCGTGCGCAACAATGGCGGCGGGCATTACAACCACAGCCTGTTCTGGGCCGTGATGGCACCGCACGCAGGAGGTGCGCCCAAAGGGGAATTGGCGGATGCCATCAACCGCGACTTCGGCAATTTTGAATCCTTCAAGGAGAAATTTGCCCAGGCTGCGGCCACGCGCTTCGGCAGCGGCTGGGGCTGGCTCTGCGCGCACAAAGGCGGCAAGCTGGAGGTTTGCTCCACCCCCAACCAGGACAATCCGCTGATGCCTGAGTACAGCCACTGCGGCACACCGGTGCTGGGGGTGGATGTGTGGGAGCACGCCTACTACCTGCACTACCAGAACCGCAGGCCGGATTACCTGGCCGCATGGTGGAACGTGGTGAACTGGGATGCCGTGGCCAAGCGGTACGCGGCAGCCAAGTAGGCCCTGGGCGGGCAACTTGTTGCGGGCGGTGGCGAGGGCTGCCGCCCGCATACTTTTGGGCCATGCCCGCCGCATTCCGCACAGGTGTTATTTCGTGCCTCTTTGCCTGCCTCCTTTTGCGCGGTGAGGTGCGCGGTGCCGGGCCCTTCAGCGCCCCATTGCCTGCGGAGGTGGAATGGGTCCGGATGGAAGTGCCGCTGGAAGGCGGGGCATCCGTTCATGAGCCACGGCGTGCAGTGGCTGCCGTGCTCACCTTGACCCTGGGGGTGTTCGCCGCCCATCGCCTGTACTTGGGCACCGATGCCAAGGTGCCCATCATCTACGGGCTCACCTTCGGCGGGTTCGGGGTGCTGGTGCTGATCGATCTGGCGCACATCCTTTTCACCAAGGACCTGCAGGCCTACTGCGGCAACCACAAGGTGTTCATGTGGGCCGGGGAGAAGCGCGGCTCCACGGTGCCGCTCACTCCACCGTAACGCTCTTGGCCAGGTTGCGCGGCTGGTCCACGTTGCAGCCGCGCATCACGGCCACGTGGTAGCTAAGCAGCTGCAGGGGCACCACGGCCAGCAGGGGTACCAGGGCATCGGAAGTGGCGGGGACCTCGATCACGTGGTCGGCGATCCCCTTCACGGTGGTATCGCCCTCGGTGACTATGGCGATCACCTTGCCTTTGCGGGCCTTCACCTCCTGGATGTTGCTCACCACCTTTTCGTAGCTGGCACCATGGGTGGCGATCACGAACACGGGCATTTCCTCATCAATGAGCGCGATGGGCCCGTGCTTCATTTCGGCGGCCGGGTAGCCTTCGGCATGGATGTAGCTGATCTCCTTGAGCTTCAGGGCACCCTCCAGCGCCACGGGGAAGGAGTAGCCGCGCCCCAGGTACAGGGCGTTGCGGGCATCGCGGTAGATGTCGGCGATGTACTTCACCTGGGCCTCGGTCTTCAGCACCTTTTCCACCTTTGCGGGAATGGCGTCCAGTTCTTGCAGCAGTTGCTGGAAGCGGGCGCCGTCGATGGTGCCCTTGCGCTGGCCCACCATCAGGGCCATCAGGGTGAGCAGGGTCACCTGTGCGGTGAAGGCCTTTGTGCTGGCCACGCCGATCTCGGGCCCGGCGTGGGTGTATGAGCCGGCATGGGTTTGGCGGGCAATGCTGCTGCCCACCACGTTGCAAATGCCGATGATGGTGGCCCCGCGCCCCTTGGCCAGCTCGATGGCGGCCAGGGTGTCGGCCGTTTCGCCGCTCTGGCTGATGGCGATCACGATGTCGTCCTCGTTGATCACCGGGTTTCGGTAGCGGAACTCGCTGGCGTACTCCACCTCCACGGGGATGCGGGCGAACTCCTCGAAGAGGTATTCGCCCACCATGCCGGCATGCCAGCTGGTGCCGCAGCCCACGATCAGGATGCGCTTGGCGTTCACCATGCGCTGCTCATAGTCCTTGATGCCGCCGAGCACGATGTTGCCCTGGGCCAGGTTCAGCCTGCCCCGCATGGAATCACGGATGCTGCGCGGCTGCTCATAGATCTCCTTGAGCATGAAGTGCGCGTAGCCGCCCTTTTCCAAGGCTTCCAGCTGGATCTCCAACGCTTGTATTGAAGGGCGCTTCTCCTGGTTCCTGGTGTTGCGCACGCGCAGGCCGTGCTCGCGGTCCAGGATGGCGATCTCCCCGTCCTCCATGTAAACCACATTGCGCGTGTGCTCCACGATGGGGGTGGCATCGCTGGCCAGGAACAGGTCCCCGTCGTCACCGATGCCGATTACCAGGGGGCTGCTCTTGCGCGCGGCCACCAACAGCCCCGGGTTCTTGCGGTCCACCACCACAATGGCGTAGGCCCCCACCACGTTTTGCAGGGCCATGCGCACGGATTCGGCCAGGTCGGTGCCTTCGGTGCGCTGGATATCGGCGATCAGATGGACGAGCACCTCGGTGTCCGTTTCGCTGGAAAAGGTGTAGCCGCGGCTGATGAGCTCTTCCTTCAGCGGGGCATAGTTCTCGATGATGCCGTTGTGGATCAGTGCCAGGTCGCCGGACACGTGCGGGTGGGCGTTCACGTCGTTCGGTTCGCCGTGGGTGGCCCAGCGGGTATGGCCGATGCCGGCGGTGCCGGTCATCGGGTCGCCGTTCACATGGGCCTGCAGGTCGCTCACGCGGCCTTTGCACTTGCGCACTTTCAGCCCGTCAGGCCCCAGCACGGCCACCCCGGCGCTGTCATAGCCGCGGTATTCCAGGCGTTTCAGGCCGCTGATCAGGATCGGCCAGGCCTGCTTGCTTCCAACATATCCCACAATGCCGCACATGGTGCTTGTTCAATAGGTGGTGAAGGTAAGGACCAGTTTCATGGGGTTGGCCGTGTTTGCGGGTCCGGCAAGGGCGGCCCTGTTCACGGAAACCCCGTTGCTGCCGGGCACCAGGGCCAGGCCGGTGTTGGGGTAGGTGCCGGTGATCACGCCTTGCACCCACCGGGTGAGGTTGAACCGGTAGATGTGCGCATCGGCGTCATAGATGCCGCCCACCAGGCCCTGCCCGGCGATCTGGTCGGGCACCAGGAGGTCTTGGCCATCGGCGCCCTTGCGGAACGCAAATAGCTGGTCGGGGGGCAGGTAGGTGGGGTGGAAATCCCCGGCGATGGGCACCAGCAGCTCCGCCTTGGCCAAGGCGCGGAAGGCACTGCCCCGGTAGCGGTCCAGGTAGGGGAAGCGCAGTTCGGTGCGCAATCCGCCCATGGCCTGCACGTAGGTGGCCTGTTGGCCGAGGGTGCTGTCCGCCAGTGCCTGCGGCAGCCCGGGCACGGATGCGGCCGCATGGTCGTATTGCACCCATGTCCAGCGCGCGCTGCTGCTGCCGATGATGAAATCGAAGGAGGACGCCACGCCGTCGCCATTGTGGTAGTAGAGGGTCATTTTGGAGGCGCCGTTCAGGAGGTTGAAGCGCCAGATTCCGCCTTGGAGCGGGCCTTGCCCGGGGTTGTCCGGCACCACGGCCAAGCCCTTGAACCAGGCGAGGAAGGCCGCATTGTCCGCCAATCCGGGCTGGCCCCATTGTGCCAGGAACTCATTGCCCAAGGCGGTGTTCAGCGGGATACGGAGCTGTGGCGGCAGGGTATCGCCGCCGATCACGGGCCCGGCGGCCGTGGCAGGTGTGAAGGTGCGTGGGGCGCCCAGCACAAGGTCTTCGGGGTCCATCAGGGGTTGGTGGTCGCTCTTGTAGATGGAATCCGGTGAGAGGTCTTCGGTGATGCGGTGTACGCGGACCACCTGTGGGTCCGGGTCCCCATAGATCGGCCCCACTGTGGCATAGGCCAGGCTCAGCACGATGGAATCGCAACTGAGGGTGGGGTCGGCCGGGCCGATGTTGTTGATGCTCAAGCGCAGCTGGGTGGCGGTGGCGGTTTTTACGGGTCCGAAGGCATCATCCACGTAGCTGCCCACCTCGTTGCTGCTCAGCGCGCTGGTGCGCACGGCATTGTCGGCATGGGGCCAGGCCAGGATGCGGCTGGTATCGGTGCGGACGGTGCCCAAGGTGTCCGCGGGGTCCAGCACGGCCAAGCCCAGGTCGTCCTCGGGTTTTTTGCAGCCACCGGCGGCGATCAATCCCAAGAGCAGCACGGCCGCTATCGCGGGCCGTGCCGGAAATGCAGGATGCGCGGGCTTCACGGTCACACCAGTGCTTCCTCCAGTACGCCTTGGAAGAACTCCAGATGGGCCTCGAGGCGCTCATCGGCCTCCTTCTGGTAGCCCAGCACGGGCTTGTCCACGGCCTTTATGTTGGCCTCCATGGCCTTGCTCAGCTTGGGGCTGCCCTTCACCACGGCATCGCTCATGCCCATGGCGAACTTCACCAGCTCATCGGTGGTGGGCTTGGCCAGGCTCTTCACCAGGTCCTTTCCGAAGCCTTCCTGCACCAGTTTTTTGGTTAGGTCCTTGTCCAGCGCATGCGGTTGCTCGTCGTATGCGGTGAATACGATCTTGCTGTCCTCGAAATGGGGGTCGTCGTTGAAGAAATGCTTTACGTACAGGGGGATGAACCCGGTCATCCAGCCATGGCAGTGGATGATGTCGGGACTCCAGCCCAGCTTGCGCACGGTTTCCAGCACGCCGCGGCAGAAAAAGAGCGCGCGCTCGTCGTTGTCGGGGAAGAAATGCTCCTCGTCGTCCTCCACGTCGGCCTTGCGCTTGAAGTACTCCTCATTGTCGATGAAGTATACCTGCATGCGGGCATTGGGCACACTGGCCACCTTGATCAGCAGGGCATGGTCCGTATCATCGATGATCAGGTTCATGCCGCTGAGGCGGATCACTTCGTGGAGCTGGTGGCGCCGTTCGTTGATGGAGCCGAACTTTGGCATGAAGACGCGAATCTCATTTCCGCGCTCCAGCATCCCTTGGGGCAGTTGGCGCGCCGCCTTGGCCATCCCGGTGCCGTCGATGAAGGGATGGATGCACTGTGACACGGTGAGGATCTTTGCATTCTTCAGGCTCATGGCAGGCGGAATCTGTTGTTGAAACCACAAAAGTATAGACAAAATCACGGATATTCAAGCATTCCTTAGTTTGGCCGCCTTGCAGTACCGCTACTTTTGGAACAATTGACGCACCCCCGGCAGGCTGCCGGATGGACGGCCCTTCAGCGCCGGAGCGGGAAGCGCGTGGCCGTGGTGCCCACCATGGGCGCCCTCCACGAAGGGCACCTGGCGCTGGTGCATGCCGCCCGGGCCCATGCCGATGCGGTGGCGGCCACCATCTTCGTGAACCCGTTGCAGTTCAACAACCCCGATGACCTGGCGCACTATCCGCGGCAGCCGGAGGAGGACCTGCGCCTGCTGCGGGAGGCGGGTGCAGGCATGGTGCTGATGCCGTTGCGGGAGGAGATCTTCAGCGCGTTCACGCCCCGGCAGTACGACCTGGGCGGATTGGACGCGGTCCTGGAGGGGGCCTCGCGCCCCGGCCACTTCCAGGGCGTGGCCAACGTGGTGGAGCGGCTTTTCCATTATGTGCGGCCCGACGTGGCGCTTTTCGGGGAAAAGGACCGCCAGCAGCTCGCCGTGATCCGCCACCTGGCAGACCGGTTGCACTGGCCGGTACGCATCGTGGGGCACCCCGTGGTGCGCGCGCCCGACGGCCTGGCCCTGAGCTCCAGGAACATGAGGCTCTCCCCGGCAGAGCGGCAGCTGGCACCTGCGTTGTTCCGGGCGCTGTGCGCGGTGCGCGATGGCGCCTTCCGCCTTTCCGTGCAGGAGTGCATAGCTGCGGGCATGGCGGTGCTGCAGCAGGCCAGGGGCATCGAGCCGGATTATCTGGTGGTGGCGCACCCGGGTACGCTACAGCCCCTGCACGCATGGGAAGGGCTGCATGAAGCAGCCGTGCTGGTGGCCGCGCAGGTGGGTCCCGTGCGGCTGATCGACAACATCACCGTTCACCGGTAATTTTGCCGCCCTTCCGGGCAAAGTGCCAGGAGCCCATTGCCGATGACCATAGAAGTCCTGCGTGCCAAGCTGCACCGCATCACCATCACCGAGGCCGACATCCACTACATCGGCAGCATCACCCTGGACCGCGACCTGATCGATGCGGCCGGGCTGGTGGAGGGCGAGAAGGTGCATGTGCTGAACGTGAACAACGGCAACCGCTTGGTGACGTATGTGATCCCCGGCGAGCGCGGCACGGGGCAGGTGTGCCTCAATGGGCCTGCCGCCCTGCTGGCCAGCGTGGGCGACGTGGTGATCGTGATCGCCTATGCGCACATGACCCTGGAGGAGGCCCGCACCTTCCGGCCCTCCGTGGTATTCCCCGACGAGCGCACCAACAAGCTGCCGCAGTGAAGAAAACGCTCATCGGTGTGCTGAAGGTGGGGGTGCCCCTGGCCATCGGCGTGTGGCTGGTGTTCTATTTCTACGATTCACTGGACCCCGCCCAGCGCGGGGAACTGTTCGCGGCCTTCGGCAAGGCCGACATGCGGTGGCTGGCGTTGGCCACGCTGGTGGGCTGGCTTTCGCACGTAAGCCGTTCCTGGCGCTGGCGCTACATCCTGGAACCCATAGGTTTCCGGCCCGGCTTCTGGAACTGCTACCATGCCGTGATGGCGGGCTACTTCATGAACCTTTTTCTGCCCCGGGCCGGTGAGGCCAGCAGGGCCGTATCGCTGTACCGCACGGAGAAGGTGCCGTTCGAGCAGGGCTTCGGCACCATTTTGGCCGAACGCGCGGTGGACATGCTGATGCTGTTAGGCATTGCAGGGGCCACGGTGCTGCTGCAGTTGGAAAAGCTGGACCTTTTCAAGGAGCGCATCGCGGCTTTCAGGTCCTCCCAGGGTGCGGCGGCGGAAAGTGGTACGGCCTGGGGCGCCTGGATCGCGGCGGTGCTGGCACTGGCCGTGCTTGCCGGCGCGTACCTGCTGGTCACGCGCCCGGCACTGCGCTACCGCCTGCAGGCGGTGGCGCGCGGCTTCTCCCAGGGGCTGGGCTCGGTGTTCCGCACCAAGGAGCGGGCAGGCTTCCTGTTGCACACCCTGCTGATCTGGCTGGCCTACATCGGCATGTTCACATTGGGCTTCCATGCGCTGCCCGAAACGTCGGGCGTGCCCATGGCCGGCATCCTGGCCGGCTTTGTGGCGGGTGCCGTGGGCATTGTGCTGGTGCAGGGCGGCATCGGCGTCTACCCGGCCTTTGTGGCCCTGATCGTCAGCATGTACATGGCCGCGCCGGACGGGGGCGGATATATCCGCCCCGAGGCCCTGGCCATGGGTTGGCTGCTTTGGGCCGCGCAAACCCTGATGCTCATCGTGCTCGGCGGCGCATCCCTACTTTTACTGGCCATCAAACGGCCCGCCACGGCATGACGACGCACACCCCGCACATCATCGACCTGGTCACCGCACAGCGGCTGGTGCAGGTATGGCGCCTGAAAAGCGACCGCATCGTATTCACCAACGGCGTGTTCGACATCTTGCACCGTGGGCACGCCACCTACCTGGAACAAGCCGCCGCCCATGGCCAGCGGTTAGTGGTGGGGCTGAACAGCGACGCCAGCGTGAAGCGGTTGGGCAAGGGCGGCGACCGCCCCTTGAACCATCAGGAGGACCGCGCCGCCGTGCTGGCGGCCCTGCGCTGCGTGGATGCCGTGGTGATCTTCGACCAGGACACG
Organism: Bacteroidota bacterium; assembly: GCA_018266475.1. Lineage (GTDB taxonomy): Bacteria > Bacteroidota > Bacteroidia > Flavobacteriales_F > PHOS-HE28 > PHOS-HE28. The sequence continues at coordinate 16,580 of JAFEAI010000110.1, forward strand.
CCCATGGAGCTGATCCAGGCCCTGGGCCCGGACGTGCTGGTGAAGGGCGGCGACTGGGCGCCGGACAAGATCGTGGGCGGCGAATACGTGCGGAAATACGGTGGCGAGGTGCTCTCCCTGCCCTTGGTGGAGGGCCTCTCCACCACATCCCTGGTGCAGCGCATCCGCCATGGCGGCTAAGCTGCGCACCCAGTACGTGTGCCGCAATTGCGGTGCCGTACACGCCCAGTGGATGGGCCAGTGCAGCACCTGCAAGGAATGGAACACCCTGGAGGAGGAGGTGCGCGACCGCGTGGAAGAGCGGCGCGGTACGCCGGCCCACCTGCGCGACCGCGACCAGCGGCCCGTGGCCATCGCGGAGATCAGCGCGGAGGGCGGGCCGCGCATCAGCTTGGGCGACCGTGAACTGGACCGCGTGCTGGGCGGCGGCGTGGTGCCCGGGTCATTGATCCTGATCGGCGGCGATCCCGGCATCGGAAAGAGCACCCTGATGCTGCAGACCGCGCTGCACACGCCCCGGCTCTCCACCCTCTACGTAAGCGGGGAGGAAAGCGCCCAGCAGGTGAAGATGCGCGCCGACCGCCTGGACGCGGAGGGCGGCACCGCCAACGGTGCCAAGTGCTTCGTGCTCACCGAAACGAACACGCAAAACATCTTCAAGCAAATACACGAGCTGCAGCCCGGGCTGGTGATCGTGGACAGCGTGCAGACCCTGCACACGGCCGTGCTGGACGGCAGCCCCGGCACCGTGGGCCAGGTGCGCGAATGCACGGGCGAGCTCATGCGCTATGCCAAGGCCACCGGCATCCCGGTGGTGCTTATCGGCCACATCACCAAGGACGGGGCCATTGCCGGACCCAAGGTGCTGGAGCACATGGTGGACTGCGTGCTGCAGTTCGAGGGCGACCGCGACCACGCCTACCGCCTGCTGCGGCCCTTGAAGAACCGCTTCGGCAGCACCAACGAACTGGGCATTTACGAAATGCGCGGCAGCGGCCTGGCCATTGTGGAGGACCCCAGCCAAGTGCTCCTTGGCGACCGGGGGCCGCGCCCCAGCGGCGTGTGCGTGGCCGCCGCCCTGGAAGGCATGCGCCCGCTGCTGATCGAAGTGCAGGCCCTGGTGAGCTCAGCCGTGTACGGCACCCCGCAGCGCAGCGCCACCGGCTACGACCTGCGGCGCATGAACATGCTGCTGGCCGTGCTGGAAAAGCGCTGCGGGTTCCGCCTGGGGCAGAAGGACGTGTTCCTCAACCTGGCCGGCGGTTTCCGCGTGGAAGAACCCGCCATGGACCTGGCCGTTGCCTGCGCCGTGCTCAGCAGCAATGCGGACATCCCCCTGCCCATGGACTGCTGCTTCGCGGGCGAGGTGGGCCTCACCGGCGAAGTGCGCCCGGTAACGCGCACCGAACAACGCATCTCCGAGGCCGCCAAGCTGGGCTTTGAGCGCATTTACGTGCCCAAGGGCACCAAGGGCCTTCCTCCGCGCAGCGCCATTGAGGTAGTGCCTGTGGCGCGCTTGGACGAGCTGGTGGCCCTGCTCTTCGGCTGAGCGCGGGACGGCACGGGTGCAAAAGGTCGGCGTTGAAGCGCCCAGGTGGGGCGATCCCCAGGCGGATGGATGCCGGCAATGGCCGCGATCAGCCCTTGAGGGCTTCCGCCCCGCCCACGATCTCCAGGATCTCGCCGGTGATGGCGGCCTGGCGGGCCTTGTTGTAGGAGAGCTTCAGCTCCTTGAGCAGCGAATCGGCGTTGTCCGTGGCCTTGTGCATGGCGGTCATGCGGGCACCGTGCTCCGCGGCATGGCTGTCCAGCAGCGCCTTGTAGAACTGGATCTTCAGGCTCTTGGGCACGATCTCCTCCACGATGGTCTGCCGGTTTGGCTCCATGATGTGGTCCGCCTTTGCCGTGGCGCCTTCCGGGGCCGCGGGCGGCTCAATGGGCAGGAACCGCTCCTCGGTGATCACCTGCGTGGCCGCGTTCTTGAAGCGGTTGTAGAAGAGCACCACACGGTCATATTCACCGGCGGCGTACTTGGCCATGATGGCCTCGGCCACGGGGGCGGCCTTGTCGAAGGAAAGGCCGTCGAACAGCGTGGCGAGGTCCTCGGGGAATCCTTTGGCGTGCCAGCGTGAACGGCGGTACAGGTCGGCGGCCTTTTTGCCCACGGACAGGATGTGTACCTGTTCGCCCTTGGCCTCGGCGGCCTTCACGGCCTTTGCCACCTGGCGGAACACTTGCGCGTTGAAGGCGCCCGCAAGGCCCCGGTTGCTCACAATGGCCACAAAGAGGACGTTCTTCACCTCCCGCTGCTGGGCGTATTTGTTCTCGCCTCCGTCCAGGGAAGCGCTCACGTTGCTCAGCAGGGTGCCCAGCTTTTCGGCGTAGGGCCGCATGCGGATGATGGCATCCTGCGCGCGGCGCAGCTTGGCCGCGCTCACCATCTTCATGGCCGCAGTGATCTGCTTGGTGCTGTTCACCGAAACGATCCGGTTGCGGACTTCCTTGAGGCTGGCCATTTGGAATCAGTTGTCGGTTTTCAGTTTACAGTTGTTAGCGCAGTGCCCTGACAACCGGCAACTGAAAACTCGGAACTCAATTAGCGAAGTTCTTGGCAAGGTCTGCGGCCACCTTTTCCAGCACGGCGGTGATCTGGTTGTTGTACTCCCCGCCCTTGAGGGCGGCGAGGGTGTCGGCGTGCGCGTTGCGCATCATGGTGAGGAACTGCTCCTCGAACTGGCGCACCTTGGCCACGGGCACCTTGCCGAGCAGGCCCTTGGTGCCGAGGTGGATGATGGCGATCTGCTCCTCCACGCGCATGGGGCTGTTCTGGCCTTGCTTGAGGATCTCCACGTTGCGCGCGCCCTTGTCCAGCACCGCCTTGGTGGCGGCGTCCAGGTCGGATCCGAACTTGCTGAAGGCCTCCAGTTCACGGTATTGGGCCTGGTCCAGCTTCAGGGTGCCGGCCACCTTTTTCATGGATTTGATCTGCGCGTTGCCGCCCACGCGGCTCACGCTGATGCCCACGTTGATGGCGGGGCGCACGCCGCTGAGGAAGAGGTTGCTCTCCAGGAAGATCTGCCCGTCGGTGATGGAGATCACGTTGGTGGGGATGTAGGCGGACACGTCGCCGGCCTGGGTTTCGATGATCGGCAGCGCGGTGAGCGAACCCCCGCCCTTCACCATGCCCTTGAGGCTTTCAGGCTGGTCGTTCATCTGTGCGGCGATGGTGTCATCCTCCACGATCTTGGCGGCGCGCTCCAGCAGGCGGCTGTGCAGGTAGAACACGTCGCCGGGGTAGGCCTCGCGGCCGGGCGGGCGGCGCAGCAGCAGCGATACCTCGCGGTAGGCCACGGCCTGCTTGGAAAGGTCGTCGTACACGATGAGGGCGGGACGGCCGGTATCGCGGAAGAATTCGCCCACGGCGGCCCCGGTGAAGGGAGCGTAGAACTGCATGGGTGCCGGGTCGCTGGCGTTGGCTGCCACCACGGTGGTGTAGGCCATGGCGCCGGCCTCCTCCAGCACCTTCACGGTGCCGGCCACGGTGCTGCCCTTTTGGCCCACGGCCACATAGATGCAGTACACGGGTTTGCCCGCGTCATAAAACTCCTTCTGGTTGATGATGGTGTCGATGGCCACCGTGCTCTTGCCGGTCTGGCGGTCGCCGATGATAAGCTCGCGCTGGCCGCGCCCCACGGGGATCATGGCATCGATGGCCTTGATGCCGGTTTGCAGGGGTTCCTTCACGGGCTGGCGGAAAATGACGCCCGGGGCCTTGCGCTCAATGGGCATTTCATAGGTTTTGCCCTGCACGGGGCCCTTGCCGTCGATGGGTTCGCCCAGGGTGTTCACCACGCGGCCCACCAGTCCTTCGCCCACTTGCACGCTGGCGATGCGCTTGGTGCGCTTCACGGTGTCGCCCTCCTTGATGCCCACGCTGGGGCCCAGGAGCACCACGCCCACGTTGTCCTCCTCGAGGTTGAGCACGATGCCGCGCAGGCCGCTGGCGAACTCCACGAGCTCACCGCTCTGCACGCTGTTCAGGCCGTAGATGCGGGCGATGCCGTCGCCGATCTGCAGCACGGTGCCCACTTCCTCCAGCTCTGCGGCCGTGCGCAGGCCGGCGAGTTCTTCCTTGAGGATCGCCGAAACTTCGGCGGGTTTGATCTGTGCCATGAGGGGATCTTTTTAGATCTCGGGGATGTAGGGATTCTCTGAAAACTTGCGGCGCAGGTCGCCAAGGCGGCGGGCCACGCTGCCGTCGATCTGCTCGTCGCCCACGCGGATCACCGCGCCGCCGATCAGTTCGGGCTCCACGGATTCCTGCAGGTCGATGGATTTGCCCGGGTAGCGCTGCTGCACCAGTTCGCGCACGCGGATGCGGGCTTCTTCGCTCAGCGGTGCGGCGCTGCGCACCTCGGCCATGAGGATTCCCTTGGCCTGGCGGTAGACGTCCTGGAAGGCCTGCGCGATCTCCTCGAGCATGCCTTCGCGGCCTTTGCGCACCAGGATGTTGATGAAGCGCTCGGAAATGCGGCCGATCTGCCCGCCGAAGATGCGGCCCAGCACCTTTAGCTTGCTGTCGCCCTTGATCACCGGGCTCAGCAGCATCACGCGCAGGTCGCGGCTGTTGGCGCAGGTGGTGGCCACCAGGTGCAGGTCGTCGCGCACGGCGTCCACCTCGCCATGCTCCTGTGCAAGCTGCATCAGGGAGCGGGCGTAGCGGTAGGCAACGGGTGAGATGTTCATGAAAGGCGGAGGTCGCTTTCCTTCAACACCTTTTGGAGCAGGGCTTCCTGCGCGTGCTTGTCCCCGAGCTTTTCGCGGAGGATGCGCTCGGCCACCTGGATGCTGAGTTCACCGAGCTGGTTCTTCATGTCGGTGATGGCGGCGTTCTTCTCGTTGCGGATGTCCTCGCGGGCACGGGCCAGCAGGGCATCGGCCTCGGCCTTTGCGCGGTCCTTGGCCTGGGCCACCTCGCGGTCGCGGATCTCGCGGGCCTCCTTCATCATCTGGTCGCGCTCGGCGCGGGCTTCGCGGAGCAGTTCCTCGTTGCCGGCCTTCATGGCGGCCACTTCCTCGCGGGCCTTCTTGGCTTCGCCGATGGCGTCCTCAATGGATTTCTCGCGGTCGCGCAGGGCGCCCATGATGGGCTTCCAGGCGAACTTGGTGAGCAGGAAGAAGGCGATCCCGAAGGAGAGGGTCATCCAGAAGATGAGCCCGAACGCGGGTTCTACGAGGCTTGCGAGGAGCATGTGGTCGCTATTGGAACGAGGGTTGAACAAGGACGGTCCTTGCCGGCGGGGCCGGTGGCGCGTCTTACTTCAGCACCACCAGCAGGCCCACCACCATGGCGAAGAAGGCAGCGCCTTCCACCAGTGCCGCGGTGAGGATCATGTTGGCGCGCAGGTCGTTCATGGCTTCCGGCTGGCGGGCCATTGCTTGCACGGCGTCACCGCCGATGCGGCCGATGCCGAGGCCGGCGCCCACGGCTGCCAGGCCTGCGCCGATGGCTGCAAAACCGTAACCGGAGCCGATGTCGAGAAGAGCTGAGAGGAACATGCTTAGGGTGTTTAAACGAGTGATTCTTGGTGTTCGTGGGATTCTTCAACGGCGGCACCGATGTACAGTGCGGCCAGGAAGGTGAAGACGTAGGCCTGGATGAAGGCCACGAGAAGCTCCAGGAAGAACATGAATACGGTGAACATCAGGCTGACCACCGAAACGCCGTAGCCCACTGCGGCGCTGGTGGCGCCGAACACGAAGATGAGGCTGAAGAAGCTAAGGCCGATGATGTGGCCGGCGGCCAGGTTGGCGAACAGCCGGATCATAAGCACGAAGGGCTTGAGGAACATCCCCAGGATCTCCACCGGGGTGAGGATGAGGAGCACCCAGGCGGGCACGCCGGGCATGGCGAAGATGTGCCGCCAGTAATGGCCGTTGCCGTTGAAGGCCACGATGAAGAGCACGATCACCGCCAGGGTGAAGGTGATGGCGATATTGCCCGTGAGGGTGGCACCGCCAGGGAAGAAGGGAATCAGCCCCAGCAGGTTCATGAAGAGGATGATGAAGAAGGTGGTGAGCAGGTACGGCATGAAGCGCTCGTACTTCTTCTCGCCGATGGCGCCCTTGGCCACGTCGTCGCGCACAAAGAGGATCACCGGCTCCAGGAGCGACTGCAGGCCCTTGGGGGCTTGCCCCTCCCGTTGCTTGTAGCGCTTGGCCACGGCGGGGAAGATCAGCAGCATCAGCACGGTGACCAGCAGGATGGAGAACACGTTCTTGGTGATGGAGATATCCCAGATGTGCTTGGAGGCGGCTTCATCGATGGCGCCGTTGGCGTCCACGGCCACCACCTTGCCATCATGGAGCATGTAGCCGTTGTAAGCGGCATGGCCGTGCTCAAAGCGGGCACTGCTGAATACGCTCAGGCCGCGCTGCGTATCATACAGGATGATGGGCAGGGGGATGGAGAATTCACCTGCGATGTGCCAGCCGTGCTCGTCGGCGATGTGGCCCATGATGAGCTCGCCGGCGTTGAACTCGGCCTTTTCCTCGGACCCCGGATGGCCGTCCTGCATCGCCGGTGCGTGTTCCGCAACGGCATCATGCTGTGCGGAAGCCCAGCCGGCAAGGGCCAGGGCAAGTGAGAGGAAAACCGCGCGTAGCAAGGCTTTGGGGTGTTTTTGGAGGGTGGTGCCCTCCGCTTAGCGGGCGCAAATGTAGCCCATGGCGGCCAATGCCGAACGCGCGGTGCCGGGTTGCCTGGCTAAAATGCGGTGAACCCTGCACGGAGCAAGGGCCGGAGCAGTGTTTCAGCTTCGGCCGGAAATTTCCGCGGCCGCGCAACAGGTGTCCGGTGGTCCGTTGGGTGGATGGCGGAGCTGCGGGTCATCGGGGCCGGGTTTCCTTGAACAGGATGTAGAGGGCCACGGCCACGCCGCCCAGCGCGCCCAGCAGGGTAAAGAGCGGGAATTTCCAAGCGAGGCGCCTGTCCGTCCACCAGCCCCCGTACGCGCCAAGGCCGATGATGGCGGCCATTTGGAAGCCGATGCCGCTGAGGCGCATGTAGGTGTTGGCGCCCTTGCGCAGGCGGTTTCCGCCCGGCCCGGTGCTCATGGCCGCGGCAGGTTGCGCAGCACCGCGCCGAGCCGCATGGTGCTGAAGGCCAGGAAGGCCAGGTACAGCACGGAAAAGGTGAGGGTGAGGCGCACGGCGGCGTTCCTGGGCAGGAGGGAGAGGATGGCCGCTACGGCCACGGCGCCGGCAAGGAGCTTTATGACCAGGCCGGCCATGAAGCCGGAGGTGAAGCGCCTGGGGTCAGCGGACAGGTTTCCCTCCTGGCGGATGAGCAGCAATGCGGTAAGCAGGAAGAGGAAGAGGAGCACGGCCGCCACGGGCAGCCCGAAATGCCAGCCGAGCAGCTGGTAGGTGCCGTAGGTGGCCGCACCTGCGGCAAGGGTGAACAAGGCCACCGGGACCATGGTGCGCCAAGGCCGGTATCCGGTTTGTGCCATGTGCGACGGCCCCGCTTCAGATAGCGGCCTTGGCCGGTTCGGGGCGCGGGGTGGCGGAGGGCTGTGCGGGCTGGTTGGAGGTGCTCAGGCGCACAGGTTCGGGTTCCTTGGCGGCCTTGGGCCCGCCCATGTCGCAGTTGCCGCTGAACACGGCCCCGGGCTCAATGGCGAGCTGCTTGGTGCGGATGTCGCCGGAGAGCTTTGCGGTGGCCTTCAGCGAAAGCAGGTCCTGGCACAGCACTTTGCCGTTCAGGGTGCCTTCGATGTCGCAGCTCTGGCAGTTCACATCGCCCTCCACCAGGCCGGTAGCGCCCACGATCAGGCGGCCGCGCACGTGGAGCGTGCCCTTCACCTTGCCATCGATGCGGATGTTGCTGTCGCTGCGGATCTCGCCTTCAATGGAGGTACCCTCCATGATGCTGTTGATCTTGCCGGGGCTGACGGGCTCTAGGGGCTTGCTCATGGTGTCGTGGGCTTTGTCGTTCCGGAACATGGTGCAGTAGGCTGGGAAGGTGAAAGCGCGAAGATAATCACCGCTGGGGTTCAGGCTATTGCGCCTTCAGGTAATGGGCGTCAAAAAAGTTGGCATAGCCTTCGGTGTCCTTGGCCTTGTAGAACAGGGGGTAGTTGGCGCTGCTGATGGCGAAGAAGGGGAATCCGCCGTCGTTGATGCCCGCCAGGTCGCCCTTGTTGGTCCTGAACTGGTCGAAATAGGCCAGGGCCTTCTGGCGGTCGGCGAAGGTGCGCATGGTGATCATCTGGTTTCCGGGGTTCCACACGGTGGCCTTCACTTCGATGGGCTGGTTGCGGAAGTAGCGGTTGTTGAAGTCGCTGATGGCCGCAGTGATGCGGGCGATGGGCCCGGCGCTGTCGGGCACAATGAGGACCACATAGTGCTCGCCGCTGGGCAGGGCGTATGCAGGGCCTTCATCCTTGGGGGGCGGCGGGGCCTGGCCGGTTGCTTTTTGGTCCAGGTTGGCCAGGAGCGCCATGGCTGCCCGGGCCTCATCGGTGCCTGGCCAGCGGTCGCGCACATTTACCAGGGCGTCGCGGAAGGGGCCGGTGAGGCGCAGGCTCCCGATGGCCATGGCCTTCAGCAGGCCGTACTTGGGGAGCAGGTGGTTGCGCGGCTGGTCGCCCAGCACGGCGTCGCAGGTGGCGATCACCCCGCGGTAGGCGCCGTCCTTGTATTGCTGGTAGAGGTCCTGGTAGGCCTTGTCCTCGGCGATGCGGGCGGCCTCGTCGGCCTGCAGTTGGCCGGGGTTCTGCACCAGGCGTGCAAACTCGGAGCCGGGCCAGCGCTCCATGATGATGTCCGCATAGTGCTGGGAGGAGGCGCCGCCGAAATCCATGAAGTTGCCGGCCTGCTCCTTGGCCAGGTAGATGCGGTACAGCTGGTAGTAGGCCTCGGGGGTGTAGCGGCAATCGTCGAAGCGGTCGTTGAGCACCTGGAAGCTCTCGATGGCGTTGTCCACGTCCTTTAGCTTTTCCTTGTAGATCATGCCTGCGAGGTACATGGCCTTGCAGATGCGGGTGTTGCTGGAATCCAGCGCGGCCTGGTCGGTGGGGATGTCCTTGAGGTAGCTCTCGGGTTTTTTCCACGCGGGTTCGTTGCCGTCGGTGCCTTTGGCGGTGGCGGCGGTGTCGGGCGCCTCTTCCGGGGCCACGTCCACCAGGGCGGTGCCGCTCTTGTCCGCCCTGCGCCAGTCGTCGTCATTGGGGCGGTTTCCCCATTTTTTGCGGAAGTCGGCCAGGCCCCGGGACAGTTGCGCCGGATTGTAGAAGTACCAGGCGCCGCCACTGCCCGGGGTGCCCGGGGCGCCGGCCGGGGTTAGCGGTGTGCTGGCCAGCACTTGGCGGGCATCTTCGGCGGCCTGTTTTTGCTCGGCCTCCTGTTGTTCGCGTTCGCGGATCAGCTTGCGGATGCGTTTTTCGCGTTCCTCGGGATCCAGCTTGGCGAAGGCCTGCAGGCTGTCCTCGCGGGCGATGATGGAGAGCTGCTCCACCAGGTCGCCGAGCACTTCGGCGCGGGTGGTCACCTCGGCGAATCGCGGGTTGTCCTCGGCCAGCAGGGTGCGTGTGCTGTCGTAGTACTGCTGGGCCGGGGGGTATTTTTTATCGTCGAAGAAGAGGTCGGCCAGCTTCAGGAAGCTCTTGCCCTTCTGGCGGGTGTCCACGGTGCTGGTGCGCGTGCTCAGCTTTAGCTCGGCGATGGCGTGGTCGCGCTGGTTTTCGCGCAGGTCCAGCTCGGCCAGCGCGTAGTGGATCATGTCGTAGTGGTCCTTGTTCTTTTCGTCGCGCAGCATGCGGGCCAGCTTTTGGCGGATGGCCTTGCTGTTGCCGTGGCTGAGGGCGAGCGCCTGGAAGATCTGCGCGTGGAAGCCCATTTCGTAGGGCGGCCCCATGCGGGTCACTTTGTTGTATGCGGCGATGGCCTTGTCCTGCAGGCCCTTCATCTGGTAGAGCTGGGCAAGGATGAAGGTCCAGCGGATGCGTTCCTTCTTTTGGCTGGCGATGGAGAGGGCGTGTTCCAGGGAGACGATGGCCTCGTCCACCTTTCCGCGCCGGAGGTCCAGGTCGGCCTGCACGGCGCTGAGCTGGTCGGCGGGGAAGTGCTTTGGCAGCTGCTTCTGGTTCTTTATCTCGTCCAGGGTGGTTTGGGCCTTTGCGTACTGCTCCAGTTCGATGGCGGTGCGCGCGAGCCAAAGGCGGGCCTCCATCTGCTTGTCCTGCCCCTTGTAGCGGCGGCTGATGTAGTCGAAGGTGCGCAGGGCGTCGAAGTAGTTGCGCTTGTAGAAGTTGCTTTTGCCGATGACGAACCAGGCGTCGTCGATCCAGGTGTTGCGCTCCTTTCCGCCGATCTCCATGGCGTGGCGGTCGATCACGGTGGAGCATTTTTCGATGCAGGTCTCCAGGTCGGGCGTCATGGTGCGCGCCTCGGCCTCGGTGCCGTTGACGAAGATGGGGAGCACCTGGTCGTAGTCGTCCACGTGGGCCTTTTGCATGGCGGCCACGGTCTCATTGAGCTTTTCGTTGGCGTTGAACCAGCCGTTGTCGCGGGCCACCAGGCGGTGGAAGGTGCGGTTGAGGAAGGCGTCCTTGTTGGTGGAGCAGGCCACCACGAGCAATATGGCCGCTGCGGGCAATAGGAGGCTGGCGGAGGGGCGGCGCATGAGGTGGTGCTGTATGAACAGCAAGCGGGCGAAGATATTTCATGGCGCGGGGGGAGCGTGCCCGGCCCCGGAGAAAAGGCCCTTGCGGCTACGGGGCCGGTGCCCGGTGGCGGATGTCGCGCTTCCACTGCCTTCTGTGCTTGATCTTCATCACGATCAGCAGCATCACGGGCACCATGATCAGGGTGAGGAAGGTGGCGAAGACCAGGCCGTAGATGACGGCCCAGCTGAGGGGGCCCCAGAAGATCACATTGTCGCCGCCCATGTGGATGTGGGGGTTGAGCTCGGTGAAGAGGGTGAAGAAGTTGAAGTTGAGGCCCACGGCCAAGGGCAGCAGGCCCAGGATGGCGGTGATGGCGGTGAGGAGCACGGGGCGGAGGCGTGTTTTGCCGGCGATCACCAGGGCTTCGCGGCTTTCGGCGATGGGGATGATGCGGTCCTCGGGCAGGCCCAGCACGCGCCCGCTGCGCAGGAAGAGCAGGCGGGCGAAATCCATGAGCACGATGGCGTTGTTCACCACCACGCCGATCAGGGAGATGATGCCCAGCATGGTCATCAGGACCACGAAATCCATGCGGAACACCACTAGGCCGAGGAACACGCCGATGGTGCTGAAGACCACGGTGCTCATGACGATCAAGGGGTAGCTGATGCTGTTGAACTGGGCCACGATGATCAGGAACACCATGAAGATGGCGATCAGGAAGGCGATGCTGAGGAAGTGCTGGTCCTTGGCCTGGTCCTCCTGTTCGCCGGTGAACTTCAGGGTGTAGTCCTTGCCGAGGGTAAAGCCGCTGGCAAGCTGGTCCTTGATCTGCTGCACCACCTCGTTGCCGTTGTACCCGCTGATGACGTTGGAGCTGATGGTGACCACGCGGTCGAGGTCCTTGCGCTTGATGGCGCTGAAGGTGCTGGTGCGCCCGGCGGTGGCCACGGCGCTGATGGGCACCTGGCGGATCTGGCCGTTGAGCATGTCGCGGAAGGTGATGCGCATGTTCAGCAGGGCCTGCGGATCGTAGCGGTACTGGTCGCTCAGGCGGATGTTGATCTCATGGTCGTCGTCGTCGCCCTCTATGCGGTAGTTGCCCACCTCGTTGCCGAAGAGGGCGGTGCGCACGGTGCCGGCGATGGCGTAGGTGCTCACGTTGAGGCGGCGGGCCTTTTCGCGGTCGATGAGGATGGGCATTTCGGGCTTTGCGCGGTCGATGTCCAGCCGCAGGGCCTCCACGCCGGGCACGTTGCGGTCGTCGATGTATTTCTTCAGGCGTTCGGCCTCCGCCAGCAGGCCTTCCATGTCCTTGCCCTTGATCTCGATGTTGATGGGCTTTCCGGTGGGCGGCCCGGCGGCGTTCTTGGCCACGGAGACCACCACGCCGGGGGGAGCCTGGATGTGGTCCTGGAGCATGCGGAGCACTTCGGAGGTGCGCACGCCCCGGCGGTCGGCGAACTTCACGAAGCTCACCTGCACGCGGCCCTTGTTGGGGGTGGCGCCCACGGGCATGCCGCCGGCGCCGGGGTCGCTGGTGCCCTCGCCCACCTGGGCGATCACGGAGTTCACCAGGAAGTTCACGCTGTCCTTGGTGATGGTGCCGTCGGCGAGCTTGGTTCCCGGGGGCACCTTGAAGGCGGGCACATCGATCACCTCGTTCACCTGCCGCTCAATGATGCGTGTGATGGAATCGGTCTTCAGGATGTCGGTGCCGATGGGCGCCTCAATGAAGGCGTTGATGTACTCGGGCTCATTTTCGGGGAAGAAGAGCGTTTTCGGGGGGAAGGTGCCCAAGAGTGCCAGTGCCAGCACCAGCAGGGCGAAGGTGCCGAGGAGGAAGGTGCGCGGGTGGTGCCTGTCCAGGGCGAAGCGGAGGAATTTCTCGTAGCGGGCCTCCAGGCGGGGCAGCCAGCGGTGCTGGAACCAGTTGGTGGCGGGCACGAAGAAGCGTGCATTGACCACGCCCATGATGCCCAGGAAGATGATGAAGAGGCCGATTCCGGAAACGGTGTTGCTGTGGGCGGCGGTGCCCAGCACGGCCACCAGGGTGCCTGCGGCGGCCAGGATGCCGGCAAGCTTCCACACCTTGCGCACCGGGGTGTTCTCCTCTTCCACCTTCATGAACCTGGAGGCCAGGGCGGGGTTCACCACCAGTGCCACGAAGAGCGAGGAGCCCAGGGCGATCATGAAGGTGATGGGGAGGTACTTCATGAAGGAGCCCATGATGCCGGGCCAGAAGAGCAGGGGCATGAAGACCATCACGGTGGCGGTGGTGGCGGTAACGATGGGCATGGTGACCTCGCCCACGGCCAGGCGGGTGGCGCGCAGGGGCGGTTCACCGTTGGCCATGTGGCGGTAGATGTTCTCCACGATCACGATGCCGTCGTCCACTAAGCGGCCCAGGGCGAGGATGAGGGCGAAGAGCACCATCATGTTAAGGGTGACGCCGAAGGCATTGAGCAGGGCGAAGGAGATGAACATGCTCATGGGGATGGCCAGGCCCACGAACACGGCGTTGCGCAGGCCCAGGAAGAGCATCAGGGTGCCGATCACCAGGAGCACGCCCAGGATGATGTGGTTCATCAGTTCGTCCACGCTGGTGCGGGTGTGGTCGCTTTGGTCGCCGGTCACGGAGATGCCCAGGTCCGCGGGCAGCACCCTTCCGCGGTCCTCCCGGAGGATCTGCTGGATGCCGTCGCTGGCCGAGAGGAGGTTTTCGCCGGCGCGCTTCATCACGTCCAGCATCACCACGGGCTTTCCGTGCTCGCGGGCGAAGCTTTCGGGTTCCTTGTAGGTGAAGTCCACGGTGGCGATGTCGCCTAGGCGCACTTCCTTCTGGTCCTGGTTTTTCACCACCAGTTCGCGCAGCTGGGCCATGTCGGTGAACTCGCCCACCACGCGCACGGCGCGCCGCTGTCCGTCGGTGAGCACCTCCCCTCCGCTGATGGTGAGGTTTTCGCTGCGCACGGCGTTGGCGATGTCGTCGAAGTTGAGCTGCATGGCCTCCAGCTTGTAGAGGTCCAGGCTGATGCGCACTTCGCGCTCGGGCACGCCGCGGATGTTCACCTTGTTGATCTCGGGCAGGGCCTCGATGCGGTCCTTGAGGTGCTTGGCGTAGTCATGCAGCTGCTCCATGGGGTAGTCGCCGCTGAGGTTGATGTTCATCACCGGCATCAGCTCGCTGATGTTGAGCTCGATGATGTTGGGGGCGCTGGGCAGGTCGGTAGGGAAGTTCTTGTCGCCGCGCGCCTTGTCCACGGCGTCCTTCACCTTGCGCAGGGCCTGCTCGGGGGTTACGCTGTACTTGAACTTCACGTCGATGGCGCTGTAGTTGGGCACGCTGGTGCTGCTGATCTCGTCCACCCCGGTGATGGTGTTGATCTCCTTTTCCAGGGGTTTTGTGATCAGCTTCTCGATGTCCACCACGGAGCTGCTGTTGTAGGGGGTGGAGACGAAGATCTCGGGGGTGATCACCTCCGGGAAGCTCTCCTTGGGCATCACGGTCCAGGAGTAGATGCCGGCGATGAAGATGAGCGCGGTGAGCACGATCACGGTGGTGCGGTTCCTTACCGCCCAGCTGGTGATGGCGAACTGGCGCTCGGGCCCGTGGAGGTCCTTTTCAATGTCTTCGTGTGCGCTCATGCTTCTGCTTGGCCTTGCCGATGGTGGATGTTCCTGTTCACGTTTTTCTGTGCGCGCCTCCTGTCCGGGTGGTGCCGGGCGCAGCCGCAGGGCTTAGTGCGCCACCAGCACGGTTTGGCCGTCCGCCACGTTGGCGGCTCCTTCCACCACCACGCGGTCGCCGGGCTTCAGCTGGCCGGGCTCGGCGGCTTCAAGGTGTACGCGGCCCTTGTAGCTGCTCAGGCGATTGACGAACACCTTTCGCGCCAGGGCCTCGTTGGGAGCCACATTGGCGCCTTGCGGGGCGGGGGCCAGTACAAAGACGTAGCTTCTTCCGGCCACATCGTCCAGGATGGCGGGGCTTGGCAGCACCAGGGCGCTGTCGGCGTGGGCGTCCATGATCTGCAGGTCGCCCAGGAGGTTTGGGCGCATGTAGGCTTCGCCCTTTGGTGCGCGCACGGCCACTTGGAAGGTGCGGTTGGCGGGGTCGATGTATTCGCTGGCGTAGAGCAGTGGCGCCTCGAAGCTTTCGCCGATGCCGGGGAAGGTGACCTTGGCGGGCGTGCCGGCCTTCACCTGCTTCACCCAGGCCTCGCTCACGTCGGCCTGCACCTGCACGCCGCCGGGGTTCACCACGCGGGCCACGGGGGCCATGGGCGAGGTCATGTCGCCCACGCGGGCCATCACCTCGTCCACAATGCCGTCGAAGGGGGCGGTGATGTTGCTCAGGCGTTGTTGTTCCTGCAGGGTGGCCAATGCGGCCTCGGCCTGTTCCTTTTGGGTCTTCACCTGGAGGAACTGCATTTCGCTGCCGATGTGCTGGTCCCACAGGCGCTGCTGTTTCTCGAAGGTGGTGCGGGCCAGGTCGGCGGCGGCCTGGGCCTGCGCGATCTGCTTTTGCACCATGTCGTTGTCCATGGTCATCAGCACCTGGCCTTGGCGCACGCGGTCGCCGGCCTTCACGCGGATGGTGGCCACGCGGCCTCCGGCCATGGCGTACAGTGCGGCACTTTCATCGGCCTTCACCACGCCGTGTACGTCGATGTAGTGGGTGTAGGGGCCGGGCACCAGGGTTTGGGCGGAGACCAGGGGCAGGTTCCGGCCCACGGTGCTGTCGTTCAGGGCGAGCCAATCCTCCACTTGCTTGATGTGCTTGCCGATCTTTTCGTAGGCTGTTTTGAGGGAATCGCGTTCGGCGCGTTTGCGGGCCACTTCGCCGGCGGGCTTTCCGCCGCAGGCGGTGAGCAGTGCCAACAGGGCGATCATCAGGGGGGCTCCGGGCTTCATCAGGTGCTTGTGGTGGATGGCACGGCGTGCGTGCGTGGTGGAGGGGTCTTTCGCTGTCATGGAACGGGGGCGGGCTTCAGTAGAGGTCCAGGGCCTTGCGCATGTCGGCGCGTGCCTGCAGCAGGTCCACCATGCCTTGGATGTACTGCTGCTGGGCGGTGAGGTAGTTGGCGTGCTCCTGGGTGAGCTCGAAGCTGCTGCCCATGCCCTCGTTGAACTTCACGGAGGTGCGCTGGAAGATGCGCTGGGCCAGTTCCATGTTGGCCTTGGCGGTGGAGTAGCTGTCCTGGGCGGCGGTGAGCACGGCCTGCTGTTGGAGGTAGCCGCTTTGCAGTTGGTTGTTGGTGGCCTCCAGGTTCACCGCGGCCTCGTCGGCACTGATGCGGGCCTGCTTTACGCGGGCGATGCGCGAGCCGCTGCTGAGGATGGGGACGTTGAGGGACAATCCCCAGAGGGAGCTGGGGAACCAGGGGCCCTGGCCCGGGGTGAGCTCCAGTCCGTTGAACTGCTGCTGGTAGTTGATGAACCCGGCAAGGGATGGCAGGTAGGCGG
>JAFEAI010000111.1 GCA_018266475.1 Bacteroidota bacterium
CAGCGGTCTTGGCGGTGGCCGACAACTCGCCCAAGCTGCGCTCGGCGGAGGCGACGGCGCGCTTGAGCCCCTCGTCGGCTCCGTCGAGCGCGACGAGCACGGAAATGCGGTTCGCCACGGTTCAGTCCACCTTGCGGATTTGCGTCTCGACCGCCGCCGCCAGACGCGGGATGCGGCCCGCGACCAGACGCTCGACGTCGAGGCGCTTACGCAACACGACCTTGGGCACCAGCACGGCAATCGGGATGTCCGCGCCGCGCTTCAGGCGCTGGATGCCCTCGGCCTTGCGGTAACGGCGCTTGAAGCCCGCCAATGGCCGGTCGTGCTCCTTGATGTTCTCGGCCATCAGGACGATGTTTCCCTTCGCGTTCTTGATGAAGTAGGCATTGCCCCCGCGCATCAGCTGGGCGATCTGCGCCTTGAAGCGTTTGCGACCGACCCGTCCGTGCAGCGGGATCAGCATCCGTCCCGCGATCAGGCCGCCGCGCTCGTGCATCCCCGACCACGGAATGCGCGAGCCCACGTAGAGCGCAGGCAGGCGGGCCGGGTCTTTGTCCAGCACCTTGGCGGTGAAGCCCTTCAGGAAGGATTTCTTCACCACCGCCATCTGGCCCGCGACGTGGCGGCGCACCTCGTCCTTGATCTCGGTCGCCTCGCTGGCGATGGCGCGTGCGACCGCCTTCTTGGCCTTGTCGCGGAACTCGCTGCCCCAGCGGCGCAGTTGCGCCTGCGCGGCGGCGCTATCGATGCGGATCGAGATGCGCACGGTCGGTGAGCTGGTCGAGGGTCTGGTCGAGGTGGCGCGCGTCGCCGCGCGTGCCGATGGCGATCACCGACAACAGCCGCGCATCGCGGGCAGCATCGGTGCGGGCGGTG
Organism: Bacteroidota bacterium; assembly: GCA_018266475.1. Taxonomy (GTDB): domain Bacteria; phylum Bacteroidota; class Bacteroidia; order Flavobacteriales_F; family PHOS-HE28; genus PHOS-HE28. The sequence goes on from JAFEAI010000111.1 coordinate 877, forward strand.
GCGGTCATGAAGCCGCGCACCTGCGCCAGCGTGTAGTCGAGGATGTCGGTCAGGCGGTGGCCGTGCTCGATCAGGTGCTGGACGGCGTCGAACCAGCCGCCGCCGTCGCGCGCGGCGACGGCTTCACCGGATCGAACAGGCCGTTGAGCTTGGGGATCACCGTCCGGGTAAAAAAATCGGCGTTCACCTCGATCACCTTGGCCGCCAACAGGATCGCCTCGTCGGCGGCCAGTTCGTCGACCCACGCGCGCGATTTGCCGACGGCGATGGCGATGGCCGACAAGAGGTCGTCGCCGCGCTCGCCGAACAGCGCGAGCCAGTCGATCTCGTTGCGCGTGAGCTGCTGCATCACCGGCGAGATCGCGCGCAGGAAGCCAGGCATCTGCCCGACCTTCAGCGGCTTGATGGCCAGCGGCTCGCCGTCGATGACGAGTTCC
>JAFEAI010000112.1 GCA_018266475.1 Bacteroidota bacterium
ACCTGTTCCACATCCCCCTCCTGGACCAGGCGCTCACCGTGCTGTGGGTGGTGGGCATGATGAACGCCATCAACATGCTGGACAACATGGACGCCATCACCTCGGTGGTGGCCTTGGCCATACTGCTTGCCGCCCTGTGCTTCCAGCTGCTCACCGGGTCGGCCGCTGACGCGCACACCACCCTCATGATCGCCGTGTGCGGCGCGCTGGGCGGCTTCCTGTTCTTCAATTGGCACCCCTCGCGCATGTACATGGGCGACACCGGCAGCCAGTTCCTGGGGATCCTGCTGGCCTACATCGGCATCCACTACTTCTGGAACGGCACCTCCCTGCAAGGTGCGGCCGAGCCTTGGCGGCAGGCCTGCACCGCCCTCACCGTCTTCATCCTTCCGCTCACGGACACCACCACCGTGTCCATCAACCGCATGCTGCGCGGCAACTCCCCCTTTGTGGGCGGAAAGGACCACACCACGCACCACCTCAGCTACGCCGGCCTCACCGATGCCCAGGTGGCCATGGCCTTCGGCGGCCTCGGCCTCATCTCCGCCTTCCTTGGCGTGGTGGCCCTGCGCTTCATCCCCGTGTGGCTGCCTTGGCATACCTTCCTGTACCTAGGCTATTGCGCCGTGGTGTCCGGCTCGCTTTTTGCGTTGACCAGAACCCGGAAGATCGACCGATCTTTGTAGCCCCATGCCCAAGTTCAGTTCACTGCTCGCCAAAAGCCTGGCGATGGCGATGCTCATCGGGGCGGGCGCCATCGGCATGGAGCTTTTATGCTTCAGCAGCAGCTCCGAGGAATCGGACCTGGTACACCAGCGCCGCTTCAATGAGCAGTACAACATCTTCAGCCTGAACCTGCCCACCGAACTGCAATTCTGCGGTGAACGGGTGCCGCTGGAACTGCTGGACGTGCGCGAACGGCTGGACCGGGAGCTGCTGGTGAACACCTATTGGCAAAGCAACTCCCTGCTTGCCCACAAGCGCGCCAACCGCTGGTTTCCCATCATCGAGCCCATCCTCAAGCGCGAGGGCCTGCCCGACGACCTGAAGTACATCCCCCTTGTGGAAAGCGGGTTCACCAACATCACCAGCCCGGCCGGCGCCGTCGGATTTTGGCAATTCATGCCCGCCACCGCCACCGAGGCCGGCCTGGAGGTGAACAGCGAGGTGGACGAGCGCTACAACGTGGTGCGCAGCACCGAGGCCGCATGCGCCTACCTGAAGGAAGCCTATGCCAGGCACGGGTCGTGGGCCATGGCCGCCGCCAACTACAACCTGGGAAAAGGCAACCTGCAACGGCAGCTGGGCCGCCAAAAGGAAACGGACTATTTCGCCCTGCTGCTGCCCGAGGAAACCTCCCGCTACGTGTTCCGCATCCTGGCCATGAAAGCCATCCTTACCGATCCCGAGCGGTACGGGTTCCACCTGCGCCCCAAGGACCTCTACCCGCCCTACCGCACGCGCACGGTGCAGCTGAAAACACCGATCGATGACCTGAACGCCTTTGCCAACGCAAACGGCACGAACTACAAGACGCTGAAATTGTTGAACCCCTGGCTGCGGGACAACACCCTGAAAGGGCAGCCGGGCAAGACCTACATGGCGCTGCTGCCCACGGAGGATTTCAACAAGGTGCAGGAAGCGGATGACTGAGCGGAGAAGCGCAACGCCCTTGGCCGGGGCCAAAGCGGCACGTGATACCGGCGAGGCCGAATCCATTGAGGTGTTCGGCGCGCGGGTACACAACCTGAAGAACATCGACGTGCGCATCCCGCGCGACCAGCTGGTGGTGCTCACGGGCCTCAGCGGAAGCGGCAAGAGTTCGCTGGCCTTCGACACCATCCATGCCGAAGGGCAGCGCCGCTACATAGAAACCTTCAATGCCTACGCCCGGCAATTCCTGGGCGGCATAGAGCGGCCCGACGTGGACCTGATCACGGGGCTGAGCCCGGTGATCGCCATCGAGCAGAAGACCATCAGCCGCAACCCGCGCAGCACCGTGGGCACCATCACCGAGATCTACGACCTGCTGCGCCTGCTTTACGCCCGCGCCGGGGAAGCCTTCAGCCACGTCACCGGGCGCCCCATGGTGCGCTACACCGACCAGCAGATCGGCGACCTGCTACTGAAGGAGCACGACGGGCAGGAACTGCTGATCCTGGCACCGCTGGTGCGCGGCCGCAAGGGCCATTACCGCGAACTCTTCGAGCAGCTCCTCCGGCAGGGTTTTCTACGGGCGCGCGTGGACGGCATCGTGCTGGACCTTACGGCCCGCCCCCGCCTGGACCGCTACAAGGTACACGACATAGAACTGGTGGTGGACCGCCTGAAGGTGGCGGCCGCACAGGAAAAGCGGCTGCGCGACAGTTGCAACACCGCGTTGAAATACGGCAAAGGCAACCTGATCGCCGTACAGGCCAAGGACCCGGCCCACCCGCGCTACCTGAGCCGCCACCTGATGGACCCCGACAGCGGGATCGCCTACGAGGAACCGGAACCGAACCTGTTCAGCTTCAACAGCCCCTACGGTGCCTGCCCGCGCTGCGGCGGCCTGGGCGAAGTGACCGAGGCGGCGCCGGAAAAGATCATCCCCGACCGCAGGAAAAGCCTGAAGGGAGGGGCCATTCCCGCACTGGGCAGCTACAAACCTGCCGGCATCTTCAAGCTGGTGGAGGCCGTGCTGGAGCATTACGGACATGATGCCAACACCCCCTTCGAGGATGTGGACGACGAAGTGATCGCAGTGCTGCTGAACGGGCTGGACGAACCCCTGCGCGTAGCCAGCAAGGTGGGCCTGAGCGCCCGCACCATGCAGTTTGACGGCATCATCCAGCACGTGCTGGACCAAGCCAACGAAGGCACCAGCAACGCCCGGAAATGGGCCGAGCAGTTCACCCACATGGTGCAGTGCCCTCTCTGCGAAGGCACCCGGCTGAAGAAGACCGCCCGCTATTTCCGCATCGGCGGAAAGGACATCACGGAACTTTCCCGCATGCCCATGGACCGGCTGCATGCGCACATGGCCCAGCTGACCGCGCAGCTCGATGAGCGGCGGAAGCTGATCGCGCACGAAGTGATCAAGGAGATCGCCACACGCAGCAAATTCCTGCTGGACGTGGGGCTGGAATACCTCACCCTGGACCGCAGCGCGCGCACCCTCAGCGGCGGCGAGGCCCAGCGCATCCGCTTGGCCACGCAGATCGGCAGCCAACTCACCGGCGTGCTGTACATCCTGGACGAGCCCAGCATCGGCCTGCACATGCGCGACGACCACCGCCTGATCCACAGCCTGCGCGAGCTGCGCGACGGCGGAAACAGCGTGCTGGTGGTGGAGCACGACAAGGAAATGATGCTCCATGCCGACCATGTGATCGACATCGGGCCGCGCGCCGGCGTACACGGCGGCCGCATCGTGGCGCAAGGCACGCCCGAACAACTGATGGCAGGCTCCTCGCTCACCGCCAAGTTCCTCAACGGGCTGGAGCGCATTGAAGTGCCTGCCCAACGGCGCAAGGGCAACGGCCACGCACTGAAGCTGAAGGGCGCCACGGGCAACAACCTGAAGAACGTGGACCTCACACTGCCCTTAGGCACCTTCACCTGCATCACCGGCGTGAGCGGTAGCGGAAAAAGCACCCTGATCGACGACACCCTCTTCCCCATCCTCGGCAAGGCCTTCCACCGCGCCCAGCGCCATCCCCTGCCCTACAAGGCCATAGAGGGGCTGAAGCACCTGGACAAGGTGATCGAAGTGGATCAATCGCCCATCGGCCGCACCCCGCGCAGCAATCCCGCAACCTACACCGGCCTGTTCGACCATATCCGCCAGCTCTTTGCCGAGCTGCCCGGCGCCAAGATCCGCGGCTACAAGGCGGGCCGCTTCAGCTTCAACACGCCGGGCGGCCGCTGCGAAACCTGCAAGGGGGCAGGCGTGCGCACCATCGCCATGAACTTCCTGCCGGACGTGGACGTGCCCTGCGAAACCTGCCGCGGCAAGCGCTACGACCGCGAAACACTGGAGGTGCGCTTCAAGGGCAAGAACATCGCCGACGTGCTGGCCCTGAGCGTGGAGCAGGCCGCGGAGCTTTTCAGCGAGATCCCCTCCATCAGCACCAAGCTGGCCACGCTCTCCGATGTGGGCTTAGGCTACATCACCCTCGGCCAGGGCAGCACCACCCTGAGCGGCGGCGAGGCCCAGCGCATCAAGCTGGCCACCGAGCTCAGCAAGCGCCAGACCGGAAGCACGCTGTACATCCTGGACGAACCCACCACCGGCCTGCACTTCGAGGACATCCGCCAACTGGTGCATGTGCTCAACCGCTTGGTGGACCAAGGCAACACGGTGCTCACCATCGAGCACAACATGGACATCATCAAGGTGGCCGACCAAGTGATCGACCTGGGCCCCGAGGGCGGCGAGGGAGGGGGCCGCATCGTGGCCCACGGCACACCGGAGGAAGTGGCCTGGGGCGGGCGCGGATACACCGCGCAATTCCTGGCCAAGGAGCTGTTCGCGCAAGCCGGCGGCAACGCTCCGATTTCTTAGCGGGACAAGCATTGCCGGCAGCGCGGTGCCTTCACCGCATGCGTGTACTCAACACGGGGTTGTTGGAATATGCCTGATGCGCGCGGCATGCACGCATGGGCATGCCGGTAGTTTTGCTCGCATCGCCAACAGCGCTCCTCGCGAACATCCTCCCCATGATAAAACTGTTCACCCTCTTCAACCTCGCCGGGCTGCTCCTCTTCAACCTGTTCTTCGCCGGTGAGGTCTCCATTGTGCAGGAACTGCCCGCGCGCATGGACCCCGGCACTGAAGTGCGTGTGACCGTTACGGTGAACAAGGCGCAGACCAGCGGCTTCGCCAAACTGCAGATCGATCTGCCCCCCGGCATGAGCGCCACGGCCATTGAAACCAAGGGCGCCTCCTTCACCTTCGCCGACGGCAAGGCCAAGTTCATCTGGATGGCACTGCCCACGCAACCCTCCTTCAAGGTAAGCTACACCCTGCGGGCGGATGCCGCCGCCAACGGGTCCTTCCCGGTCACCGCGCGCCTTTCCTACATTGAGGACAACGAGCGCAAGACCGTGGACGCCACGCCTTCCTCCATCGTTGTAGGCAGCTCGGGCATGGCTTCCACGCCCGCACCGCAGCCCGCCGAGCAGCCCGCTGCACAAACCACCACCGGCGCCAATGACCTGGCAAGCGCCGCTCCCGCATCCGTGATCCCCGATGCCGCCGTGTCCGATGTGCCCCAGCAGCCCGGGCAGCAAGGGCCGGGCGACGTGGCCGCTTCGCGCGTCATCACCCCGGTGAACAATGGCGAGGTGCTGGTGGATGTAACGGTGAAGAAAGGCTTGTTGCGCGGATTCGGGAAGCTTCAGGAAAACCTGCCTGCGGGCTTTACCGCCGTTTCCACCCAAACCGACGAGGCCATCTTCAGCGTCAATGGGCGCATGGCCAAGTTCGTGTGGCTGAACCTGCCCGCCAAAAGCGACCTGAAGGTGAGCTACCGGCTGCTTGCCCCCGCCGGCGCCGATGGAAACTTCACCGTGAACGGCGAATTCGGCTACCTGCTGAACGACATCACCCAGCGCGCCGTGGTGGGCAGCACCAGCTTCAACCTGAGCGCCACCGCACCGGCAGTAGCGGTGGCCCCTCCCGCGCCCGTGCAGCCGCAGCCCAAGCCTGCCGAAACCGCAGCCGCCACCGCCAAGCCCGCAGCCACCGCACAACCTGCGGCGGAGCCCAAGCACCAACCTGCGGCGGAGCCCAAGCACCAGGCACCTGCCGAAACCGCAAAGGCCCCGGTGCCCAAGGCCACTTCCACGCCTTCACCCGAAACCGGCATCCTCTTCAAGGTGCAGATCACCGCTGCGCACCGCGAAGTGGGCAAGCCCTATTTTGAGCAACGCCACCACTACAGCGGCGACTTCAGCATCGAGCGCCACGAAGGCTGGATCAAGTACGTCACCGGCCGCTTTGACCAGTACCGCGCCGCACGCGACCAGCGCCAGGCCTACATCGATGCGCAGTACAACTTCCCCGGCCCCTTTGTTACCGCCTACAACAATGGCGACCGCATCACCGTACAGGAGGCCCTGATGATCGCCAATCAACGCTGGGTGCCCTGATCCACCCGCCACGCCCCTGACGCATGCGCCACTCCGCTTTGCCCAGCCACTTGCGCCGACTGGCGCTGGGCGCGGCATTGGCGATCACTGCGGGCCTTCACGCGCAGGCACAGGCGGACAGCACCGCCTTCCGGCTGAAGCCCACCTTCTCCCTGGGCACCGGCATGCTCGGCTTCTACGGCAACATCGGCTCGCAAGGCCGGTACTACAGCCCCCTGGTATCGCGCATCGGCTTTGAACTGCGCGCCTCCGCACCCATCACCGACTGGCTGGAGGTGGGCCTCTTCGCCCTCCACGGGCGGCTGGCAGCAAGCGAGCAGGGCATCGGCCGCAACCTCAATTTCGAATCGCGCATCACCACCGGGGGCGTGCAGTTCTTCTACAACTTCAACCAGCTGCTGAAGCCCTCCCACATGGTGGAACCCTGGGTCAGCATCGGCTTTGAGAACCTGGAGTTCCTCAGCAAGACCGACCTGAAGGACGCACAGGGGCGCTACTACCATTACTGGAGCGACGGCAGCATCCGCGACGTGGCCGAGGATGCGCCCAACGCATCCACCGCCGTGGTGATCCAGCGCGACTACACCTACGAGACCGACATCCGCGAAAGCACCAACGGCGGGGCAGGCAGGTACAATGAACAAACCTGGGCCGTGCCCGTGGGCGTGGGCGTGAAAATGAAACTGGGCCACGGGTTTGATGCCCGCTTCGGCACCACCATGCACTTCACCGGCACCGACCGCATCGACGGCGGGGGCAACTTCCGCACCGGCCAACCCGCCGCGGAAGGCCGGAACAACCGCTTCCTCTTCACCTCCTTCAGCGTGGGCTACGCCATCAACACCACCCCGAGGCCGAAGAAGTTCAAGCCCACGCTCACCCCCGAGCAGATGGACGTGATCGCCATGAACGACGACGAGGACGGCGACGGCGTGTCCGACTGGAACGACCGCTGCCCCCACACGCCACCCGGCGTGGCCGTGGACATGCACGGATGCCCGCTGGACAATGATGCGGACGGCGTGCCCGACTACAAGGACAAGGAACCCGGCACCCTGGCGGGTGCTGCCGTGGACACCAACGGCGTGGCGCTCACCGACGACGACATCCTGCGCGCCTACCTGAACTTCATCGACTCCGGCAACGTCACCCTGGTATCCAGCCGCGTGGAATCCTTCGGCCCCGTGGGCAAGCCCAAGGTGATGCGCCCGCCGATCCCCGTGAAGCGCGCCTACGTGGTGAAGGTGGGCACCCAGACCGAAGGCATCTCCGAGGAGCTGATCCAGCGCATCCTCAGCCTGCCGGACGTGCGCACCGTGGAGCGCGGCGACACCACCTTCTACATCGTGGGCAACTACGACGCGCTGCCCGATGCCATCAAGCGCCAACTGCAAATGAAGGGGCAAGGCTTCGACGGCACCGTGATGATCGAACAGGACGGCAAGCTGCTGGACCTGCCCAGCGGCGGCATAACGCCCAGGGAACAGGAAGTGCTGGACAAACTGGTGCCCGCAGCACCGGAAAAGCCCGGCAAGGTGGTGGTGCGCGTGCAGCTCGGCGCGTACCGCAACCGCCTTTCGGAAAACATCTTCAAGAACGTGAACGACCTGGTGACCCTGAAGGACCAGGACGGATTGACCCGCTACTACACTGGATCCTTCACCGACATCAACGAGGCGGCCAAGCACAAGGTGAACATGCTGCTCAACGGCTTCGAGGGCGCCTTCCTGGTGGCCTTCAAGGACGGCAAGCGCGTTTCCATCACCGAAGCGGGCGCACAGCTCACCGGGCCGGAAAACCTCTCCAACATCCCGCCGGCAAGCATCAGCAAGGAGCACCTGAGCTTCCGCGTACAGGTGGGCACCTTCGCCGGCAATGTGCCCATGGAGACCATGGGCAAGTTCGTGGACCTGGGCCATGTGAAACCCGTGGCCGGCAACAACGCCGTGCGCTACCTCTACGGCGACTACCCCACGCGCGCCGCCGCCGATGTGGCCCGCAAGGAGCTGCA
>JAFEAI010000113.1 GCA_018266475.1 Bacteroidota bacterium
GACTTGGAGCACATTGTTTCCCGCAAGGTTGATCTGGTGATGCGTGGTGCCGTGAAGCCGCATTACATGGAATACATCCAGAAGGACCTGACCTATGTCTGAGCGGACCGATAAAGCACGCTTGATTGACATGTTGGCGGCGGCGGAACGCATTGTGGCGGGGCTTCAGGGTGTGGATGAGGAGTCCTTCTTGGTGGACATGGATAAGCGCGACTCAACCGTTCTCCGGCTGCAGATCATCGGCGAGGCGGCATACCATATCTCTGATGGTTTGAAATCCCAGTATCCGGAGGTCGAATGGTTCAAGATCCAGGGCCTGCGCCACAAGATCGTCCATGACTACTACGCCCTGGATGATCGGACCATCCATCACATCGCCGTGGACTACGTACCGCCCTTGGCGGAGCAGTTGAAAAAGATCATCGAGGCGGGAGAGGCGTGATCGGACCCCGCGGCAGCACACGTATTACACGGGCGTCACCACACGGTGCGGCAGCAAGATGTGCGCTGTAAGCGCACTGGGATCATCGCCCGTAATGGCAACGTGGGCGAGTGGGGGAAGTGGACCGGTTCAATGAGTGGGGATCAAGATCCGGCCTGTATCTTTGGACACCAAGCAACAGCGGGATGACCTTCGACACCAAAGGGAACCAGAGCCAGGCCGTGGATCGGATCTTGGCGCGCGTCAGCGAACTATCTGCTGCTGATAGGCGTGCCTTCATGAAGGCCATTCGGCAGCAGGAACGCAAGGATGATATCGCGTGGCTGCACAAGGTCTGGGGCAAGGTGTCGCTGAAGGACAGCGAGATCACGCGCATCGTTGAAGAAGTAAGGACGGAGATGCATGCCTCGCGCTCGCCTAAGGCTCGTCGTTGATACCAACGTTTTGATCAGTTGGTTGATCGGAAAGCGGCTGCGCGACCTGGATGTCTTGCTGATGGAGGAACTCTTTCAACTGTGCCTCTCAACGCGGGCCTTGGCAGAGATCGCCGAAGTGACGCGACGGCCGAAGTTGCGCAAGTACTTCACGCAGGCCAGGGCGGAGGAGAGCATCGAGCGCTTGGGCCGTGTGGCGAAGGTGCTGAAGCGCGAACCGAAGGTGATCCCCATCTGCCGCGATGCGAAGGATGACTTCCTGCTCGCGTTGGCCAAGTCCGCAAAGGCGGATCTGCTGGTGGCCGGTGATGATGACCTGCTCGTGCTGAAGAAGTACGGTCGGACGAGAATAGTAACGCCTGCGGAGTTCCTGAAGGATCATGTGAAGGCGTAGTGGAGGTTACGCGCATGGCGTACCGCGATGGGTTGTTGCCCCACGGCACGTCGCCCTGAGCCTGCCGAAGGGTGGCAACGCAATTATTGGGACCGCGTGATCCGCGATGATGGCGAACACGAACGCATTGCGGATTACATCCGCGACAACCCCGCCAATTGGCACCGCGACCGATTTCGCGGTACGGGCCGATCATGATCGGCCCGGTATGGCATGGCTCTGCATGGCCCTGCATGGCATTGCGCATTGCCGAATTTCGCGTGACGGATTGCAGCGGAAAGCCCACAGCGACGAAGGAGCGAGGACTTGCAGCGGAAAGCCGGACCCCGCCTGCTCCCGAGCGAAGGCGTTGCGTAGCGAAGGGATGAGGCAGGGGCACGCCCAACCCTACCAATCCAAGAAGAGATACATCGCCAGCAACAGCAGCAATTGAATGCCCCAGATGATGCGTCCATCCTGGATGGACCTTCGCATCAGAACATCGATTAGCCAGAGTACCGCGCCCCAAAACAATGACGCGATAATGGCAACACCACCCCAAGAACTGCCACCCGTGCTGGTGAAGTTGCTGGTATCGCGGATAAAGCGCACCAACTGATAGGACATGAATAGTATCGCCGCTACACGGAATGGGGTGACCCGTTTCAGTTGCATCACACCTGCATCACCCCCATGTTGAATGCCCGTGTCAATGGCATCCTTCTCCGTATAAGATAATGACCAAACCGAGCAAGCATAATTGGACAATGAGTAAGACCGAAGTATTTTGGATGAATCTACGCATCGGCCAATCAGCAACGAACAGTACTAATGCGAGGAATACGAGCGGCACAACGATGTACAATTTGTACCAGTCCTCAGCAAAGGGCACCATTACGGTGAAGTACAAGGCACCACACAACGACAAAGCAGTAGCGATACGGAAAGGAGTGAGTTTTCGCAGGTTCATCACACTTGCAACACCCCCATATTGAACTCACGGGTAGCGGGGCTTTGTGAGGCCGCCTCGATCCCCATGGAGATCCAAGTTCTAGTATCCAACGGATCGATGATCGCATCTAGCCACAGCCTTGCCGCCGCGTAATACGGGCTGGTGCTGTCCTCGTACTTTTTGCGGATGCGGCCCAAGATCTCCTCTTCGCGCTCCTTGGTGATCTCTTCACCTCTTCCTTTCAGCGCCGCCACCTCGATCTGCAACAACACCTTGGCGGCCTGGTCGCCGCCCATCACGGCCACGTTGGCGCTGGGCCAGCCCACGATCAGGCGCGGGTCGTAGGCCTTGCCGCACATGGCGTAGTTGCCCGCGCCGTAGCTGTTGCCCACCACCACGGTGAACTTGGGCACCACGCTGTTGCTTACGGCGTTCACCAGCTTCGCGCCGTCCTTGATGATGCCGCCCTGTTCGCTGCGGCTGCCGACCATGAAGCCGGTGACATCCTGCAAAAAGACCAGCGGGATGTTCTTCTGGTTGCAGTTGGCGATGAAGCGCGTGGCCTTGTCGGCGCTGTCGCTGTAGATCACGCCGCCGAACTGCATCTCGCCTTTCTTGCTCTTCACCACCTTCCTTTGGTTGGCCACGATGCCGACGGCCCAGCCGTCGATGCGGGCGTAGGCGGTGAGGATGCTCTGGCCGTAGCCTTCCTTGTATTCGGTGAATTCGCTCCCGTCCACCAGGCGCTTGATCAGCTCGCGCATGTCGTACGGCTTGGCACGTTGGTCCGGCAGGATACCGTAGATCTCCTTCGGATCTTCCTTGGGCGCCACCGGTTTCTCACGGCTGAAGCCCGCATCCTTCGGCTTGCCGAGCTTGTCCATGATGGCGCGGATCTTCTTCAGGCAGTCCGCATCGTCCTTGCACTTGTAGTCGGTCACCCCACTGATCTCGCTGTGGGTGGTGGCACCGCCGAGGGTCTCGTTGTCGATGTCCTCACCGATGGCAGCTTTTACGAGGTAGCTACCGGCCAGGAAGATGCTGCCGGTCTTCTCCACGATCAGGGCCTCGTCGCTCATGATGGGCAGGTAGGCGCCGCCTGCCACGCAACTGCCCATCACGGCGGCGATCTGCGTGATGCCCATGGAGCTCATCACGGCGTTGTTGCGGAAAATGCGGCCGAAGTGCTCCTTGTCGGGGAAGATTTCGTCCTGCATGGGCAGGAAGACGCCCGCGCTATCCACTAAGTAGATAATGGGCAGGCGGTTCTCGATGGCGATCTCCTGTGCGCGCAGGTTCTTCTTGCCCGTCATGGGAAACCACGCGCCGGCCTTCACGGTGGCGTCGTTGGCCACCACGATGCACTGGCGCTTGCTCACGTAGCCGATCACCACCACCACGCCCGCGCTTGGGGCCCCGCCGTAGTCCTTGTACATGCCGTCGGCGGCGAAGGCACCGATCTCGATGCGCGGGCTCTTGGGGTCCAACAGCGCATCGATGCGCTCGCGTGCGGTCATCTTGCCCTTGGCCTTGTGCTTGGCGATGTGCTTCTCTCCACCGCCCTGGTACACTTGCTTCAGGCGTTTATTCAGCTCGGAGACGGCGAGCTTGTTGTGGTCTTCGTTCTTGTTGAATTCGATGTCTTGTGCCATGATGTGTCTGTTCAATCAACAGCGCAGGGCATACTATGTGCGCTATCTGCCGGGTCCTATTGCCGTGGCGAAGATCGCAGTTGGCGGTGAACCAATGCCGTGGACCGCTGCATTTGCGGCGGAAAGGCTTGGTGGGTTGGCCGCCTGTGGGACCAATGGGCGGTCTTGTTGTACCGGCCACGGTTTCGGCAGGATGTTGGAGTGGTAGGTGCGCGGTCAAGGATCGCAGTGGTAGCAGGCAGGGGTACGCAAAGATGTTGATCCCGCCGTGCGGGTGACGCGGAACTGGGGTTGGCGGGAGGTATTTGCGCCAATTGCCCGGTTGTTAACCAATTTACTTAAATTGCCCCGTAATGGTGGCGGAGAGCAATATTTGCGTGTGAAAATTTGAATTGAATCTGAGATTCCAAGTCGGTTGTTGCGCGCGGAGGATAGCCATGGGTAAAATGGTTGGAAATAGTATGAGTAAGGAATTGATCCCACGGGTGCTGCATTATATCTGGTTGGGCGGAAAGCCATTGCCCAAACAGCTTCAAACCAATGTGGACAATTGGCAACGCTTGATGCCGGATTACCGGTTGGTGCGGTGGGATGAAGGCAATTACGACGTGGGGGCGCATCCCTGGGCGGCCCAAATGCACAGGGAAGGCCGTTTTGCGTTCGTTAGCGACCTGGTGCGGCTGGATGTCCTGCACCAGCACGGTGGGGTGTACCTGGATGTGGACATGGAACTGTACAAGCCGCTGGATGCCTTTTTGGGTGAACGCCTGTTATTGTCGTTCCAGTTCGATTCGTTCCTCTCCACAGGGATCATCGGTAGTTGCAAGGGCAACCCGTTCCTGCAGGAATGGATGCTTCGGTATGATCAGTTGGGCGGCGCACAGGTGAGCAACGACGTAGTGACGCGGCTCTTTCTGGAGCGTTTCCCCAAGTTCAGGCTGAACAACCGCGATCAGCGCGTGGACAATGGCGGCATCCGCGTACTGCCGAAGGAGTATTTCATCTTGCCAACCTGGAACAAGGAGATTGATTACGGAGTGGACCAGAGCTTCAACTCATGGAAGCAGCCACATGGGCGGCCCTACGGGAAGTACGTGCGCGCGGTGATCGGCAACGTGCTTTTCTATAAGCTGATCAACATGCGCATGAACTGGCGAAGCGAGTACTTGGCCATGGACAAGGCACGGAGAAGGGCGGCTGCTAAGTGACCCTTTCGGGCCTTTGCACGGCCATGCGTAAAAGCAGGCAACAACGGCGGCGTGATAAACGGGGGCAGGGCGACTTCGCCTTTCGGGGGGGCTTTGCTTGGGTTCGGAGTTGCCGTCCCGGCCGATCCGCCGGGACCATCAGGCCCGCTTCACCCGCACGGCGTTCATGCCTTTCGGGCCGCGCTCCAGTTCGAAGATCACCTTGTCGCCTTCGCGGATCTCATCAAGCATGTTTGTGATATGCACGAAATAGCGTTGGTTCCCGCCAATTTCATTGATGAAGCCATAGCCCTTTGATCCGTCAAAATAATCCAACCGGCCTGTCTTCGTCGGGTCCGCCTCTTCCTTCTCTTTGGGGGGCACGCCCAAAACGATCTCGCTGGCATCGATCTCCACGCGCTTCGAGGGGTCGGGAGGCGTGTCTGTCAGCATGCCGTTTTCGTCCACATAGGCCATCATGGATTCCAGGCCGCCACCGGTGGAATTGGCTTTGCGCTCCTCCTTTCGGCGTAGCTTTTCCTGCCTTTTCTGCTCGCGCTTCTTCTCCTTTTCCCGTTTTTCGAATGTTGCCATGGGGTTGTCCACATCGTTTTTCCGCCCCCGGTGCGAAGGAATGGGGGGTTGAATGCGTGCTTGCCGGAGGGAGCGGAGGGTATGTGGTTGCCGCGAAGTTAAGGGCCATCAGTGCAAGTGATGACTTTGGGAGCATCATGGTCCGCTGCACGCCTTCGCGAAAACGCTTCTGCGGTCAAGGTGCGAGACCTTGATGGGCCTCGCAAAATCCCCGTCATTGCGAAGGCCTGTACACCTAGCAGGCCTGAAGCAATCCCTCATTTCGCCCTTACAGGATTTTGGCGGGATGAACAGGATGAACAGGATGGGACAGGATTACAGGATGAACAGGATGGGAGTTCCCTCAAGGTCACCCGAAGGGGACCTTGCAGGAGGACCGCTGTGGTGAGCCCGTCGAACCACAGGGGAATCCCGCGTTGAATCAAAGATTGCTTCGGCCCAGGGCGGCCTCGCAATGACGTGGTGGCTTCGGCCCAGGGCGGCCTCGCAATGTCGCACAGATCCCGTCATTGCGAGGACCTGTGCACCTAACAGGTCCGAAGCAATCTCTAATTCCAAGGAGATCCCGAGAAGGCGAATCAAAGATTGCTTCGGCCCAGGGCGGCCTCGCAATGACGCACACATAGGATGTGCCGCAGGGTCCCGAGGCGGAGACCCGGCGGGAGGAAGAGGGAATCAAAGATTGCTTCGGCCCAAATCGGCCTCGCAATGACGTGGTGGCTTCGGCCCAAAGCGGCCTCGCAATGACGTGATGGGGACCTTGACCTCGCAATGACGTGGTGCCGGGCAACGCACAAAGGGCCGCCCCTTTCGGAGCGGCCCTTCGGCTCGGAGGA
>JAFEAI010000114.1 GCA_018266475.1 Bacteroidota bacterium
AGGTGCGTAATGCCCTGCAAAGCATAGCACCGAAAGTAGGCGCGGAGGTTTGGGAAGCCGCGTTTGCCCGCCAACCTGCTATGGACGATTGGTACCTTACCCAGGCCCTGCTGGCCAATAGCCCCTTGCAGCCTGAGGTGATGGACCTCTGCTACAAGAGCACATTGGGCGACTTCTACTACAATTTGGTGGCAGAGGCGCAAAACGGCACCAATATCTTGAGCATCCTGGAGAGCGGCATCAGCGGCCATGCCGGGGCAAGAGCCATCGCCACCACTGAACTGGGCCGCCGTAGCTGGCTGGATAGCACCGCCGTGGACAGTGCCATCACCGGGCTGACCGCATGGCAGGACAACCTGTTAGTTGAGAACAGTTCCGAAGTAAGGGCAGGATACTACATGGCTAAAGATTTGCCTGGCGCGCTGCAAACCCTTGCGGAGGAGCAGATTGCCGCAGACCACTTGCCGGAATTGCACGAGGTATGGAAGCGTTGGGCTATGGCCGAGCAGCAGCAAGGCTGGGCCGCCGCCGACAGCAACACAGTTGACTGGCTGCGGCAATTGGCAGAGGACCGCTGGACCATCGGCTCGGCCCAGGCCGGTGCGTGGTTGCAGGCCTTGGGTGCTGCTCCCTTGGAGGAACTGATCCTGCTGCCCACCCCGGGGCTGAAGAGCGGCAGGAATGAACGCACAAGGCAACGCGCCAACAGTGAAGCGGTGCTGTACGCCTGGCCCAACCCCTCGGCCGGGCCGGTGAATGTTTTGTGCAGCGTGCCGTCTAGCGCAATGGAAGCAAGCTTGCGCATCACCGACATCAACGGCAGGCTGGTGCAGGAACAAAAACTGCCTGCAGGACGGGGTATCGCACGGTTGGCGCCCGGCTTTGCGGTCCCCGGCATCTATTTCGCCGAACTTCGCTTGGACGGCATCCGCGCAGGGCAGGTGAAGTTGGTGGTGCAATAGCTTGGCGATGCTTAGCCAAGTAAAGGTGCTGGCCTTCGGCCTGGCCCTCTGCATGGTGCAGGGGGCCATGGCGCAAGGTTTCAATAAGCGGTATGATGCTTTTAATCAAGGGTATGAGCAGGGTGCATGGGGAATTGAGAAAGATGAAGAAGGCTGGTTGATCTTCTCGTTCAGCTTTGAGCCGGATACAATTACTCCTGATTCCCTCATCGGGATTACCTCAATAGTCCTTCAGCGGATAAATTCGGAAGGAGATCTTGTGGAGGAGAAACGACATAAAGTACCTGAACATGCCCTCTACCCCGGTTGGGCGGATTGCTGTGACCGCACTACGGATGGGGGCTATGTTACCGGTGGCACGATCGAGAATTTTGCTGGTGAATACAAAGTGCGCCTGATGCGCTACAACGCTGACGGCGATACGCTGTGGACGCGCACCTTCGGGGATAGTACCCACTACTGGGTGGGGAACCAAGTAAAACAGACTACCGATGGAGGCTTCTTGATCGTGGGTTTTACGGATGCCATTTATTTTGAGGGTGGATTTGTGATCAAGACCGATCCCATGGGCGATCAAGAATGGATGCGCATGTATGGCCAAGGTGGAGGATTGTTGGATGGCTTTGAATCAGCCGTGCGCTGTGGCAGTGGCTATGTGCTGGGAGGCATCAGCTATGTCAGTGAAGACAACAGCAATATGTGGCTTCAGCGTATTGATAGCATTGGCGATTTGCTCTGGTCCAAACGCTGGGGTGGTCCCTATGATGAGGCACAGTCCTATGCCTTGGCCCTCAGCGATGGCAACATCCTTGCGGCCAGTACCTGGGGCTATGCCAATGATGGTGAGAGCGCCGCACCCTATTTGGCCAAAGTGGATTCAGCGGACGGGAGTACGATATGGGAGCACGAGTACGGTGCGCCCGGCTATGGCAAAACCCTTTTCGCGGCCAAGGAATTCCCCAACACGGACCTGATCGCCTGCGGGGTCGCCTACGATGGGGGCAACCAGCAGGGGCTGTTGCTGCGTACCAAGGCCAACGGCGACAGCCTGTGGATGCGCAACTATGCCTACCACGACAACGTGATCGACCAAGGCACCGGCCGCTTTTGGGATGTGCTGCCCACGGCGGATGGCGGCTGCATCGCGGCAGGCGTGGCCTACAACCCTTTCGGCGGCCCATACCCGCCGGGTTACTCCCAGGATGCTTGGGTGGTAAAGGTGGACAGCATGGGCTGCATCGTGCCGGGCTGCGATGGGGTGGGCATCACCGAGCAGGTCACCAACTTGGCGGGTGCGCTGAAGCTGTGGCCCAACCCCGTGCAGGATC
>JAFEAI010000115.1 GCA_018266475.1 Bacteroidota bacterium
CGAGGCGCAGCTGAAGCTGATGGAGCGCGGCGACGACGAGGCCATGTACCTGGACCGCGATTTCCTCCGCGCGCTGGAGTACGGCATGCCGCCCACCAGCGGCATCGGCATCGGCATGGACCGCTGGTGATGCTGCTCACCGACAACCCGGCGATCCAGGAGGTGCTGCTCTTCCCGCAGATGCGGCCGGAGAAGTGGGATTGAGGGGGCGTAACACGCGAGACACGCGGGCGTTGGCCGGGAAGAGCATCAAGACAAAGCCAAGGACTTGCCATCGCCCAATTTTCAGCCTTCAACAAGGCCCAGCCGTCTACGCAGAGGGCTGGAACAGGATATTCGCAGCCCACCACAATGCGGCTGCGGACACCAGGATAGTTGGACCACCCGTTGATGTTCCTACTGGCACGCACGCACTGGCGCCCCCTAACTGCGCCGAGGCTGTGAAGCATTTGCACCCGGCGCGTTGCCTGTCCTGCGCGCAACGTTGCGATCGGGATTACGTATAAACGCATTCCTTACGTACATTTGTTCCATGTCAAAGACCAAGCTTACCCTGTACGTGGATGCGAACACCATCCGCCAGGCCAAATTGGAGGCCGAACGGGCCGGCAAGAGCGTGGGCGACCTCTTCACCGAGATATTCCTGCGGCGAACCCGCCGGAAGGCAAAGTGGAGTGACGAATGGGGCGGGTCGCTTGGCCCTCTTACCGAAGCTGACCTTCAGCGAGATGATAAGCTCGGCCATGTTGCCCGCCGCATACGTGCGGCCGGCCGCTCCACCACACGGACCCATAAGGCAAAGCGGGCATGATGCGCGTACTGGTGGACAGCGACGTGGTAATATCCGCATTCCTCAGCTACGAGGTGCAAAGCGCCGATTCGCAGAAATTGATGGATGCCCTCGATGCCGGTGAGTTCATCGGTGTGACCACGCCGGTGCTTATGGCAAATATCCAATACGTGCTTGGCAGGAAGTGGGGGGAGAAGAAACGTGGCGAATGGATGCCCGACCGCGCCAAGGTCGTTCGCGCCATGCAACGCATCCTGCCCATGTTTTCCGAAATGATCCCTGTTACCATGGCCGACTTCCATGCCAGCATGGCCAGCAAGTTTGAGGACTTGGAGGACGGCCTGCAGCACTTCGCAGCCATACGCGCCAGAGGCATAGATGCCATAGTCTCCAGCAACGGAAAGGACTATAGGCATACGGCCATAAAGCACTACACTCCGGCGGATTTCCTCAACGATTGCCTATAAGCATCCGGTTCGCTTCCTGGTGCTTTGGCCACGCTCCCGCAACTCTTCCCGACCAACCAAGCTATGCGCTCCGGAGACAAAGGCCGGGGCGACTTGCGGGTTACATGCGGCTCATGGTGCCCTGAATGTAGCTCGGATCTGCCGGTGAGAGGCCGCCCCGGGCTGCTGTGCCTTGAACGGCTTTAGTTCCGGCTCCCACCAGTCGCCCGGCCTTAGTGCTCAGGAACGCACTTTACCATGGGGGCCGGAAGACTGGCGGGAGCGGGGGGACACCCTGTCGTTCAATGCTTCACGCTCACCCGTGCCGTCTCCACCTGTCCATCCGCTTCCACCTTCACCGTGTACAGGCCGTTGGGAACTTGCTCCAGGTTCAGCGTGCCGCTTGCAGCGTTCAAGCCCTGCCGCAGCACCACGCGCCCGATCATGTCCAGCACGTTCACTTCGGCAGGGCCCTTCATGCCGGAAGGGAGCGATACGTGCATCGCCTGGTTTGCGGGGTTTGGGAACACCACCAGGCCTTCTGCCCGGCTGGCAAGAGGCCGCACGCCCGTGGTGTTCTCCCCGGCCAGGATGAAGTGGTAGTCGGCCACTTTGTTGCCTCCACTGGTGATCAGGTTGATGACCAGGTCGCGCGTTTCCGTTGCATGCACCGGCAATGCGATGGGGAGGACGACCGCTGAATCCAGCTGGCTGAAGTGCAGGCTGTCCGGAAAAATGGGCAGATAG
Source organism: Bacteroidota bacterium (assembly GCA_018266475.1). Lineage (GTDB taxonomy): Bacteria > Bacteroidota > Bacteroidia > Flavobacteriales_F > PHOS-HE28 > PHOS-HE28. Next base: position 1,984 of record JAFEAI010000115.1, read on the forward strand.
TCCACCCCGGCAACGGCATCGCCGCCCACGGCAAGCTGCAGGTATTCATCCAGGTAGAAGCCGCCCCAGCGGTTGAAGCGCAGGAACACACTGTCCGTGCTGCTCTGGTACAGCACGGGAATGGTGTCGCTAAGGCCCACGTTGTAGCCCGCATCCACGGTGAGCGTGAAACGGTCCAGCGCTGCAAACGTGCCGCCCTCGATCCAAGCGGCGGAGGAATACTGGTTATCCGCGGTGTTGGCGATGCCCATCTTGATGTGGTAGGTCTCGCCGATCTGCACCGCCGCACTGGCCGTTTGCTTCACGGTGAGTCCGTTGTGTTGGATGTAGTACGGGTCCGTGTTGTACGGGGTGGCTATTCCGGAGCTCATTGTGCCACCCATTCCGGACCAAGCAGTGCCAGTCATTTCGGAGGCCATTGTGCCACACTGAGGTGATGTGACCGGCCGGGTTTCCGGAGGTCATTGTGCCACTTTC
>JAFEAI010000116.1 GCA_018266475.1 Bacteroidota bacterium
ATCTCGGACTATACCCTGGACCTGTACTACCTCGGCCCGAACGGCACCACCGTCACCTCCACCGTTGCGGTGAACACCAATGCGGCGCATGTTACCGGAGTGAACTACCGCACACGGGGGCTGGCCTTCAGCCCCAATGGCCGTTACCTGTATTTCGCGCAGCCGTTCTTGCCGAACCTGGGCTACGTGGACCTGCAGGACCCGGCCCTCGCCATCCACGACGTGGGCGCCCAGTTAGGCATCAACATCGCACCCTATGGTTCCGGCCAGATCAATTGCAATGCGGTCCCTGCCGGCGGGTCCGGCGTTTATCTGCCATCGAGCACCGGTCTCGCCGTGATGCAGAACGCCAATGCCCCTGTTTCCGCAACATGGCAATCCCCAGCAATTTCCACCGCCCCGATAAATGCACCGCCCGCTTCGGCATTTGCCCTGCTTCCGGCCTTTGGCGGTTTCACCCAATACCTGATGGACCCGCAGAACTACAACGACCAGCAGATCCCCAGCCTGCTGCAACAAGCCTGCTGCCAAGCCAACGAGCGCATACCCGAGGCCAACCACAACAACAACTTCGCAGGCACCACCACCCAAGCAACACCCTGGACCCCGCAGAACAACCCGCTCGCCAGCGCACCGCTCTGCGCCCCGCCGGGCGGCCAGGCGGGCCATGTGTTCTTCGCCCAGGACTTCACGGTACAGACCGGCGCCAAGCTCTATGTGCGCGACATGGAATGGCGCTTCGGGCCCAATGCCCGCCTGATCGTACAAAAGGGCGCCTTCGCGCAATTCGACAACTGCATATTGCGCGGTGATGCTTGCGCACCCGGCAAATGGCCTGGCGTGGAGTTGTACGGAACCCCCACCGCCATACAGGGGCACAGCGCCTACCCGGCAGACCAAGGCCGCTTGGTGCTCAACAACAGCACCGTGCAGGATGCCGTGGTGGGCGTTACCGTGGGCAAAAAGGACATCTTCGGCATCGTGGTGGGCACCGGCGGCATTTTGGAGGCTACCGGCAGCTCCTTCCGCAACTGCCGCATAGGCGTGAACTTCTATCCCTACCAGAACAAGCTCTCCAACGGCAGCCCCACCGGCAACCGCAGCACCTTTGTCCGCACCACCTTCACTGCGGATGCCGCCTTCATCAGCCCCCTGGACTTTTCCCTGCACGCCCAACTGTGGAAGGTGGACGGTATCCGCTTTATGGGCTGCACCTTTAACAACCTGCGCACCACCGAGCACAACAGCAGCCAGCTCGGCAGGGGCATACACGGCTTGGATGCGAATTTCCAGGTGCTTAGCCTTTGCGGCGACCCCGGCCCCGTGCCCCCCGGCCAATGCCAGAACGTGTTAGCCACCCGCTTCGCCGGCCTGGATATGGGCATACGCGCCGCCAATGCCGTAACCGCCCGCAACTTCACCGTGGACTATGCCGAATTTTCCAACAACGTCTGCGGCGTGTACGCCAACAGCGTGCTCAACTTCGAGGTGCATAACAGCAACTTCCAAGTGGGGAGCAGCAAGGCAACAAGTTACACGGGACAAGATGATGAGCAGTATTGGCAAGGTGCTCACCGCGGCATTTACAGTTTCAAAAGCTGGGGCTTCTTGGTGGACGACAACACACTCACCAACAACCCCAATGCGACCACCACCCAACTGGAGGGCATTGTAACGGGTTACAGTGAGGCCCACAACGATGTGGTGTTCCGCAACCACGCCAGCAACTTGCAAACCGGCTTTGCCGGCGAAGGCATCTGCGCGGACCCCAGCAACCGCGCACTGATCGGTCTCACCTATCTGTGCAACACCAACAGCGGCAACGTGAACGACATCTGGGACCGACGGGTGACAAGCGACCCAAGCACTTTCGCCAACCAGACCATCCGCACCACCCAAGGTTCCTACAGCCGTCCGGCCGACAACAGTTTTGGGCAGCAAGCAGGTGGACACTTGGACCTCAAGAACACCAACTATCCCAACAACACCTTGGGCTACAATTGGACCCTGCCTTCGGTACCCTACGAACCGATCTATTACAGCACAGGCGTGTACCCCAACAACATGGACGGCAGCGGCAACCTGATCGTGCGCCCCGCCAATAACTGCGCTTCCCGGGTGCTGCCGCAGATCCCCGATCCATATCCCGGCCCCGTTGCGCTTCGCAGCCACTACTTGGGCATGGCCCAAACCCACAAAACGGCCTACGGCAACACCCGCTACCTGTACGACCAACTGATCGATGGCGGAAGTACCGACGAGACCGTGCAGGAGATCCAAAGCACTTGGCCCAGTGAAGCTTGGGAATTGCGCCAAGCCTTGCTGGGCAAATCGCCCTATTTGAGCACGGACGTACTCTTCGAGGTTGTGAAGAAGAACATCATGCCCCCGGCCTTGGTGGCGGAGATCTGCATCGCCAACCCCGAAGCCACTAAGAAGGAAGGCTTCCTGAAGTGGTTGCAGTATGAGTCGCCCTGCCTGATGCCCCAATACCTGATCGACAACATTGAGGCCAGCTGGGAAACCAAGACCTACCGCACCACCATGGAGGACAACCTGGCCTACCAGCACCAAGCCATGAGCCAAGCATTGGACCTGGTGTTGGCCAGTTACCACGCCGACACCTTGGTGGAGCAGGTGGACAGCATCCGCGCCACCTGGCAGGTGCTGCGCACCACCTCTGCCCGCTATGCCGAGATCCTCACCTACCTGCAACAGGACAACTTCGACAGTGCTTACGCCGTGATGGACAGGCTGCCGGTGGAGTTCAAGCTGAAGGAAAAGGAGATCAGTGAAAAGGACCGCACCAAGCAGTTCATTAGCATTGTGCAGGGCTACCGCAATGGCGGCAGGAGCGAAGCTGACCTGAACGAAGGCGAGCTGAACGCCTTGCGCGCCTTGGCTGCGGACGCCTACGACCGCCCGGCGGAATGGGCGCAGAACATCCTGTGCTTCGGCTACGGAGAGTGCCGGCCCGCACCGTCCGGCGGAGATGATAACGGCGGGATGAAGGCCATGCGCAAGCCTGTTGGGGCTTCGCAGGCGACCACTCCTGCTCTCTCCATTTTCCCGAACCCGGCTACGGTGTTCGCCACCTTCGCATACACGCTGCCACGAACCCCTGGAACGGCTTGGCTGGCCGTGCGGGACATCACCGGGCGCGAACTGGCCCGCATCCCCGTGGCCCAGGCCGAAGGCCAGGCCGTGTGGGACACCCGCGCCGTGGCACCCGGCACCTACATGGTGGAACTCGTGAACGACGGTGTTTCCTTGGGTACCGTAAAGCTGGTGGTGAAGCAATGAACCTGCGCAACCTTGCTGCGGTGGCCATCTTGGCCACCGCAGCAACGGCTGCCCAGCAGCCGTTCGACCTGGACATGAGCTTCAGGACCCAGTTCTTGATTGGTCCATCTGGTGGTGGCCCCGCCCCACCCCAAGTTTTCGATGTCATGGAGCGCCCTGATGGGAAGATCATTGTTTCCGGGATCTTTGTTCCGCCTGGAACCGACCCCACTACTTCTCGCCTTGGTGGCCTGCTAACTGCTGAAGGGAGCTGGATCCCCAAACCCGCCGACTTCCCTTACTCGGACTATTATTCCCTTATGGGAGGCAAGATGGCGCCATGGGGCGAGGAAAGGTTCTATGTTGGGACTCCCTTGGGGGGTATGGCACGATACTGGATAGACGGTGCTCGGGACAGTGTGTACCCTGTACCTGACCCCAAGGTTGGCGATGGGCAAGCCTTTGATTTCCATGTATTCCCGGACGGGCGGGTGTTGAAGGCCGGCAACTTCTGGCTTCATGATACCCTGCGTGGCTTTGTGGCCATGGATTACGGACTGGTGTGGCTCAACAACGATGGCAGCTTAGATACCACACGCATACACCGGAGGATCAACCTCTTCGGCGCGATCACGAGGATCCAGGAACTACCCGACGGTAGGTTCATCTGTGGAGGGGGAGGCGGGTTGTTTGAAGGCGACTCCATCAGTGACTTCGTCTTTCGCATCCACGCCGATGGCAGCCTGGACACCACCTTCCATGCGCCATGGATGGACTATGGAGCTGTGATCGGGATCCTCCCTCAATCCGATGACAAGATCCTGGTGGCGGGCGTGTTTCATATAGCAGGAGACCCGGATACACTTGGCCTGGTCCGGCTCCTGCCGGATGGCACCATGGATGCGTCCTTCAATAATCACATGGACAATCTTGCCACTTATGAGTCCGGGGTCACTAGAAGGCAAGGGGTTTTAGGCGTACTTCCCATTGGATCGAACATGTTGGCCATAACCGGGGGATTTGACCAGATCGATGGACAAACCAGAGGCGGCATTGCCATGCTGGATACAGCGGGCCATTTGCTGCCAGGCTTTTTCGAGGGCAATGGTTGCGGCGCATGGTATTCTTGGCCTAACGAAAATGGGCCGTATAAGCATATCAAGGGCATTGAACCCGCCCAGGACGGCGGTTACTTCATCTATGGCTCGTACTCCGGCTACGATGACGGTACTACCAACGACCCAAGCCAACGGTTCATAAGTAAGCTTTATGGGTTGAACGTGGGCATAAACGAGCACACCGCCAGCCCACTACAGCCATTGGAGATAGCACCCAACCCCAGCAATGGCGGGGCGGTACAGCTAACCGTGGGCACGGCGCCCAAGCACGCCACGCTGAGCATCCACGATGCCAGCGGGCGCGTGGTGCTGCAGGAGGTGTGGCCCGCAGGGGCGTATACGCACACGATGCGGGCTGGCCTGCTGGCGCCGGGCACGTACATGTTGTGCGTACAAGAGGAAGAACAACGAACGCGCTACTCGGGAAAACTGATCGTACTGCCATGAAGCACCCGCACAGCAAGGTCCGCTGCGGGACGGCGGAATAAAGGCCGCCAATTGGACGGGCATGGACCATTCCGGAGAATGGTCCATGCCCGTCCATTTCTGTCCATGCCGGCCCGGAACAACATGCCCCATTACCTTCGCCCCGCGCAACGGGACCTGTGAACATCCTTCGCGGCCATTTGTTGCACCCACCACCTGCATGGCAGCCAAGCTTTTCGCCACCGTCAATTCCTCGGCAGCTCCCTTGGAGTTGGAACGTACCACGCCGGGCGGGCCTTGGGCCACGGCAGGCGGATTCGCGCCGGACTTGGTGCGCACTGGTCCTGGTACTTACAGCCTGGTGCTGGGCAACCGTTCCTTCCGGGTGCTGGTGCTGAAGCACGACAAGGAGGCCGGCACGGTGCGTCTGCGCATCGGCGCGCATTGCCACACCGTGCGCCTGGGGGACGAGCGCGCACGCCTGATGCAGGTGCTGGGCATAGGCCGCAGCACGCGCACCATGGCCAGCGAGCTGAAGGCGCCCATGCCCGGGCTGGTGCTGAAAGTGCTGGTGAAGGAAGGGGATGCAGTGAAGAAGAACGACCCGCTGCTGATCCTGGAGGCCATGAAGATGGAGAACGTGATCAAGTGTACCGGTGACGGAACCGTAAAAAAGGTACACGCCCAGGAGCGTGCAGCCGTGGAAAAAGGCCAGCCCCTGCTGAGCTTTCAAAAAACCAAACCCAGCGAATGAAGATGAAGAAACAAGCACTCCCCGCATTGGCCCTGTTGATGCTTGCCGCCTGCGGCCAACCTGCCGCCCCCCCGCCTCCCCCGCCCGCACCGGCCCCTGACACGGCAGCCACCAAGCCTGCGGAGCGCCCGGCGCTGGTGGCCCCAGCGGATGCCAAGCTGAAGTTGACGGTGGCCCCCCCGGCAGCAGCCTTCCCGGAGGCCGCCCTGAAGCTGGACACCTTGGTCCCCAATGCCAAGGCCATGAAGGCGCAGTACAAGTTCAAGGTCTCCGGCTTCGACCTGAAAGCGCAAACCCCTGATGCGGCCACCCGCGGCTGCGCCAACAGCAAGGACGGGCAGCACATCCACTTCATCCTGAACAACAAGCCCTACATCGCCGAGTACACGGCCGACTTTGCCGAAAAGGCCGAACCCGGGCTGAACGTGGCATTGTGCTTCCTGAGCCGCAGCTACCATGAAAGCCTGAAGAACAACGCCTCGGTGGTGCTCAAGCAGTTCACCATGCCCGGCAAGGACGGGCTGGCCGCCGGCACCGACTTCAGCACCGCGCCCACGCTCTTCTACAGCCGCCCCAAGGGCGATTACAAGAAACTGGACGGCGACAAGATCCTGCTTGATTTCTACCTGCTGAACACCGACCTGGAAAAGCTGGGCTACAGCATCCGCGCCACCATCGACGGCGAGGCATGGACCATCAACAAGTGGGACGCCTACTTCATCGAGGGCCTGGAACTGGGCAAGCACACGGTGCGGCTGGAGCTGCTGGACAAGGACGGCAAACTGGTGCCCGGCCCCTTCAACGACAGCGGCGTGCGCGAGTTCAACTACTTGGCAAGCTGACCCGCTCGGCCTGAACATGGCAGAAGCCCCGGACGAATGGTTCGTCCGGGGCTTCTGCTGTTGGGCTGGCGTTACACCCCCCTTCCGCATGTGCCCCTGTAGCCTTCCGGCAGGCCCAACGGGGCCATGCCGGAAGGCACATTGGCATCACACCGCTGTGGTAACCAACCTCATCCGGCAGCGGCTTCACCTCGGCTGACCAATTGGTTGCACGAGCGGCATGTGCCCCTGTAGCCTCCCGGCAGGCCCAACGGGGCCCTGCCGGAAGGCACATTGGCATCACTTCAGCACTTTGCAGCGTTCGCGCAATAAATTCTTCTTCAGCAAGCCGTTGATCTCCTTCACCGGATCCGCCATGGTGCCGCGCAAGCCGCAATCGCAGAGGGATTCAAGCGGGTCGCGGTCCATCAGCATGGCCTCCATTTCCGCCAACGGCGGAGCCTCCTGCAAGGCCGCATATTCCGCGTAGGTCATGCGCAAAAAGCCGGTGTTCAGCCCAATGCCCTTGTTGTCCAGCCAATGGTTGTTGCCCAGCTTGGTGGGCAGCCGCAGCTTGCCGTCCAGCAGCAGGTCCTTCGGCTGCGGGTAGGACAGGATGTGCTGCCGGTCCTCGCTCAGGCCCACCGGCACCTTGTCGTGAAGGTCCTGCTTGGTGCGGTACACCATCAGGGGGCGGGTGCGTTCGGCCATGCCTTCCGCGGTGGCGGTGGCCTTGCGCCCAGCGCATCCCGCCGATAGGCACAGGAGCAGTGCGATAGCGGTGGTCTTCATCGGGCGATGATCAGGCGTCGGGTAAAAGTGCCGGCCTCCGTCACCAGGCGGACTAAGTAGGCCCCGGGGGCCACGCCCTCCAGCCCCATGGTGAACCTGCTGCCCGCTGCGGGGGCCGCCTGCGGGGCTGCCACCGTGCGGCCTTGCGCATCCAGCAGCTCCACGAACCTCCATGCCGCCGCCTGGCCGGGCAGCTCCACGGTTACTTGGGTTTGCGCCGGATTGGGGAAGATCCGCAGTTCACTTGCGGCCTGCACCCCGGCCACGTCCACGGTGCCGTTGCGCGCCACGTTCAATTGCAGCAGGTAGGTGCCGGTCATGCCTTGGAAATAGGGCGCCACATGGAAGTACACGGTGCCGCCGTTGGCCAGGTTTATGCTGCCGGGCATGATGTCGTCGTACACGGCCGACCAGGTGGTGCCGTCCAAGGAGGTGGAGAACATGGCGTCCACGGTATAGGTTTGGCCGTTGCCGCTGTTGTAGGCATCGTGCAGCCTGCCTGAGATGCTGTAGCTGTAGTTGGGCGGCAGCACCAGCTTGTAGTAATCCTGGTCGGTGGGGCTGTGGAAATTGGATCCCGTGGTGGCCACCGTGGCGCTGTTGCCCGAGAAGTTCACCGGGAGCGCATAGGCCTGGGCCACGGTATTGTCGGGTTCGTACGGGTCCGGGGCGATGGCGGGCGCCGTTACGGTGAAGAACACCGGGTTGGCATGGTAGCTGGACCCGGTGAGCTGCCATCCGCTGTTGCTTGGGTTGTGCTCAATGGCCAGCAGGTAGGTGCCCGGGGCCGCGGTGATGGCCGCCGGACCGAAGGTGAGGCCCGGTGACTGGTAGGTGTATCCTGCCGGCAGGCCGTTGTTTTCGTTCAGCACACCGATCTCCTGCACCCAGTTGCCGTCCATGTCGTAGAGATCGGCACTGTACTGGCCGGTGAACGTGGAAAATCCGTCATTCACAATGTTGGTGGTGATGGAGACCTGTGCGCCCTGCGCCACGGACATGCCCGGTGATGCGGAAATGTCGGCATTTAGCTCGATGTTGTTGGGGTTCACCACCACCACCTGCGCCAGGTTGGTGTAGCCCGCATTGTCGTCCACCAGTACCCATTCACCGTTGGTGGGGCGGTAGCACACGGCGATGTAGTAGGTGCCGGGCAGCATGGAAAGCAGGCCCGTGGTGGAGAACACCAGGTTGTTGTTGTACACATAGCCTGCGGGCAGCGTGTAGCCGGTGAGGGTTTGCACGAAGCCGTAGAAGTTGCTGTTGGCATCGAACACCGCCGCACAGTAGTCGCCGCTGAAGTTGTTGGTGCCGGTGTTCATGATGTTGGTGTTCACCGAGAAGGCCTGGCCGTAGGAAATGGTGCCTGCGGAAGGCATCACGGCTGCATACAGGCCCATGCTGAAGGTTTGCTGCGGGCCCGTGCCGCCACCGGAGGGCGGCTTAATGCCGAAGATGGCCTCCTGCCCGTTATTGTACGCGCCCGTACCGCCACCGGTGCCCTGCCCGTCCGGGTTCAGTGCGCCTACGGCGAAGTTGCCGTCATAGGCCCCTCCCCACCCCCAGTTGAAGTGGAAGAAGTTGTTGTTGTCATACCCGTCGGCCACAAAGCAGTGGCCGCCGCCACTGCCAAATCCATCGTACAGCACCGGGCGCGAGGCATCCAGGTCGGCCTTCAGCATGTTGATCCATTGCGCCTCGGTAAAGTTTGCCCGTTGCTTCCCCTGCAGGTCGGAACTGTAGTTGAAGTAGGTCTTCAGCGCGTATTCCGCATTGTGGTCGGTGCCTTGGCTGTTGGCCTGGATCACCCATGCGCCGCTCACCTGCGGGCTGTAGCTCATGTCCACGCCCACGCCGCAATGGAACATCAGCGTGGCCACGGCGGCGTTGGCGCTGGTCACATTGTTCGGCATGGCGGCCCAGTTATAGGTGGTGGCCCCGAAGTTGGCCGAGAGGGTGCCGTAGCTTCCGCTGTTGTAGGAGTGGAACCCGGTGCCCTGGGCGGGCCAGTTGTGGTACTTCATCACTTGGGCCATGGCCGTGGCCACGCAGCCGGTCACCGATCCGCCCGGGCAAAGCGCGTTGTAGTAAGGGCTTTGGTTCCATGTGGTCTGCAGCAGGGGTGCCACGGCGGCCCGCTCGCCGGTGCTTCCTGCCTCCGCGTGCGCCCACCGTTGCCATTCGGCCTGCACGGCCGGTGCCGGTGCGGTGCCGGCCATCAAGGCGGCCCGTATTTCCTGCTTGTACCCTTCCAGCCACTTGGCCAAGTTGCTTGGCAGGGCCCCGGCGGCAAAGGCTCCTTCCCCGGAATAGCCTAATACCGGCAGCACCAGGTCATCGCCGCTTATGATCGCAAAGCCGGTGCCTGCGGCCACGTTGTAGATGCGGAAGAGCACGGTTGCGGGCCCGCCGTCGGAGGCCGGGTCCACCGCTTGGTCGGCAAGCACAAGCTGCTCCGCTTGCAGGCCGGCGAGCTGGGGTACCTGCGCGGCCAATACGCGCGCGGCCAGCATGCGTGCATGGCCGGCGGGCACCTGTGCCGCCCATAGCGGACCGGTGAAAAGCAAAATGGAAATGATCGCGGAAATGCGGGCGGGGCGTAGTGCTGCTGCCATGGTGCCTTGTTGCCCGGGGGAGTGCGGTGGATCCCGTTTCCCGGGCAAGCCCAAAAATAAGTGCGTCCGCCGCGCGGCCCAATCCCCAAAACTGGGGATATGCCTACACCAGTTCGATATCGAAATCCACCAGCTCCACAAACTGGCGGATGCGCTGGTCGATCTCCTCGCGGTTGAGCTCCAGCAGGCGCTGCACGCCGAATTTTTCGCAGCAGAAGGAGGCCATGGCCGAGCCCACGATGATGGCGCGTTTCAGGTTGTTGAAGCCATGGTCGCCGCTGTGGGCCAGATAGCCGATGAAGCCGCCGGCAAACGTATCCCCGGCACCGGTGGGGTCCACCACTTCGTCCAAGGGCAAGGCCGGGGCGAAGAACACGCGTTCCTTGCTGAAAAGCAGGGCGCCGTGCTCGCCTTTTTTCACCACCAGGTACTTGGGGCCCATGGCCAGGATGGAGCTGGCCGCCTTCACCAGGCTGTGCTCGCCGCTCAATTGGCGTGCCTCCGAGTCATTGATCATCAGGATGCCCACGCGGGCGATCACCTCGCGCAGCTTGGCCATGGCGCTGTCCATCCAGAAGTTCATGGTGTCCATGGCCACCAGTGCGGGCGCCTCGGCCTGGTCCAGCACCTTGGCCTGGATCACCGGGTCCAAGTTGCCCAGCATGAGGTATTCGGCGGATCGGTAGGTTTCGCTCAGCACGGGGTCCAGGTCCAGCAGCACATTAAGGCGCGTTTCCAGCGTGTCGCGCGCATTCATGTCATAGTGGTAGCGTCCGCTCCAGAAGAAGCTTTCCTTGCCGGGCAACACCTCCAGCCCGGCCAGGTCGATGCCGCGCTTGCGCAGGTCGTCCATGGTGCCCTTGGGGAAATCATCGCCCACCACGCTTACGATGCCCTGGTCCTTCAGGAAATACGACGCCGCCAAAGCAATGTAGGTGGCTGCGCCGCCCACCACCTTGTCGGCCTTGCCAAAAGGGGTTTCAATGTTGTCGAACGCAACGGTTCCTACGGTAACGAGCTTCATGGGCGGGTATGCTTTTTCGGCGGGCAAAGGTGGGGAAAGCGGTCGAACAAGAGGGCCGGCCCCGAATGGAAAGGGCCCCAGCTCACTGCTGAGGCCCTTGCTCCCCGGGCTGGACTTGAACCAGCGACCCCCTGATTAACAGTCAGGTGCTCTAACCAGCTGAGCTACCAGGGAAGAAAACCCTTTTTGCAAAGGGAGCGCAAAAGTAGGCACACAGGGCATTCCTGCAAGCTGCTTTTCCTTGCACCCCATTTTTCATCCCTCCACCGGCCTAGCGCATGGCCTGGTGGAAAAGCCGAAGGGGCCGTCCATTGCGGACAGCCCCTTGTGCTTTGTAGCGGGGGTAGGACTCGAACCTACGGCCTTCGGGTTATGAGCCCGACGAGCTACCATCTGCTCCACCCCGCAATCAGGGCGGCAAAGGTAGGCATGGATCAGTGAACTCGGTCATTTATTTCACGGCGAACCCCACATCCCGCCCCGACCGATCACCCGCTTATGCTGCAACGGCCGCACTCCCCGGTCCCTTCTCGGCTCCGCGTGGGGCTCCCTTCGCGCCCTTTGCGTCTTGGCGGTAGAATCTTGCTCCACATCCCCGCATCCCCTCTTCGCGCCTTCGCGTCTTCGCGTGAGGCCTCCTTGGCGCCCTTTGCGTCTTGGCGGTAAACTCTTTGGGAACGCCGCCGTGCAACGCGTTTAGCGGCCAGGAAACGCGCATCGCTCAATCCTTCGCCTCCACCATAAAGCGGTAGCCCGGCGCACCCTTGTATCCGGCCAGCTCCTCCTTTGTGGCGGGCCTGAAGGTGAAACTTGCCGCCGGCGCACCGGCTTTTGCCAAGTAGGCCTGTACGGCCCTTTGCCGGGCCCCCTCCTCCGCCTGCACCGCCGCCACGGCGGCCTGCTTCCCCACTATGGCCAGGCAGCGGTCCACCTCGGCCTGGCTGCGGGTGCCCGGGGATTTCCCGTTCAAGAAAGCCGTGAAGCTGCTGTCGCGCAGGCTGAATGCCGCCACCTTGGCACTATCCGCTGCGCTGAGCGGGGACTGCAGGCCCAGGAACTCCTGCTTCACCCGTTGCGCGGCCCATGCCTCCGCCTCGGCCAGTGTATCGGTTACCGGCACCAGGTCGGCACGCAGGTCGGGCTTCTCCTTCAGCATGGCGGCCAGGGCATCCAACGCGCGCCGCTGGTCCTTTTCCAAAGCGGTGGAAAGCTGCGGGAAACGCACTTCCTCCACGTCGGCATCATCCTTGGCGCCGAACAGGCCGGCAACCAGCCTCACGGGCGCTGCGGCGGCCTTCACCACCAGGTTCTTCAGCACCTGCCACACAATGGGCCAAGGCTTGAAGGTGGGGTCGTTCAGGTCGCCGGTCACCGGTACTTTCAGGTCTATCTTGCCATGCACATCGCGCAGCAGGGAGGCTGCCAGGCGCAGTGGAAGGATGAAGATGCCCGTATCGTGCACGTCGGTCTTTTTCCCGAAGCGCAGGTTGTCGGCGGTGAGCAGGTTTTGGCTGTCCAGCTTTCCATCGCGGATGGTAGTGCTGCCCGTGTAGCTGAGCGTGCCCGAGGTGATGGGGTATGCGGCATACCAGCGGCTGTAGGCGTCCAGGTCGGGCAGCACCAGGTCCTTCACGCTGAGGTCCACGGCCACATTGCGGAAATTGCGGGGATCGAAGCGGAAGGTGCTGGCCAGTTCGCCCCGGCCATTGAGCCGGGCCGATGCGGAGAAGTCGGCGGTGCCGCTGCGGGTGGTGATGCGGCTGCTGCGCAAACTGATGCGGTCCAAGGAGTAGCGGAAGGGTTTTTCCGGGGTGAAGTCCTCAAACTCCACGGTGCCGTTTGCCATGGCCATGCTGTCGGCCGTGTATTCGTTGGCCACAAATTCCTGCCCCAGCAGCCGCACATAATCAGCCAGCATCACAAACACGTTGCCGGGGGTGCTGGCCAGCACCGTGGCCCCGGTATCCCCTGCGGCCTGGTCCAATTTCAGGGCCTTGGTCCACGTGTTGCTTCCGTCCGGCCACTGGCTGTAGCGGGTGAAGAGACCGCCCAGGAACACATGGCCGATGCGGAACAGGTGGTCGCGGGCGTTCAAGGTGTCCAGCAGCACCCGGCCGTCCTTCAGGCCCAGCAGTTCCTTGCCGCTGCCATCGGTGATCTCCAGCCCATGCACCGCCAAGTGGCCGGCCGCCGCTAGCGCGGTGGTATCGGCCCAGCTGTCCTCCAGGTGCAGTCCAAGGTCCAGCGCACCCTTCAGGCCGGTGGTGTGCATAAGGTCCTGCAGGTAGGGCAGCAGCAGGGGCAGGGAAAAGGAACTGAGCGCCGCATTGATTCCGTACCGGCTCTTCTCCGTATCGATCTTGAAGGTGCCTTGTACGGTGCCGCCGCCATCGATGGCAAACCCCACGCCGAAATCCATGCGTGCGCTTTCCGAGGTGATGCGCGTGCAATTGGCCCGAAGCTCCGAAATGCCGACAGGCGCCTTGAGGATATCACTCGCATAGGTGATCCGCCCGCCGTCGAGCAGAATGTCCTCCATGCTGAACAGCACCGGTTTTTCCTCCGCCTGCGGCTTGGCCTCGGCGCTGCCGCCGAGTTCAAGCAGGTCGCTGAAGTTGAAGCGGTCGCCATGCTGCACAAGATGGAAGTACGGCTGCTCGATGCGCAGCTTGCGGAAGCGCCACTTGTTGTTGCGGAACCCCGCCCACAGGTCGCTCTTCACGGAAATGCTTTTCCAGGAAACGAACACCTCGCTGCTGCCGGGCTCGTAGCACTTCACGCCATGTACCGCATAGGTGTAGGTGAACGGGTTGAGGATGATGTCGCCGATGGTGACGCGCCGTCCGATCCATTCCACGCTGTGCCGCTCGATGTATCGCTTCAGCAGATAGGGCAGGAAAAACGCCACCGTGCCCAGCAGGAGCAACAGGGCGGCCACTGCGGCCAGCAGCCTGCGGACGATGTACTTTTTCCTCCCGGACCCTTCTGGCATCGGGTGCAAATGTCCGCGATCGCGGCGGCATGGCCATGCAGAGGCCCAAACTGCCCATCACCCCGTTGGGGCCCCTGTCGAATTACCTCTTCCCCACTTCGTATCTTTGCGCCCTCCAAGTGCTCCGGGCGCTGCGTTCGTGCGCAAGCACCGGGGCCGGGCACCATACCATGAACGACTATACGCAGGTCCCGTTGATCAACGATACAAGTTCCCGCCAGTTTGAAATGGAAGTGGAAGGGCGGATGGCCAAGGTGGAATATGAATTGAACGGCACCAAAATGTTCCTCACCCACGCCAAGGTGCCCAAGGCCTTGGAGGGCTTGGGCGTGGGGGCCGCCATTGTGGAGCGGGTGTTCAGCTACATTGAGGAGAACAACCTGAAACTGGTGCCCATGTGCGCCTTCGTTACCGCCCACCTGCGCAAGCATCCCGAGTGGAAGCGCATCGTGGAAAAGGGCGTGCAGGTGTGAACGGGACCGGTCCGGCTAATTTCGCGCCCCGGCAGATCCCGGCCCCAGCAATATGTCCGTACGCGTAAGGTTTGCACCAAGCCCCACCGGGCCGCTCCACATGGGCGGCGTCCGCACGGCACTTTACAATTACCTCTTTGCCCGCAAGCACGGCGGGCAGTTCCTGCTGCGCATTGAGGACACGGACCAGGCGCGCTTTGTGCCGGGCGCCGAGGAGTACATCCGCGAATCGCTGGCCTGGTGCGGGCTGCAAACGGATGAGGACCCCTGGCAGGGCGGCCCGCACGGGCCCTACCGCCAAAGCGACCGCAAACATCTTTACCGCGCCTATGCCGACCAACTGGTGCAGGCGGACAAGGCCTACTACGCCTTTGACACGGCCGAAGAGCTGGAGGCCATGCGCGAACGCCTGAAGGCCGCCGGATCGGCCGCGCCCGCATACAATGCCGTCACGCGGGAGCACATGCGCAACAGCCTGTCGCTAAGCGCGGCCGAAACACGGGAACGGCTGGCGCGCGGCGACGACCATGTGATCCGCCTGAAGGTGCCGCGCCAGGCGGAAGTGCGCTTCGAGGACCTGATCCGCGGCTGGGTGACCGTGCATAGCAGCCACATCGACGACAAGGTGCTTTACAAGAGCGACGGCATGCCCACGTACCACCTGGCCAACATCGTGGACGACCACCTGATGGGCATCACCCACGTGATCCGCGGCGAGGAATGGCTCCCCAGCGCCCCCCTGCACGTGCTGCTCTACGAAGCCTTCGGATGGGAGCGCCCCGCATTTGCCCACCTGCCCCTGATCCTGAGGCCCGACGGCAACGGCAAGCTCAGCAAGCGCGATGGCGACCGCCTGGGCTTCCCGGTGTTCCCCCTGGATTGGCAGGACCCCGCCAGCGGTGAGCGCAGCAGCGGCTACCGCGAACGCGGCTACTACCCGGAAGCGTTCATCAACATGCTGGCCCTGCTGGGCTGGAACCCCGGCAACGACCAGGAGCTCATGTCGCTGCAGGAACTGACGGCCCTGTTCGACCTGGAACGGGTACACAAGGGCGGTGCGCGCTTCGACCCCGAGAAAGCCCGCTGGTTCAACCAGCAATACCTGCGCAAAAGGCCCGATGCCGAACTGGGCGCTGAACTGCACCGCCTCCTGGCGGAAAAGGGCATTGCCGCCACCTTGGAAAAAGCCGTTGCCGCCGTTGCCCTGCTGAAGGAGCGCGCCACCTTCCCGTCGGACATGCTGGAAGGTGAATACCTGTTCACCACCGGCTCCCCGCTGGAGGGCAACACCGAGGCGCTGGCGGAACTGCACAAACGCTGGAAACCCGGCACTGCCGCGGCCTTGTCGGCCTTCATCGGCAAGGTGGAGGGCCTTGGCGCCGCCACCGCCCCGCTGATGGAGCAGGCATTCAATACGGTGCTCGAAGAGCTGTCCCTGAAGATGGGCCAACTGATGCCCGTGTACCGCCTGTGCGTGGCCGGCCGCATGCAGGGCCCGGGCATGTTCGATGTGAGCGCCCTGCTCGGCAGGGAAGAAGTACTGGTGCGCCTGAAAGCCGGGCTCAACGCAGGTGCAGCATGGGGGTGATCCAGGTGAACGGCATCCGGGTGTACGCCTACCATGGCTGCCTGGACGAGGAGGGACGCATCGGCGGGCACTACCGCGTGGACGTGACCGTGGAGGGCGACCTGGCGCGCGCCGAGCGCACGGACAAGCTGGCGGACACCATCGACTATGGGCGCGTAACGGCGATCGTGCTGGAGCAAATGGCCGTGCGCTCCAACCTGATAGAGGCCGTGGCGGCGCGCATCCTGGACGCGCTCCGCAAGGAATGGCCGCACGGGTTCACCTGGCACGTGCGGCTGGAAAAGGAGCACCCGCCCATCCCCGGGGCGGTGGACAGCGTGGTGTACTCCGTGGGCGGTTGACCGGAAGCGGTTATCTTCGCGGCCCTTGCCAAACCGCCCGCAGGGGTGGCGGCAAGGAAATTGACAGCATGGTCGCGTGGCCGAGTGGTTAGGCACAGCTCTGCAAAAGCTGCTACTGCGGTTCGAATCCGCACGCGACCTCCACAAACGCCCCGGCATTCCCGGGGCGTTTTCGTTCCTTCGCCCCGCCCATACCGATCATGCTTCTTTTGCGTTGTGCCCCAGTAGTTCCCGTACGCATGCGACCACTTCCCGCACTTTTGCTCGCCTCCTCCCTGCTCCTTGCGGCTCCACGCCTGTGCGCACAGCCCGCCATCGGCCAATGGCGCGACCATTTCCAGTACCGGCGGACGATCGCCGTGGCGCAAGGCGGGGGCGACATGTATTGCGCCACCACCGCCGCAATATTCAAGTACAACCTGCAATCCGGCGAAACCGAGCGCTACACCAAGGTGAACCGCCTGAACGACGTGAACATCCTTTCAATAGGCTGGAACACGCCGCACAGCACACTGGTAGTGGGCTATAAGAACGGCAACGTGGACCTTGTGGGCCGCAGCGGCACCACCAACATGCCGGACATCAAGAACAGCAGCCTGATGGGGGACAAGGGGGTTTATTGCGTGGCCCAGCGGGGTGGCTTTGCATACCTCGGCTGCGGGTTCGGCATTGTGGTGGTGGACCTGGCGCGCACCGAGGTGAAGGACACCTGGCTCATCGGGCCCAATGCCGCACAGGTACAGGTCAACTGCATTGCCTTTCACGGTGATTCCATCTACGCCGCCACGCAGAACGGCGTGTTCGCCGCATGGGAGAACGCCCCCAACCTGGCGGCATTCACCAGCTGGCACAAGCGCACGGACCTGCCCGGAGCCAACGGTGTCTTTACCGAAGTAGCCTCCTTTGGCGACAAATTGCTGGTGAACCGCCGCCTGAGCACTGTGGAGGAAAACGAGAAGGACACCATCTACTTCTACACGGCCGGATGGCATGCACTTTATGGCGCCGCGCCCGATTTCAACCGCAACATCACCGTATCGGCGGACGGGCAGCGGCTCACCGTTACCGGCCGCAACCGGGTGCGCGAGTATGATACCGCCATGTCCGAGGTCACCTACGTGGACCATTTCGGCACCACGGGCCTGCAGCCGCGCGACGCCCTGCGCGCAGACCCGCTGAACTTGTGGGTGGCCACCTACGGCCAGGGACTGCTGCAATTCCATTTCGTGAACGAATACAAGACCATCTACCCCAACGGCCCGGCCAACAACACCTGCTACCGCATGTCCTGCACCAAGGGGGTCCTGTACGTCACCACCGGCGGCCCCTCGGGAAACTGGGGCGACCTCTTCCGCAAGGAAGGCGTACACTACTTTGCCGATGGCCGCTGGAACACCACCGACCTCAGCAACGACCCCTTGTTCGCCACCGGGGGCAACAACTATGCCGGCGCCCTAAACGACGTGATGGCCGTGCAGGTGGATCCGGAGGACGGCAACCATGCCTGGGTGACCAGCTGGGACGATGGCCTGCTGGAAATGCGCAACGGCCACGGCGTGCAATTCTTCGGTGCCGGCAACAGCAGCCTGCAGCGCGTGCAGAATAGCAGCTCGGACAACGACCCCACGCAGGTGGGCGGCGTGGCCTTGGATGAACGCGGCAACCTCTGGCTCACCAACAGCCGGTGTACCAAGCCCATCAGCGTGCGCATGAAAAGCGGTGCATGGTATGCCCTGGCCGCCGGCAACACCCTGGGGGCGGATGCACTGCTTTCCGACATCATCGTGGCCAAGAACGGCTACAAGTGGATCATTCAGCCCTGGGGCCGAGGCATGTTCGTGTTCAATGACAACGACACTCCCTCGCAGCCCGGGGACGATCAATCCAAGGCCTTGACCACCTTCGCCGGCGCGGGCAAGCTGCCTTCCATGGACGTCTTCAGCCTGGCCGAGGACCTGGACCAGCACATTTGGGTGGGCACGGGCAAGGGCGTGGCCGTGTTCTACAACCCCGACCTGGTGTTCGGCGGCGGCAATTTCGACGCGCAGCAGATCCTGATCCAACAGGACGGCAACTGGCAGATCCTCCTGGAAACCGAGGCGGTGAGCGCCATTGTGGTGGACGGGGCCAACCGCAAATGGCTGGGCACCCAGAACAGCGGCGTGTACTTGGTGAGCGCCGACGGCACCGAGCAATTGGCGCATTTCACGGCCGCCAACAGCCCCCTGCCCAGCGACAACATCATCTGCATGGCCATGGACGGCACCACCGGCGAACTGTTCATCGGCACGGACCAGGGCATCATGAGCTACCGGAGCGATGCCACGGACGGACTGCAGGCCGCGGATTGCGCAACCGTGTTCCCCAACCCGGTCCGCGAAACCTACACCGGCCCGGTGGCCATCACCGGCCTGGTGCGCGGCAGCGACGTGCGCATCACCGACGTGGCCGGCAACCTGGTGTACCATGTGATCTCAAAAGGAGGCGAGGCCACCTGGCCCGTCACCGACATGAAAGGCCAACGGGTGGCCACCGGCGTGTACCTTGTGCTGGCCCTGGCACCGGACGGATCCAGCAAGTGCAACACCAAGGTGGCCGTAGTGAGGTAGCGGCGCACGCCATGCTGCAAACCACGCGCGCAGTGGCGTTGCGCACCTTCCGGCACGGCGACCACACCACGGTGCTCAAGGCGTACACCGAACAGTTCGGGCTGCGCTCCTACATGGTGCGCACCGGCCCGCGCTCCGCAGTAAAGCCGATGCACCTGCAACCATTGGCCCGCCTGGAGCTGGTGGTGACCGAGGACAGGGAGCGCGACCTGCATGCCGTCCGCGAAGCACGCATCCTGCTGCCCTACACCGGCGTGGCCTCCGATCCACGGCGGGGCATGCTGCTGCTCTTCGCGCAGGAGGTGTTCTACCGCACCTTGCGCGAAGGGGTCCAAGATCCCGCGCTCTTCGCATTCGTCATGAACACGCTTGAAGCCATCAACGGCGGCCCCGAGCTGGGGCGTATTCCCTTGGACCTGCTCGTGGGGCTGTCCCACCACTTGGGCTTCCTGCCCGAACCGCCGCTGCCCGGCCAAGACCGGTTTGACCTGCGCGAGGGGCGATTCTTCCACGGCGCGCCGGACCATGCCTTCTGCATGGACCACGCCAGCTCGGCGGCCTTTGCCGGCCTGTTGCACGGAAAGCATGGCACAGCCGCCTCCATCCCCGCCGCCGGCCGCACTGCCCTGCTGGGCCATTTGCTCATGTACTTCCGCCTGCATGTGGAAGGATTCGGCGACCTGCGGTCCCCCGAAGTGCTGCACGCCCTGCTGCACTGAGCCCGCGCGGGCCGGGCTAAATTCGCGCCCCCATACGGCTGTGCAGCATGAAAGACACCCGCCCGCCCACGCCCCCCCACGCGGTGGGGAAACCGCAACGCACCGTGCTCCATGGCGTGGAGCGCGTTGATGAATTTGCCTGGATGCGGCTGAGCGAGGAGCAGCGCCACGCCGCCGCCCCGGATGAACAAACCCGGCGCGTAACGGCCTTCCTGGAACAGGAGAACGCACGCACCGAGCAAGCCCTCGCCCCGGTGGCCGGGCTGCGCAGCACGCTCTTCGCCGAAATGAAGGCGCGGATCAAGGAAAGCGAGGTAAGCGTGCCTTACCGCGAGAACGGCTACTGGTACCAGTACCGCTTTGACGAGGGCGCGGAATACCCGGTACACATGCGGGCGCCCGTGCTGCACGACCGCGAAGAGGTCCCGGAAACATTCGCCGAATTCCTCAACGAGAACACCATGGCGGCCGGCCATGACTACTTCGACCTGGCCGATTTTGAGATCGCCCCCGGCAACCGGATAATGGCCTATAGCATCGACACGGTGGGGCGCCGCCTGTACGAGATCCGCTTCCGCGACCTGGCCACCGGCAAGGACCTCCCGGACGTGATCGGGCATGCCAGTGATGGCGGGGCCTTTGCCGACGACAGCACCTTTTTCTATGCGCGCAAGGACCGCAGCTTGCGCAACGCCCGCATCTTTCGCCACATCCTGGGCACCAGCCCTGAGGCCGACGTGGAAGTGTTCCACGAAAAAAATCGGGCCTTCAGTTGCGAAGTGTACCGGAGCCGCTCGGACCGCTTCGTGGTCATTTCCACCGAAAGCACGCTTTCCAGCGAGCACCGGCTGCTCCGCACCGATGATCCCTTGGGCGAGTTCCATGCCGCCTTTCCCCGGGAAAGGAGGCACGAACTCAGCATTATGCACGTGCCGGGCGAGGGGGATAAAGGCCAGCACGGCAAATTCTACATCCTCACCAACTGGAAAGCACGCAATTTCCGGTTGATGGAATGCCCCGAAGACCATCCTGAAAAGGAAGCCTGGACCGAAGTGGTGCCCCATCGCAAGGACGTGCTCCTGGAAGATGTGGAGGTGTTCCGCGACCACCTCGTGCTTACAGGGCGCACCAACGGGCTGGTCCACTTGCGCGTGCGCCAGCTAAGCACGGGCAAGGAGCACGAGATCGATTTCCACGACCCGGCCTATGTGGCGTACGGCGGCACCAATCCGGAGTGGGATTCCACCCGGTTCCGCTATGGCTACACCTCGCTTACCACGCCCTCCAGCATTTTCGAGCACAACCTGCTGACGGGCGAAAACCGGTTGCTCAAGCAGCAGGAGGTGCTTGGCGGGTTCGATGCCGCCCGCTATGAAAGCGAACGCATCTGGGCCACCGCCAAGGATGGAACCCGCATCCCCATCAGCCTGGTACACCGCAAGGACCTGCCCATGGACGGCCGTGCGCCCCTGCTGCTGTATGGTTACGGCGCATACGGCATCAATGTGGAACCTGCGTTCAGCAGCGCCCGCATCAGCCTGCTGGACCGCGGCTTCGTCTTCGCCATGGCCCACGTGCGGGGCGGCGAGGAGCTGGGCAGGGCCTGGTACGAGGAGGGGCGCATGGAGCACAAGATGAACACCTTCACCGACTTCATCGCCTGCGGCGAACAGCTGGTGGCCGACGGCCATGCCGACCCCCACAGGCTGTATTGCATGGGCGGCAGCGCCGGCGGGCTGCTGGTGGGCGCGGTGATGAACATGCGGCCCGACCTCTGGGACGCGGTGGTGGCGGAAGTCCCCTTTGTGGACGTGGTGAATTCCATGCTGGACCCCGACCTTCCGCTTACCACCGGCGAATATGATGAGTGGGGCGATCCCGGGGAGGCCGATGCCTTCCGGCGGATGCTGGGCTATTCACCGTACGACAACGTGCATGATGCCGATTACCCGGCCCTGCTGGCCACCACCGGCTTCCATGACAGCCAGGTGCAGTACTGGGAACCGGCCAAGTGGGTGGCACGCCTGCGGGCGCACCAAAAGGGTGCGCGGCCCATCCTGCTGTGGACGAACATGGAGGCCGGGCACGGGGGCGCCACAGGCCGCTTCGAGCGTTTGGTGGAGGTGGCCCGTGTGTATGCCTTCCTGCTGGGCCGCGCGGCGCACAAACGGCCTCCTGCGCCGGGTGCGAACGAAAAGCCTTAGCTGGCCAGCCGTTCCGCCACGATGATGTCCTCGGGCATCATCGCCACCACTTCCATCGGCCGCCGGGAATCGCGGCGCGCCCGTTCATATTCCCCGATGGAGGCGAAGTACAGGCGGCATTCCTCGTTGGCCTCCACCTCCCACACCACGCCGTACACCTCACGCCCGCTCCGCAGGCGGAAGCGGCAGTGTGCGTGCATGATTTCCCGGATGTTCGGCAAGCCCATGGTGCGTGCTTTGCACCGAAAGTAAAGAAACCCGGCCACGCGCTACCGGAAAAAGCATCAACGATCGTTGATAACCGTGCCTGCCTGCCTGCCAGCCCGGCTCAGCCTTTCTCCACCCCCACCTTGATCTTTTGGCCTACCGTGAGGTGGTCCACGTTCATGTCGGCGTTCATCCGCCGGAGGTCCTCCACGGTAACTCCGGGATAGCTCCTGGCGATCTGCCACAAGGTGTCCCCCGCCTGGATGACGTGGTAGATGTATTCCTTGGGCACCATTGCGCCCGGGGCGGCATTGGCCTCGTCGCTGGCGGCTTCCTTGGGCTTCCGGCCCGGTTCAGCCGGGCGCAGCACCAGGCGTTGCCCCACGTGGATGCGGTCGCCGTGGATATGGTTCCAGCGGCGCAGGTCGTGGATGTTCACCTTGTTGCGCTGGGCGATCATGCCCAAGGATTCACCCTTGCGCACCACGTGTGAGTAGTTGCCCGCGGGAGCCGGTGCCTGGCGGGCTGCCGCCATGGCGGGCACCGGGGCGGGCGCGCTCACATCGGGCTGGTAGCTGCGGGCGATGGTATCCTCCTGCTGGATGTAGGCGGCCACATACGATTCCGGGATATAGATGGTGGCGGGCCAGGCCATTTCGGGCACCACCCCTTCCTTGAATACGGGGTTGAGGTCGCGCAGCTCCTGTGCAGATGCCCCGATGATGGTCGCCAGCTTGTCCAGCTCCAAGGGGTAGCGCACCTGGATGGTGTCCACCTCATACGCGCAATAGTTGGGGATCACGGGATAAATGTTGTGGTCCGCAGCATGGTTGAAGATGTAGTTGGCCGCAATGAAGGCGGGCACGTAGCCGCGTGTTTCGCGGGGCAGGAAGTCGTAGATCTTCCAGTAGTCCAGGGTGCCTCCGGCACGACGCACGGCCTTGTTCACATTGCCGGGCCCGCAGTTGTATGCGGCCAAGGCCAGTTCCCAGTTGCCAAAGGCCTGGTACAGGTCGCGCAGGTAGCGGCAAGCGGCATCGGTGCTTTTGTAGATGTCGCAGCGCTCGTCCACATAGCTGTCCACGCGCAGGCCGTAGAGCTTGCCCGTGCCGATGATGAACTGCCACAGGCCCACTGCGGCTGCGCGGGAGCGGGCCCCGGGGTACAGCGCACTTTCCACCACTGCGAGGTATTTCAGCTCCTGCGGAAGGTTGTAGCGGTCCAACGCCTGCTCAAATACGGGGAAGTAGAGCTGTGCAAGGCCCATCATGCGGGCGGTTTGTTCCTGCTTGCGCTGGGCGTACATGTCGATGTAGGCCCTTACCGGATAGTTGTAGGTGAGCTTGAAGGGGGTGCGTTCATCCAGGTCCAGCAGGCGCTGCCGGTACACTTCCTCCGGCCACACGGGCACCTCCCCGAGCGCGAAGTTGTGAACGTTCAGCGCGGCCGCGTCCGTGGTGAAGGGGTCGTTCTTCAGCCAGGGCAACCTGTTGAGCTCATTGATCCGCTCCAGCACGGGGTCGTTGGCCGAAAGCGAATCCTGTGCGCACAGGCCGACCGGGAGGAGGAGAAGGACCGGGAGCAGGTGTCGGAGATGCATCGGGATGCGAATATCGGTACTTATACGCCAGGATGGTCCTGTTGTTGCCCGGCCTTAGCCAACGATCGATCGTGGAGAGCACCCCGCCTACGCCCCGAAGGCATGGCGGGCGATGGCCAACAGGCGCTCGTCATCAAACGGCTTGGCCATCAATTGGATGCCGAACGGCATGCCATTGGAGTGGCGCCCTGCGGGAATGGAGATTGCGGGCACCCCGGCCAGGTTGGCCTGCACGGTGAAGATGTCCTGCAGGTACATGGCCACCGGATCGCTGATGTGGCCGTGGGGGAATGCGGTGGCCGGGCAGGTGGGGGTTAGCATCACGTCCACGCCGGAAAGCGCGTGGAGCGTGTTGTCGCGGATCAGCCGCCGGACGCGCATGCCTTGGCCGTAGTAGGCATCATAGTAGCCCGCGCTCAGCACAAAGGTGCCCAGCAGGATCCGCCGCTTCACCTCCGGCCCGAACCCTTCCGACCGGCTTTTGCGGAACACCTCCTCCACCCCTTCGGCCTGCTGCGCACGGTGGCCGTACCGGATGCCGTCGAAGCGCGCCAAATTGCTGCTGGCCTCAGCCGTGGAGAGGATGTAGTAGGCCGGCACAAAGAGCTCGGCCATGGCCAGCTCCATGGGCACCACCTCATGGCCTGCGGCCCGCAGGCGCTCCAGCTGGTGTTCCACATGGGCCTTTATCTCCGGGTCCAGCCCGGGATGGTCCACGCATTGTGTGTAGTAGCCCACTTTCAGCTTGGCGGGCACCTGCGGCACGGCAAAGGGCCTGTGGCTGCTCGTATTGTCCCGCGGATCAGGCCCGGCGATCACCTTTTGCAGGCTTTCCACGTCGGCCACGTCGTGGGCCAGCGGCCCCACCTGGTCGAAGGAACTGGCAAAGGCGATAAGGCCATAGCGGCTTACCCGGCCATAGGTGGGCTTGAACCCGGCGATGCCGCAGAAGGATGCGGGCTGCCGGATGGACCCGCCGGTATCGCTGGCCAGGGCCATGTGGCACAGGCCGGCCGCCACCGAGGCAGCGGCGCCGCCGCTGCTCCCGCCGGGCACCCGGGCGGGGTCCAGGGGGTTGCCTACCGGCCCGTGGGCGCTGGTCTCGTTGCTGCTGCCCATGGCGAACTCGTCGCAATTGGTGCGCCCGATGATCACCGCATCCGCAGCCAGGATGCGCTCCACCACGGTGGCGCTGTAGGGGCTGGTGTAGCCTTCCAGCATGCGCGATGCGGCCGACACGCGGTTGCCGGCATAGCACAGGTTGTCCTTGATGCTGATGATGGCCCCGGCCAATGGCCCGGCTTGCCCCCGGGCCAATTTGGCATCCACTTCGGCAGCCTTCTCCAACGCGCTTTCCGGGAAGAGCTCCACGAAAATGTTCAACTGCGCCTTGGCGCCGGCCTCCGCAAGGGCGGCCTTGGTCATGGCCGCCACCGATGCGGTGCCTGCGGCCAATGCGGCCTTGGCCTCGTGGAAGGTACGTGGCATCCCCATCACGGCAACCGGATCTCCGCTCAGGGCTTCTCCGAGGGCGAGGGATCGTCCTTTTGGGCGTCCTTGAATTCCTTCATCCCCTTGCCCAGCCCGCGCATCAGTTCAGGGATCTTCTTGCCCCCGAACAGCAGCAGGATCAGCGCGATGATGAGGATGATCTCCGTTGGACCTAATCTTCCCATGGTGCATTCGGCCTGCCAGATATGGTCGGCGGGCCCAAGGGTGCAAAGGTAGTGCGCGGCCTTCTTCAGGCTTATTGCGCGATCCAGGTGGCGGGGTCCACCTTTTGCAGCTGCCCGTCGCTGCCGATCTTCCAGATCTCAATGTGGGCGGTGCTGGTGCCGTCCTCGGTCATCACCGTGCCCACCACCTGCTTGGTGTCCACCTTCTCGCCCTTGTTCACGGCCACGTCGCGCAGGTTGCTGTACACCGTGCGGTAGGCGCCGTGGCTCACCATTACGGCCTTTCCGGCGCCGGGGATCACGATCACCCCGCTGACCACGCCCCGGAAGATGGCACGCACCGGCGCGGCGGGCACGCAGCTGATGTCCAGCCCGTTGTTCTCGATCACAATGCCCTTGAGCACCGGGTGCGGTTGCTTGCCGAAGGTGCTGGTGATGGTGCCCTTGTCCACCGGCCAAGGCAGGCGGCCCTTGTTTTTTTCAAAGTCTGCGTTCAGCTCCTTGGCCTCCGGGGTCAGCGTGAATTCCTTGGCGGCCGCGGCGGACGTGCCCGGCGGGCGCTTGGTGCCGGCCCTGCTCTTGGCGATCTCCGCTTCTATGGCCTTGCGGATGGCGGCGGCCAGCTCCTGGCGTTGCCGTTCCTGCTTGGCCAGGGTTTGGCGCAGGCGCCCCTCTTCCTTGCGCAGGCCGTCCAGTGCGGATTGCTGGTCCTTCTTGTCCGAGGCGAGCTTGCGGGTCTCGGACTGCTGCCGTTCCAGCAAGGTGGCCTTTTCGCGGCGTGTGGCCTGCAGGGCCTCCACTTTTTCCCCCAGGGTGGCGCTGGCGGCCTGTATCATGGCGGCTTGCTGGGTGCGCTGCTGCGCCAGCTGGTCCAGGTAGCGGGACCGGCGGAAGGCCTGGGCGAAGCTTTCCGCGGCGAAGATGTAGCTGAGCCGGTCGTAGGCGCTGCGGTTCATGTAGGCGAACTGCACCATGCGGGCATATTCCTCCTTGAGCTGCCCGAGGTCGGTTTCCAGCCCGCGGATGCTGTCCCCCGCATCCTGTATGGAACGGTCTATCCGGAACACCTCGGCGTTCATGGTGTGGATCAGTTCCTGGCGCTGGCCGATCTGGGTTTCCAGCAACTGCACCTGCTGCTGGGTGCTGCGCTGCTCGCTGCGGGCCTTGTCGATCAGCAGGCTGGTCTGCTTGATCTGGGCGTCCAGGGCATCCCGCTTGCGCTCGAGCTCCTTGCGGCTTTGGGCCTGGGTGGAGGCCAGGCCCAAGGCGCAGATGGCGGCCAGCAACAGCCTACTGCCCCATGGGGGTGAACTTTTCCGGGATCCGGAAAGGCAGGCTGAGGGGTTCATTGAGCTGGATGCGGTCCAATTCCAGGGTGCCTTGGACGAGCTGTCCCGGGGCGGACAAAGAAAGGGCTACCCGGGCTGGAATGGAATAGCCGGAGATGGCTTTGCGGTCCATATAACGCACATCGGCCTGTTGATCGCGCCCCAGGTCGCTTACCAATACGCGGCCCAAGGCCATGCTATCGGGCTCGATCCAGTACTTGTACACCATCAGGTCGCGCTTTTCGGCCTTCCGCAGGGTGCGCTCCAGGCGCTTTTCGCGCATGTCCCTGTCCCCGGGCAGGGTATCGCCGGGGGCAATGTCCTCCGCAGCCCTGATGAACTTTCGTTTTTCCCGGCTTGCCAAGGTGTACATGCCGTCCTCCCTTCCGCTTCTGTACTTTTCCTCGGCATCCAGCCCGATGGGCAGGCCCAACAGGGCCTCCTGCAGCAGCTTCAGGCCGGGCTGCATGCCGAAGCGGGCGCGTGCCTGGGCGGTGTCGCCGGCCCAGTACTGGTCGTGCAACTTGTCGATGATCTTCAGGGAATCGGGGGTGAGCAGCACGCGCGCCACCTCGATGCCGAGCGCCGGGGTGATGCTTACCCACAGGGCGCTGTCGCACACCAGGCGCAAGTGGGCCTTGGAGCTGCGCTTTTCAGTGGCCGTAGCGAAGGAAATGTCGGCCTTGGCGCCCATGGAGCGCGGCTGGACCGCCTTGGATGCAAGGATGGCGGCAAGCTCAGGGGCTGGCAGCGGGTGCAGGTCGCGCGGTTTCGCCGCCACCGGCCGCGTGCTGCGGCAGGCCGGCAGCAGCAAGGCCGCAGCCAAGCCGGTGATCAGCGGGCGGACCCTCATTCCACGGGTTTGCCGTCCTTCAGCTTTTGGTCGATCTGTTCACTGGCATCCCCGGCCTCCTTGGCCTTTTTCCATTGCTCCAGCGCGCCAGCCTTGTCGTTCAACTTGTACAGGATGTCCCCGTAGTGCTCCAGCAGCACGCCCTCCGGCGTTGTGCTGGCCTTCAGCGCCTTTTCCTGCCATTGCCGCGCCTCTTCATACTTGCCCTCCTTAAAGAGGATCCAGGCGTAGGTGTCCAGGTAGGTGGCCGTGCCCGGGGCAAGCTCGTTGCTCTTGCGGCTCATCTCCTCGGCCTTTTGCAGCCTTTCGCCGCGCACGCTGAGGTAGTAGGCCCAATTGTTGAGCACTCCGGCATCGTCCTTGTTGATCGCCAGCGCGCGCTCATAGGCCGCGTCGCTCTTGGCATAGTCCTTCACCTCGTTGTAGGTGTCGCCAAGCAGGCTTTGGAACTGGGCCTCCAAGGGTTTGTTGTCCACCACCATGTCCCGCCCGGCCACCAAGGCCTCAATGGCCTTGTCGTACTGCTTCAACTGGCCGAGCGCGATGCCGTTGTACAGGTACAGCTCGGGCTGGGAGGGAAAGAGGTCTGCCGCCTTTTCGGCATCGGTGTGCAGGGCCTGCCAATCCTGCAATTGGTAGTCCAGTTGCATCAGGGCGTTCCAGATGGGGAATTTGTCCTGCTCATGCACCAGCGCCTCTCGGAAAGCGTCCCTCGCCTCCTTGGGCTTGCCTTCGCGCATGAAGAAATCCCCTTCGATGGAAGCGGGCTTGCCCGATTGGGGGTGCGCCTTCTTCATCACCTGGATCAAGGCATGGCTTTGCTCCACGAGCTTTTGCGCGGTGCTGTCAGCCTGGCCGTTGCCGGTGGCCTGGTAGAAGCCCAGCAGCAGCTGCATCTTGGGGTCGATGTCCAGGTCCGGGTCGGCGAAGGCCACACGGAGCTGGTCATAGCCCTTGTCCAGGTCACCGTCATCGTAATAGAGCTGCGCCAGGGAGATGCGGGTCATGCTGTCGTCCGGGTCTGCCGCCAGGGCCTGCTGGTACAGTTCAAGGGCCTTGTCCTTTTGGCCCAGTTCCATGTACACCTCGGCCAGCATGCCCAGGTAGCGCGTGTCCTCGGGCTGGGCGGCCATGGCGCCTTGCAGCAGGTCGCGTGCTTTTTCCAGCTGGTTGGCGCCCACCAGCATGTCAAATTCACGGGTCACCAGTTCCTCGTTGCTGCCGATCTGTTTTTCCAGGCTGCGGTACACCTTTTGGGCATCGGCGATCCTGCCTTGCTTGGCCAGCACGTCGGCCAGGCCGAAATACACCTCGTAGCGGTCCGGCCACTGGTCCAGGATGCCTTGGTAGGTTTTGGCCGCGCCGGCCAGGTCGCCCATTTGGGTGCTGAGGTCGGCCAGCAGGAAGCGGTACCAGATGTTGGTTTTGTCCGCAGCCACGGCCTTGCGGGCCATGCCGAGGGCTTCGTCGCCGTGCTGTGCCTGGCTGTACAACTTGGCCAGCTCGAACATGGCCGCCGCGTTGGCGGGGTCCATCTTCAGCACCGCGCGGTACAGCTGCACGGCCTTGCCGGGATTGCCCTGCAGCTTGGCGCTGGTGGCATCAATGTACAAGGCCATCACCTGCGCCTGCTTGTCCTTGGCCGTAGTGGTCTGCGTTGCACGGGCCGGTGCCGCGTCGGTGGCGGCCTTGGTGCCTGCGCAGCCGGCCAGCAGCACCAGCAGCAACGGCAATAGGAGGGCTTGTTTCATGGGGTTATGCGATGGCGCCGTCATCACCGATGCTCAGGTCCATGGCCTTGCCCTGCACGCTGGCGCGTGCGCCCAGCATGCTGTTGGCCACCACGGCGTCGGTAATGCGCACGCCGGGCCGCACAATGGTATTGCGCACCACGCTGTTGCTGATCACACTGCCGGTTTCCACGGACACATAGGGACCCACCACGGCATTTTCCAGGGTAACGCCCTCGGCGATGAAGCACGGCGGGATCACCACGCTGCTGGTACGGTTGGCCTTGCCGCTCACCAGGCCGCTGTCGTCCTTAATGAACTCCAGTACGCGGGCATTGGTGTCCACCATGGCATCCTTGTTGCCGCAATCCATCCAGGCGTCCACCTTGCCGGCCTTGAAGCGTGCTCCTTTCCGCTTCATGTGCTCCATGGCGTTGGTCAGCTGGTACTCGCCTTTCTCGCGGATGTCGTTGTCGATCAGGTACTGCATCTCGGCGCGCAGCCGTGCCCCGTCGGCGAAGTAGTAGATGCCGATGATGGCCAGGTCGCTCACGAACTCCGCGGGCTTCTCCACAAAATCCGTGATGATCCCCTGCGCGTCCAATTTCACCACGCCGAAGGGGCGCGGGTCTTCCACCTTGTTCACCCAGATCACGCCGTCACAGGAGGTGTCAAGTTTCATGTCCGCCCGGAAAAGCGTGTCCGCAAAGGCCACGATGATGCGCCCCTGAAGCGCATCGCCCGCGCACAGGATCGCATGGGCCGTGCCCAGCGCCTCCTGCTGGTGATGGATGCTTCCCTTGGCCCCGATCCGTTGCGCAATGGCCAACAGCTCATGTTCCACCCCCGGGCCGAAGGCCGGGTTGGTCACGAACGCCACTTCCTCCACGGCTTCGCCGGCCACCTTGGCCAGGTCTTCCACCAAGCGTTGCACAATGGGCTTGCCCGCTACGGGCAGCAGGGGCTTGGCGGTGGTGTGGGTGTGCGGACGCATCCGCTTGCCCATACCGGCCATGGGTACGATGATCTTCATGTCGGGGTGGTTCGGTCAGTGCTTGCCCGTGTGGCCGAAGCCGCCGGTGCCGCGTTCAGAGGCGCGAAGTTCCTGCTTTTCCTCGAACTTCACCCGGATATACCGTGAAATCACCATTTGGGCGATGCGCTCACCGTCATTCACCACAAATGGTTCCTTGCCGTGGTTGATCAACAATACGCGCAGTTCGCCCCGGTAATCCGCGTCCACCGTGCCGGGCGAGTTCAGCACGGTAATGCCGTGCTTCAGGGCCAATCCGCTGCGCGGCCGCACCTGCGCCTCGGTGCCTTCCGGCAGTTCGATGTACAGGCCCGTGGGGATCAACCGGTATTCACCGGGCTGCAGCGTTACCGGTGCTTCCAGGCAGGCGCGCAGGTCCACTCCGGCACTGTGTTCGGTGGCATGCTCGGGCAATGGATGGCGTCCGGTGTTCACCACCGGCACTAGCACGTCCTTTACTTTGTCTGGCTCTTGTGGGGGCATGTGTTTCATCCCTTCGGCAGGCGGGAGGGCAAAGGTGGTGCATGCAGGCTATACTGCCATGACCTGCGCAGGGGTCGTCGGCCTATTTTTTGCCATTGCCACTAACGGTTTCGGGCTTTGCGTTCGGGCGCGTTTCGGAGCACAAAGTTTCAATTTATTTCTTGCATTTATTAGAAGCACAAAGCTCAACATTTGCTCGTCAGCCCGCCTGACGCAAACCCGTGTTAGCGGTAGTTTTTTATAACTTCTCCGATATAGTTCATTGCTTTATCATAGGTTTCTATTCCGTGTCCAACGTTATCAAAAACCTTTATTTCTTTTAATGTTTTGATGTGTTTTCGTGCGTTGTCAATTGATTTTTGATATGGGAACAACAAATCTTTATTCCCCTCTATAAGGTATGTATCAACTTTAACATCAGCCAATTGGTTGCCCATATAATATGGCTTTTGCGTGTTGTCTTTGTACCGTGTCAGAGCAAATACTTCGTATTCTATGATTAGCGTTTCGGCTTCTTGTGATAGTTGATGGTTGGGTTTCGAAAAAACCGCCCTGTCCAAAAATCTAAGAACATTTTCTTCGGTAGGTTTTATTATTGGCAAAAGATTGTAATAAAGATTACTCCATTTCATTGAAAATGGTTGTAAGCAACCTGGATTTAGAAGAAAAGCAGCTTTTACCTTGTCTGGGTTTGTAATTCCAAATTTCATACAAATCAATCCACCAAAAGATGCCCCGGCTACATATGCCTTTTCTATTTTCAGCTTTTTAAAAACATCATTTGCCCAATGTCCGTAATCCAATGATTTAATATCAGGAGTTGCCCCGTTACTTAAGTTAGGAAGTCCGTTTGTTTCAACTAGAAATATTCTGAGTTTGAGATTTAGATTATCAAGTCCTTTGTCAAAATCCCAGAACAAAGAAGTCGTTCTAGCCCCAGGGAATATTACTAAGGTATCTAAGTTCTCTTTGGTGTTTATTCCCCAAACATGGGTTTCGCCCAAAGCGGTGTCAATTTCAATTCGTTCATATTCTCTGCCGTTATTTCTCTCTAATTTTTTTATCCAATGGTCAAAAAACAAAAAATCCCGATTTTCATCTTTAAAGGAAGATTGTCGTTTTATCTGCATATTTTCTTTGTTGTACGGTTCGGGAAAATTACCGCTAACGCAGGGTTGCCGCAGACCTCGCTGATTTCACAAGTGGCTGAATGAAGGTGATCCTCGCATATTCCGCCACAGATGGACAAAACGCGAGGGTTTTGGCGGATGCGTCAAGTGATGTCCAATGCATCAAGCGGATTGACAATGCCTTGCCGGTACCGGCTGCTGACATGGTTGTACACTTCCGTTGTTTTGCTGGATGCATGGCCGACCCGCGTTTGAATGTACTGAAGGTCGGTGCCTTGTTCCAAGAGGTGGGTGGCGAAACTGTGCCGCAAGGTGTGCACGGTGGCGGGCTTGGCAATATCCGAAAAAAGGAAGGGGCCGCCTCCCGTGGAGACAACCCCTTCAAGCATAGGCGCACCCTGCTCAAGCGGCCTGGCGGGCGGCCTCCTTTTCCTTGGGGCCGTAGGCGATCACCTTGAAGTCGTGCAGCACCACCTCGGTAATGTAGCGCTTGATGCCGTCCTTGCCCGGATAGCTGCGGTGTACAATGCGCCCTTCCACCATCACCGGCGAGCCCTTCTCCAGGAACAGGCCCACCTGCTCGGCGATGCGGCCCCAGGCCACCACCGTGTGCCATTGGGTGTCGGTCACGCGCTC
>JAFEAI010000117.1 GCA_018266475.1 Bacteroidota bacterium
CTTCCCGCCTCCTACTTTTGGCACCTTATCCCAACGTGATGAACAAGACCGCCCCGCTTGCCGCAGTGCTGCTGGCCGCCTGCCACAGCCCCTCGGAACCACCGCAAACAGCCATGCAGAAGACCACCTACCCGCAAACACGCAAGGACACCACCGTGGTGGACGACCACTTCGGCACCAAAGTGGCCGACCCCTACCGATGGCTGGAAAACGACACCAGCGCCGAAACTGCGGACTGGGTGAAGCGCCAAAATGCGCTCACGCAGGACTACTTGGGCAAGATCCCCTTCCGCAGCGCCATCGCCAAGCGCTATGAAGAGCTCTTCAACTTCCCCAAATCCGGCGCACCCATGAAGGTGGGAAACCTCTTCTTCACCTACCGGAACAGCGGCCTGCAGAACCAAAGCGTGATCTACGTGCGCGAAGGCCTGGGCGGCGAGGACAAGGTCTTCATAGACCCCAATGCCATCGACCCCGCCGGCACCACCAGCATCGGCCTGATGGGCAGCAGCAAGGACGACCGATACATGGCCGTAAGCGTGCAGAAGGCCGGCAGCGACTGGCAGGACATCACCCTGTGGGACCTCAAGGAAATGAAGCCCATGGCAGACACCCTCAAGTGGGCCAAGTTCAGCGGCGTGGCCTGGTGGAAGGACGGCCTCTTCTACAGCCGCTACCCCGAACCCGCCAAGGGCACCGAGCTGAGTGCCGCCAGCCAATGGCAAAAGGTGTACTACCACAAGCTGGGCGACCCGCAAAGCAAGGACGCGCTGGTGTGGAAGGATGACAAGAACCCCAACCTGTACGTGGGCCTGTCCACCACCGAGGGCGAAGAGTTCGCCGCGCTCACCATAAGCACCGGCACCGACGGCTTCGAGCAGTACTTCCTCGACCTCCGCAAGGGCGGGATGCCCACGCCAGGCACCAAGTGGACGCCCTTGCAGCAAGGCTTCGACCACAAAACCGCCATCATCGACTTTGAGCCCAAGAGCGGCAAGTTCTTGGTGACCACCGACGTGGACGCCCCGCGCTACCGCCTGGTGGCCGTGGACCCCGCCAAGCCTGCCAAGGAAAACTGGAAGGACGTGATCCCCCAAAAGGAAGACCTCCTGGAAGGCGTGGCCACCGGCGGGGGCAACCTCTTCGCCAGCTACCTGAAGGACGCCACCACCCGCATCTTCCGCTTTGCGGCCGACGGCAGCCGTCAGCAGGAGATCCAACTGCCCGGCATAGGCACCGCCGGCGGCTTCGGCGGCAAGCGCAGCGACACCTTCTCCTTCTACAGCTTCACCTCCTTCACCGACCCCGGCAGCATCTTCAAGTACGACTATGCCACCGGCAAAAGCGAGCTCTACTTCCGCCCCGAACTGAAGTTCAACCCGGACGGCTATACCACCGAACAGGTCTTCTACACCAGCAAGGACGGCACCAAGGTGCCCATGTTCATCGTGCATCGCAAGGGGCTTGAAAAGAACGGCCACAACCCCGCCCTGCTCTACGCCTACGGCGGCTTCAACATCAGCCTGTCGCCCAGCTTCAGCACCAGCCGCATGATCCTGCTGGAGCAGGGGGGCGTGTTCGCCATGGCCAACCTGCGCGGCGGCGGTGAATACGGCGAGGAATGGCACCAGGCCGGCATGAAGGAAAAGAAGCAGAACGTGTTTGACGACTTCGCGGCGGCCGCCGAATACCTGAAAAAGGAAAAGTGGACCGATACGGAGCACTTAGCCATCGAAGGCGGCAGCAACGGCGGACTGCTCATCGGCGCCACCATCACCCAGCAGCCAGGCATCTGCGCCGTGGCCTTCCCCGCCGTGGGCGTAATGGACATGCTCCGCTTCCAGAAGTTCACCGCAGGCTTCGGATGGGTGCCCGAATACGGCAGCGCCGACAACAGCGAGGCCGAGTTCAAGTACCTCTACGCCTACTCGCCCCTGCACAACATCAAGCCCGCCAACTACCCGGCCACCCTGGTGATGACCGCCGACCACGACGACCGCGTGGTGCCCGCGCACAGCTTCAAGTTCATCAGCACCCTGCAACAAAACCAACAGGGCAGCGCACCGGTGCTCATCCGCGTGGAAACCAATGCCGGCCACGGTGCAGGCAAGCCCACCAGCATGATCATCGCCGAACAGGCCGACAAATGGGCCTTCTTCTTCAAGAACATCGGCGTGGTGCCGAAGTATCCGGTGAAGTAGAAAGGCCAAATAACCCTTGCGGGTTCCAAGGACCAGAGGCCCCGGATCGATCTCCGGGGCCCTTTGTTTCCAAGCAAGCCGTACCAAGCCCATGTACCTTCGCTCCCATGCTGAATGACCTGCTCGTGTTGGAAACCGCCAGTGTACTCGCCGGCCCTGCCGCAGGCATGTTCTTTGCCGAACTGGGCGCCCGCGTGGTGAAGGTCGAAAACCCGCGCAGCGGCGGCGATGTAACGCGCCAATGGAAGCTCCCCGGGGAGGATCCCTCCTCCCCCGCCAGTGCGTATTTCAGCAGCGTGAACTTTGGCAAGGAGCACCGCTTCATCGACCTGGCGCAGCCCGATGGGCGGGGTGCATTTGATGCGCTGCTGGCCAAGGCGGACGTGCTCATCAGCAACCACATGGACAAGGATGCGGACAAGCTGGGGCTGCAGCGCGGGCGGCTGCGCAAGCTGAACCCCGCGCTGGTGCATGGCCACATCCGCGGCTATGCCGATGATGCCGCGCGCCCGGCCTACGACGTGGTGCTGCAGGCGGAAAGCGGGTACATGGGCATGACCGGCACCGATGCGGAACATCTGGCGAAGGTGCCGGTGGCGCTGATCGACGTACTGGCGGCGCACCAGCTGAAGGAGGGCCTGCTGCTGGCGCTGATGCAGCGGATGAAGACGGGAAAGGGCGCGTACGTGGAGGTGTCCCTGGAAGAAGCCGCGCTCAGCGGGCTGGTGAACCAGGCCACCAATTGGCTGATGGCCGGGCATGTGGCACGGCCCATGGGCACGCTGCATCCGAACATTGCCCCCTACGGCGAGGTGTTCCGCTGCGCCGATGGCGGACGCATTGTGCTGGCCGTGGGCAGCGATGCGCAGTTCGCAACGCTGTGCGAAGTGCTGGGGCTGGCCGTGCTGAAGGACGACCCACGGTTCAGCCGCAATGCGGCGCGGGTGCAGCACAGGGCCGCGCTGGGCAAGTTGCTTGCCCCGGCCCTGCAAGGGCTTTCCACGGAAGCGGTGCTGGGCAGGCTGCGGGAGGCAGGGGTGCCCGCAGGCCGGGTGAACGCCATGGACCAGGCATTGGCAACGCCCGCAGCGGCGCGCATGCGCAGGGAGGAGCAAATGGCGGACCGGCACACGGTGCGGATCAGCGGCAACGCCTTCCGCCTTGCGGCGGAATGAGGCGCGGTCAGGCGCCCGCCTTGCGCTCCTGCCTCAGGGCCGAAGCCAGCTCCCGCGCCAGGGCCTTGGCCTCGGCTTCCGTAAGGCCCCTGCCGAAGGCCACCTTCCTGCCCTGGTATTCAAAGCCGAGCTGCTCGGCACCGCGCGTCCAGAAGGAATCGCTCATCTGCCACTTCCAGCTGGCCTTGTCGATGTTCAGCAGCCCGAAGCGCTGGATGTTGGCCACGAAGTAGCGGTTGGCCTTGCCGAAGCGGAACAGGCTGTCCTTGATGGTAAGCTCGCCGCCTTGCAGCCGCCACAGCTCGAATCCCTTGGTGCGCCACAGCACCACGCGCAGGATGCGTACCTCGAAGTAGAGCCAGAAGGCGAGCATGATGGCCAGGGTGAGCCGCATCTCCTTGTTCAGGTCCTGTGCAAGCTCGTAGGCAAATGCGGCACCGCAAAACGTCCATGCCGCCAGCCAGCCGATGAGCAGCACCAGCTGCCTGGGGGGCAGGCGGTTGCCCACCACTACGCTGATGCCGCCCGCGGCGGGCGTATCCACGCTGACGCGCTCACTGATGAACTCCATCTGCTTTCATCTGGTGTACCACTTGTTCATACAAGGCCTCATACCGGGGCAATACGTTCGCTATGTCGAAGCGGGCTGCGCTGGTGCGCGCCCCGGTACGGTAATGTTCCAGCGTGGCCCCGTCGCCCAGGATGAAGGCCGCATGCCGCGCCATCGCGTCCGTGTCGCCCACGGCGTTCAGCAACCCGCCCACGCCATTTTCCACCACCTCGGAGGTGCCTCCCGCATCGGTGCTCACCACGGGCACGCCGCTGGCCATGGCCTCCAGTGCCGCCAGGCCGAAGCTCTCCGTTTCGCTGGTGAGCACAAAAAGATCGCTGCTGGCCACCACCGCCTCCGGCTCGGTCATCTTGCCCAGGAACAGCACATCGTTGCAGGTGCCGTTGGCGCGGCACATCATTTCGGCGGCATGCCTGTCCGGGCCATCACCGATCAGCAGCAGCCGCACGGGCATCTGCTTGCGCACCGCCAGGAACACCTTCACCACGTCCAGCACGCGCTTTACCGGCCTGAAGTTGCTCACATGCACCAGGATGCGCTCCCCGTTGGGCGCAAAACGCTTGCGCAGCACGGGGTCCGCCGCATCCGCATAGCGGTCCATGCGGATGAAGTTGGGGATCACCCGGATGTCGCGCTTCACCGGAAAGTGGGCGAAGGTCTCGCGCCGCAGGCTTTCGGAAACCGCCGTTACCGCCGTGCTGTGCTCGATGGCGAAGGTGATCACCGGCTCGAAGCTGGGGTCCCTGCCCACCAGGGTGATGTCTGTGCCGTGCAGCGTGGTGATGAACGGGATGTGGATCCCCTGGGCGCGCAGGATCTGCTGGGCCATCCATGCGGCCGAGGCATGCGGAATGGCATAATGCACGTGCAGCAGGTCCAGCCGCTCATGCCGGGCCACGTCCACCAGCTTGCTCGTAAGCACCAGCTCATACGGCTGGTAGTCGAACAGCGGGTAGTCGCTCACCCGCACTTCATGGTAGAAGATATTGGCCTTGCCGTTGCCCAACCGCACGGGCCGGTCATAGGTGATGAAGTGGACGATGTGGCCTTCCTCGGCCAGGGCCAGGCCCAGCTCGGTGGCCACCACGCCTGACCCCCCGAAGGTGGGATAGCATACAATTCCGATGCGCATGGTTGCGGATGAACGGGCGCAAAGGTCGGCAGCAGGGGCTGAATGAAGCACTTGGGCATGGCGCATCGGGTCCACCACGCCCAGCTGACGCATTTGCCACGGGTGAACGCCGATGCATGCGGAAGGGTGCCCCCGGAAGCCGGGCGCAGCCGCCTTTCCGGCCTGTGTGCTTCCCCCTGCGCGCCTTTATCCACGCGGGCCTGTTCACCGCCGATGGCGGCAGCCCTGGGCCGTGGCTTCCCGCTTTTCTACCTTTGCCCCCGCAAAAACCCATCTGCACCATGCCGATCCAAACACAGGCCAAGGTCCACAACTTCAGCGCCGGCCCGTGCGTGCTGCCGCAAGAGGTCTTTCAGCAAGCAGCGCAGGCCGTGCTGGATTGGGACGGCAGCGGCCTGAGCATTCTGGAAGTAAGCCACCGCGGAAAGCCCTTTGTGGCGGTGATGGAAAAGACCATGGCCTTGGTGAAGGAGCTGCTGGGCGCACCGGCCCACTACCAGGTGGTGTTCCTGGGCGGCGGCGCCAGCATGGGCTTCCACCTGGTGCCGCAGAACTTCATGAAGCTGGGCGGCAAGGGGGCCTACGCCCATACCGGCGAATGGAGCAAGCGGGCCATCAAGGAGGCCAAGCTCGCGGGCGAAGCCGTAGTGGTGGCCAGCAGCGAGGACAAGAACTTCAACTACATCCCCAAGGGGTTCCAGGTGCCCAATGACGTGGACTACTTCCACTTCACCAGCAACAACACCATCTACGGCACGCAGTACAAGCAGTTCCCCGCCAGCCCCGTGCCCCTGATCTGCGACATGAGCAGCGACATCATGAGCCGCCCGGTGAACGTGGCCGACTTTGCCATGATCTATGCCGGGGCACAGAAGAACATGGGCCCCGCCGGCGCCACCATGTACCTCTTCGACCCCGATGCGCTGGGCAAGACCGGCCGCAGCCTGAGCCCCATGATGGACCTGGCCAACCACGCCGCCAAGGAAAGCATGTACAACACGCCCCCGGTGTTCCCGGTGTACGTTACCATGCTCACCCTGGAATGGCTGAAGCGCAATGGCGGCGTGGCCGGAGCCGAAAAACGCAACGCCGCCAAGGCCGGGCTGCTGTATGCCGCCATCGACCGCCTGCCGATCTTCCAAGGCACCACGGCCAAGGAGGACCGCTCGGTGATGAACGCCACCTTCGTGCTGAAGGACAGCACCCTGGAGCCCTCGTTCGACGAGCTCTGGAAGGCGGCCGGCATCAGCGGCATCCGCGGGCACCGCAGCGTGGGCGGCTACCGCGCCAGCATGTACAATGCACTGCCCATCGAAAGCGTGCAAGCCCTGGTGGACGTAATGGAGGATTTTGCAAAAAGGAACGGATAACGGATGCGCGTACACGCCAACGACGGAATTTCAGCCGAGGGAAAGGCCCTCATGGTGCAGGAGGAGTTCAACGTGACCACCGAGCACGTGCCCCAGGAAAAGCTGGCGGACTTCCTGAACGCCCAAAAGGTGGACGCCCTGCTGGTGCGCAGTGCCACCAAGGTGGGCAAGGACATCCTTGACGCCTGCCCCCACCTGAGGCTGGTGGGGCGCGGGGGCGTGGGGATGGACAACATCGACGTGGCCTACGCCAAGCAAAAGGGCGTGCGGGTGGTAAACACCCCGGCCAGCAGCAGCATCAGCGTGGCCGAACTGGTGATGGCCCACCTCTTCAGCCTGACGCGCGACCTGTACAAGGCCAACCGACGCATGCCCGGCGAAGGCGCCACCGCCTTCAAGGAAATGAAGAAAGCCTACGGCAACGGGGCCGAGCTGCGCGGAAAAACCCTCGGGGTGATCGGCTTCGGCCGCATTGGCGGCTGGGTGGCGCGCTACGCCATCGGCGCCGGCATGAAGGTGATCTATACCGACAGGCACGCCACGGTGGACCACCTGGACATGGAGTTCAACGGCATCCCGTTCAGCGTGGGCATCAAGATGGTGCCCATGGAGGAACTGCTGGACAAGAGCGATGCCATCACCCTGCATGTGCCCTCCAACCCGGACAACAGCCCCGTGCTCGGCGCCAAGGAGTTCGCCCAAATGAAGCGCGGCATGCTGCTGGTGAACACCGCCAGGGGCACCTCCGTGGATGAACAGGCCCTGATAAAAGCGCTGAAGGACGGTACCGTAAAGGCCGCCGGCATAGACGTGTTCCGGAACGAGCCCACGCCCAACACCGAGCTGCTCGCACAGCCCAACGTTTCGCTGAGCCCGCACATCGGGGCGGCCACCGCGGAGGCACAAGACCGCATCGGCATTGAGCTGGCCGAACTGCTGATCGCATGGCGTGATGAGGTGACCGTGGACCGCGGATGATCCACCTGCGCCCTTTCCGGGCATGGCGACCCCCGCCCCACCTGGCCCAGCTTGTGGGATCGCGTTCCTTCCTGCAGTACTCCGTAGAGGAACTTCGCGCCCGCCTGGCCGGCAACCCGTACTCCTTCCTGCAGATCGTGCATGCCGACCATGATCGCACGGACCTCACGCGGGAGCAGCACTTCGATGCCGTACGCGCAAAGTTCATCGCGTTCACCCGCAGCGGCATCCTCCTGCGGGAGGAACGGCCCGCACTGTACGTGTATGAGCAGAGCACAGGCCACTTCCGCTCCTGCGGCCTCATCGCCGCCGTGGAAGTGGAGGACTACCGCGAAGGCCGCATCAAGGTGCATGAGCACACCCTGCCCGCCCGCGAACGCCTGTTCGCCGACTACCTGGAGCATACCGGCATCAATGCGGAGCCGGTATTGCTGGCATGCCCTGGCGCAACATCCCTGGAAGGCGACCTGGCACGCATCACCGGCGCACCCGCGCTATTCGATTTTTCCACCGTGGACCGCGTGCGCCACCGCTTTTGGAAGGTGGAAGACCCGGAAGGGATCCGGCACTTGCAGGACCGGTTCAAGGAGGTTGCCGCCCTGTACATCGCCGACGGCCACCACCGCTGCGCCAGCAGTGCCGTGATGGCGCAACGCGCCCACGCTGCGCCCGGCTCGCCCAAAGCCGGATTCCTGGCCTTCATCGTGCCCGAGCGCCAGTTGCACATCTACAATTTCGACCGCGCAGTGAAGGGATTGAACGGCCTGTCGCCGGATGAATTCCTTCGCGCGCTGGAGCGTGTGGGGCCGGTGGCCGAGGCATACCCCGGCAAAAGCCCCGCACCAGGCTGTGTGCAGGTGTTCTGTGCGGGCCGGTGGCTTGAAGTGAAGTTCCCCCCGCCCGCCACCGCCGCGCCTGCCGATGCCTTGGCCGCCGAACTGCTCAACAAGCACATCCTGGAACCCCTGCTGGGCATCAGCGAGCTGCGCACCGACCCGCGCGTGCAATTTGTTCCGGGCACACTGGGCCGGCACACGTTGGAGGAAATGGTCGCTTCCGGAAAGGCTGATGCGGCCTTCCACCTCGCCGCCGTTACCTTCGGCGAACTGCGCGCCGTGGCCGACAGCGGCACCTGCATGCCGCCCAAATCCACGTGGATAGAACCCAAGCTGCGCAGCGGACTTACGATCTACTCCTTGGAGGAAGCGTGATGGACAAGGCAGCCCTTGCGGAACGGTACGCGCGCGTGAAGGCGATGCTGCCCGGGGGCGTAGTGCTGGTGGCCGTGAGCAAAACCCGCACCGTGGAGGAGGTGCAGGCGCTGTACGACCTTGGCCAGCGGGATTTCGGCGAGAACTACCCGCAGGAACTGCGCGACAAGCAACCCTTGCTGCCGCCGGACATCCGCTGGCACTTCATCGGCC
Organism: Bacteroidota bacterium; assembly: GCA_018266475.1. GTDB lineage: Bacteria > Bacteroidota > Bacteroidia > Flavobacteriales_F > PHOS-HE28 > PHOS-HE28. Next base: position 8,852 of record JAFEAI010000117.1, read on the forward strand.
ACCTGCAGGGAAACAAGGTGAAGTACGTGGCACCCTTCGCCTTCCTGGTGCATGGCGTGGACAGCGAAAAGCTGCTGGACGAACTGGACAAGCGCGCCGCTTCGGCCGGCCGCATCCTGGGCGTGCTGTTGCAGGTACACATCGCGCAGGAGGAGACCAAGCACGGCTTTCTGCCCGATGAACTGCGGGCCTTGTGCGCAACTGCGCCCCTGCAGCACCGCTGGCCCAACCTGCAGTTCAGGGGCCTGATGGGAATGGCCACCAACACGGAGGACCAGGCCCGGGTGCGGCATGAGTTCCACGCCTTGGCACTGCTTCGGCAAGAACTGGCGGCCAGCGGTGCAGTGGACCCGCGCGCCTTCACCGAACTGTCCATGGGCATGACCGGCGACCTGCGCGAAGCCCTTGCCGAAGGCAGCACCATGGTGCGCATCGGCACCGCCATTTTCGGGCAGCGCGGATAAGGCCTTGAAGAAGGAAGCCGGGCAACCGGAAAAAGCGGAGTTCCGTTCCGTTGTTGTACCTTCGATATGCCCAACACGCCCGCGCATGCGCCAGACCACTACCCTCTGCCTGTTCCTGCTGCTTCCCTTCCTCCATTCCTCCGTGCATGCCCAGCGCAATCTGGAAGTGGGCCTGCAAATGGGCGTGGACCATTTCTCAGGCGACCTCGGCAACTGGAACGGACCCATCCAGTGGAACGGCATCCGCCCGGCCATGTCCGTTACTTTCCGCGATTACCTGAACAACCCCAAGCGCTACATCACCCGCGCGCTTACCACGGAAAGCCGCATCGGCTGGTACCGCCTGGGCTATAATGAACTGGAGGCCACCGGCGGCAAGCAGGGCATCGACCTGCGCAACTACAAGCGCGGGCTCAACTTCCGCAACGACCTCTTCGGCATCAGCCAGCACCTGGTGCTGAACATGTACCGCGAGCCCTTCCAACCGCTGTACAAGCAGCGGTTCTTCGCCTTCTCGTACATCGGCATCGGCCTGTTCTACGGAAGGCCAAAGGCAGACCTGTTCCACGGCGAACCTTCCTTGGAGAACCGCTACTTCCCGTGGGAGGACGGCACCATCCGCGACCAGCCGCGCGGAACCCCCGGCGCCAATGTGATCGGGCAGGACGGCACCTACGAGACCGACCTCTACAGCTGGATCAGCGAAGGCTCCGGCGCGGGGCGCGAGGCCACCGTGCGCACCAAGCCGCCCAGCCCCTGGCACGTGGGCGTCCCCATCGGCTTCGGCATGCGCTACCTGGTCACCAAGCAGATGTCCGTGGGCATGGAGTTCAGCTACTACATGTTCTTCACCGACATGCTGGACGCCGTGAGCGGCCGCTATGCCACCTATGATGAACTGGCACGTGCCTACCCGGACAGCGTGCAGCAGCAACTGGCGCGCTACATCAGCGACCCCACGGGCTGGGGCACCAACGGCAAGGAAGGCCGCGCCACCAGCCGCCGCGGCAATCCCGGCCTGCCGGATTCGTTCAGCTACTTCAGCGTGGAAGTGAGCTGGACCTTCAAGCGCAGCCCGATGCGCCGCAGCTACGTGAGCTTGTGAGGGCGCACGGCAGCGCTATTGCGCGTGCGCGGCCTGGTTGATCTGGGCGCACTGCTGCGCCGTGTCCGCATGCGCCTCCATGGCGCCCACTCCGCCGCCTACCCACAGGTCGATGTTGCCCATGGCCGTATCCTGCCCCAGCCGGCAGGCCTTTAGGAAAATGTTGTCCCCATCCTGCAGGTGTACGGTCCATTGCCCCTCCTCCGGCACCGAATCACCGGCGGCGGGGTCCCAGCGGGCACGCAGCGTATCCTTCTTCGATTGGGCCACCCCCGCTGCGTAGCTCACGATGCAATCCCTGCACTTGGCGTGCAGCACGGCCGCTACCAGCGGCTTTTCCTTGGTGCAGGCCGTGGCTAACAGCACTCCCGCGATGATGGTGGTCAAATGGCGTGTCCGCATGTGCTGGCTGTTCGGTCCCGTGGGGTGCAAAGTTCTACATCCGCCGGTACCAGCCCTTGATCCGCTCGCGGTCCAATACCTTTTCCCATTCGGGTCCGAAGGCATGGTCCCACATGTGCGGCAAGGCGTACGCCACGTCCGCCATGGCGCTGATGGTCTCCTCGCTCCAGCCTTTGGCCAACCCTTGCGGAATGTGGATGCCGTTGTGCTTCACCATCTGTTTGAACTCCTGCACATGGGCGCCATAGACATCCTCCAACTTGTCGAACGCGATGCAGTTGGCGATGCAGTGGTGGATGTCCAGCACCTTGCCTAAGCCGTAGCTGAGCGCATGGCACACGCCCACCTCGCTGTAGGTGAGGCTGAGGCCGCCCATGTAGCTGGCCACCATCAGCAGCTCGTCGCTCTTGGGGTCCGTGCGGTTCAGCTTGAAGTAGACCTCGCGGCACATCTCCAACGCCTTCTCGCTGTATGCTTCCGCGAAGGTGTTCTTCTTGGTGCCGGTGATGGCCTCCACGCTGTGGATGTAGGTGTCCATGCCCGTGTAGAACCACTGGTCCTGCGGCACTGTGGCGATCAGGTCGGGGTCCAGCACGATCTGGTCCAGCACGGTCCAGTCACACTTCAGGCCCAGCTTCTTCACCGGGCCGGTGAGCACGGCGGTCATGCTCACCTCGGCGCCCGTGCCGCTGATGGTGGGCACGCCGCAATGGTAGATACCGGGCTTCTTGATCAGGTTAAGGCCCTGGTACTGCACGCTGCTGCCTTCGTTGGTGAACATCAATGAAGTCGCCTTGGCGATGTCCAGCAACGTGCCGCCGCCGATGCCCACGATGCCTGCGGGCAGGCCGCGCCGCTGCAAGATGTCGTCGCGCAGCGCATCCACCTGGCTGGTCTTGGGCTCGTGTTCGGCGCTGATGAAGAAAAGCTCATCGCCGTCCTTCACCGGCAGGCGCTTCCTGAAGTCCTCCTTGCCGGCGAACCAGTCGTCCACCACGAAGACTATGAAGCCCTGGTTGGCGGACCGCTGCGGTTCAAGGATCTCGCCGAGCTTGCCGAACGACCCGCGCCCGTAGCAGGTCTTGGTGACGGACTTGAAATTGCGGAAGAGTTGCATGGGCGATCGGAGGATTAGAGGATCAGAAGATCAGAAGATCAGACAATCAGACAATCAGGAGATCCTTGGAAAGGACGGGTGCAAAGGAACGGAGGAAAGGCGGGTTTGGGCGTGCCTCTCCTGTCCATCACGCAAACCACGCATTGTGGCTATCCTTGTGCGCACGCAACCGCACCGCCATGAACTGCACCACCGAATGCCTCGCCGGGCTGGGCGTTACCCCCACCCACTTGCTGCAACTTGCCTTCTCCGCCTTTGTTGCCATCCTCTTCATGCAATCAGGGCTGGACAAGGTGTTCAACTGGAAAAGCGAAAAGGACTTCTACACGCAGCACTTCAGCAAGAGCATCCTCAAGGGCTCGGTGTTCCTGCTGATGCCGGTGATCACCCTCGTGGAGCTTTCCGCGGGGCTGCTGTCCGCCGCCGGTTTCTTCCAAGTGCTGTTCACGGGCCGCACCGGCATCGGCACGGCGGGCATGCTGTGCGCCTGCGCCGCGCTCACCATGCTGTTCTTCGGCCAGCGGGTGGCCAAGGATTACAAAGGAGCGGCGGTGCTGGTGCCCTATTTCCTGCTGTGCGCGGCGGGATTGTGGGCATTCACCATGGTCTGAACCCGGCCTCCCGACCCCGAAGGGGTCACAGCAATTCGTATTTTCATCCCATCCAAATGCACCGCCATGTCCACCTACCTCAGCCTGCATTACCACGTGGTCTTTTCCACCCGGAACCGTGTGGCATCCCTTGATGCCCAATGGCGGAACCGCCTGTTTGAATACATGGGCGGCACCGTGCGCGGGCCTGGTGGATACCCGCAAGGGGTTGGAGGTTGGATCGATCATGTACACCTGTTGTTCGGACTGAAGGCCACCCATGTCCTTGCGGATGTTGTGCGCGAGATCAAGAAGGCGTCCACGGCCTGGGTCCGTGATGAGGTCCGCCTTGCCGGCTTCCAATGGCAGGAAGGGTATGGTGCCTTCACCGTGGGATACCGGGAACGGGACCGGATCAAGCGCTACATCGCAAACCAGGAAGACCACCACCGTGCCAAGACCTACTTGCATGAGGTGGAAGCCCTTTACCGGGAGGCGGAAATTGAATTCGACCCGAAATACCTGGTTTGATGCTGCGACCCCGTTGGGGTCGGGGAAATGCCGCCCTTTGGGCTAATGGCTGTGACCCCTTCGGGGTCAGGTTTGATGGAATGTTGGCCGGATTGTACATGTACCTCATCAGGTGAGCACGCCCCCCCTCCACCGGCCATAGTTGCTCTTGGTGGGCAATAGAGGACCATCATGTCCTTTATTCGGGAATTTTCGTTCATTTGTCCCAATCAACTGCGATCCGCCCCTAACAGGACCCGGAGCAAGTGGGCTTGCCGGGAGGCTGCAAGGACGGACCGCACACCCTAAAATGAGCGGTTCACCATGCATCTATTCAGCATCCTACTGACAATACAAGGCACGGCGGCAGTGATCTCCCTGATCGGGGCGGTCGTGGTGGCAGGCGTTGTGCTCTTTGTGGTCTCCACCTCCCACAAGCCGGACACGGACCACACCGCCAAGACCAAGGTGTACAAGTTCCGGGGCAAGTATTTCGCGGGCCTTTTGGCGGTGATCGTGGTTGGCTTTGCCCTCTCCATGGCGACGCTCCCCTACCCGCAGTTCCAAAAGGACGCACCGGACCAAACGGTGGTGGTGGTGGGTTCGCAATGGATGTGGAAGATGGCCGTCTCCGATGATGGCACGGTACCTGCCGATGTGGCGAAGTTCAAGGGCACGAGCACCATCACGCTGCCGGCCAACAAAACGCTGAAGTTCTGGGTTTCCGCCTCCGACGTGAACCACAACTATGCGATCTACGATGCCAATGGCGAGCTGCTGGCGCAAACCCAGGCCATGCCCGGCTACTGGAACGCGCTGCAGTACCGCTTCAGCACACCGGGCACCTACACCATCCTCTGCCTGGAATACTGCGGCGCACCGCACACGGTGATGACCGGAAAGATCAATGTGCAGTAATCACCAATAACCTTGCTTGAAGCATGACCTCATTCAATCCTGCGGACAAAGGGCGGCACAAGAAGCTGATCCTTATCTGGTCCATCACCTTCCTTGTGCTGTTTCCCCTGCTGATCACCCTGGGCTTGCTGATGCGCATGAACCAGGGGGAAATGATCCAGCTGGACCATGACACCTTCTATGCACTGATGACCTTGCACGGCCTTGGCATGGCCGGCGTGCTCTTCAGCATGGCATGGGCCGCGCTGTTCTACCTGCTGGGCACGCGCTACATCAAGCTGAACACCGGCGTGGGCTATGCCGTGTACGCGCTGGTGGTGGCGGGGGCCATCGGCCTGGCCATCGCCACCCTGGTGGGCAAGTTCGCCGCCGGCTGGTACATGCTGTACCCGCTGCCCTTCAAGAATCCCTCCTGGCCGGGCTGGACCACCGGCCTTTCCATTGTCTCGCTGATCCTGATGGGCGTGGCTTGGTTGGTGGGCTGCCTGCATGTGGTACACAACCTCTCCAAGGAATACGGCGGCCTGGCGAACCTGCTGGGATGGCAATACTTGGGCAAGGAAAAGCCCGCCAAGGACATCCCCCCCATCGCGTTGATCACCACGGTGAGCTTGGTGCCCGGCATCCTCTCCTTCCTCATCGGCGCGGCATTGCTCATCATGTACCTGCTGCAGCTGCTGGAGCCCAGCCTCTCCTACAACGTGCTGATCCAAAAGAACATGATGTTCTTCTTCGGCCACACGCTGGTGAACATCACCATGTACTGCGGCGTGGCCTGGATGTACACGCTGCTGCCCGAGTTCACCGGCCGCGAATGGAAATTGAACAAGCTCACCGTGTACGCCTGGAACGCCACGTTCCTCTTCATCGTGTTTGCCTACTTCCACCACCTGTACATGGATTTCGTGCAGCCTGCTCCGCTGCAGTTCGCCGGCCAGGTGGCTTCCTTCCTCAGTGCCATCCCCGCCACGGCGGTCACCCTGTTCGGCTTGATCGCGCAGCTGTACCGCTCCAATGTGAAATGGGGCGTGGTGCCCATGGCCTTCCTGCTGGGCGGCGCCGGATGGGCCGTCGGCGGCTGCGCCGCCGTGGTGGATTCCACCATCGCCATCAACAAGGTGCTGCACAACACCCTGTGGGTGCCCGCCCACTTCCACACCTACATGCTCATGGGCGTGGTGCTCTTCATCCTCGCCTTCCTCTTCTACATGGGCTCAAAGGAGAAGGGTGAGCCGCTTTCCCCCAGGACCAGCTTCGGCTTCTGGCTATTCGTCGCGGGCGCCTACGGATTCCTGCTGATGTTCTACCTCGGGGGATTGAACAGCATTCCGCGCCGCATGAGCGAGTATGCCTCCAGCGGCATCGACCACGTGCATGGCACCGGCGCCTCCCTGGCATACGCCGCCGCCCTGTGCGTGTTCCTGGTGCTGGCGGGCCTGCTGATGATGTACGCTTCCCTCTTCGGCGGGCTCCTGAAGAAGGAAGCTGCACGCTGACCCGCGCAGCCATGAAGCACCTTCTGCCCCCCTTGGCCGCCCTGCTCCTGTGCATCGGCGGCCTCTGGGGATGGACCAACGGCTTCACCGCCTTCACCGTCTTTTCACACACCCTGGCAGAGGCTGGGCCGCCGCCCCGTGCATTCCCCGACATCCCCCTGATCAGCCAGGACAGCACCGTGTTCCGCATTAAGGACAAGCACAAGTACGTGCTGCTGAACTTCGTGTACCTCAACTGCCCCAATGTGTGCCACAAGGTGAACAACCGCCTGGAGGGAATCTACACTGCGCTTGACGGCGCGCTGGTGCCGGGCACCTTGGAACTGGTCACCGTCAGCTTCGACCTGCGCAATGATGATGTGCGCAAGCTGAGGAACTACCGCAAGCTCTTCGTTGGCGGCCTGCCCGGATGGACCTTTGCACTGCCCCATGGCAGCGATGAACAAGCCTTCGGCAGCTACCTCAGGCAGGCCGGCGTATGGGCCTACCGCCTGCCTGAAAGCGGCATCATCAACCATTCGGTGTACCTCTTCCTCCTTTCGCCGGCAAACGAATTGGTGCGGGTGTTCGACCCTGCGCGCGAGGACGATGACGCCATCATTGCAGGCATACGGGCATGCTTGAACGCGGACGGCATGGCAGCAGCGCACTGATCACGGCGGCGGCCGTGGCCGCCCTGTGCGCGCTGCTCTTCTTTCCACTGAACCCGTGGCTGTCCCTCACCATGCCGCGCCACCAGGCGATCCAACTGCCTGCCGCGCTGCTGCTGGGCTTGGTGCTGGGCGCTGCCATTCGCCGCGTGAACATCACCGGCCTTTCACGGGGCCTTGCCGCGCTGATCTTGGCCCTGGGCGCGCTGATCTTTTGGATGCTGCCCCGCTCCATCGACATGGCTGCCATCCATCCCGGCCTCAACCGCCTGATGGGCGCCACCATGCTGGCCACCGGCTTCCTGATCGCCATCACCCTGCGCAACATGCCCTTCGAGGTCCGCATCGCCTTCCCCGGCATGCTCGCCTCCATGCTGCTGGCCACAGGGGCCACCTTGCGCACCTTCGCCATCCAGCTGTGCAGCTCGTTCACCATTGAACAGCAGCACGAAACGGGCATGTGGCTGATGCTGATCGGACTTGCCCTGCTCATCGGCACCGCCGTGGCCTTTATCCGGGCGCTTGGCCCGGAAAGCCGCACCGGATAGCGGGTTCGCGGAAGGGGTGCGCCAACACGCACCTCCGGCGCAGGGCGGGCCACCGCAGGGGAACCGCGCGTTACAGATTCCCCCCGCCCTGCCTACTTTGCCCCGTCACATTCCACCATGCCACTTTCACGCCGCGAGATCCGCACACGTGCCACCAAGTTCGCCAAGCAATGGGCCGGTGCCACCGATGAGGAGGCCGATGCCAAGCCCTTCTGGTACGAGTTCTTCAATGTCTTCGGCATCCGCGCACGCAACGTGGGCAGTTACGAAGTACACGTCCGCAAGCTGGACAACGCCTTGGGCAAGATCGACTACTTCTGGCCCGGCATGCTGCTGGTGGAGCACAAGAGCCGCGGCAAGGACCTGAAGAAGGCCGCACTGCAGGCCGCCGACTACCTCCACGGCGTAAAGGACCACGAACAGCCGCGCTACATCATCGTCAGCGATTTCGCCCGCTTCGTGCTGTACGACCTGGATAGCGGCAACGAGACCGAACTGCTGTTGGAGGACCTGCCGCAACACATCGAGCGGTTCGATTTCATCGCCGGCTACGAGGCGCGGCCCGTGCGCGAGCAGGACCCCGTGAACATCCGGGCCGCCGAGTACATGGGCCGCCTGCACGATGAACTGAAGGCCTCCGGCTATGGCGGCAAGGAACTGGAAGTGTACTTGGTGCGGCTGCTCTTCATCCTCTTCGCCGATGATACCGGCATCTTCGAGCAGGACGCCTTCTACACCTTCATCGTGGACCAAACGCGCGAGGACGGCACCGACCTCGGCCCCCAACTGGCCCGCCTCTTCCAGCTGCTGAACACGCCAGAGGAAAAGCGCCAGCGCAACATGGACGAGCGCTTAGCCGACTTCAAGTACATCAACGGCAAGCTCTTCGCCGATCCGCTGCCCATCGCCGATTGGAACGGCGCCATGCGCGTTACCCTGCTGGAATGCGCCGCGCTCAACTGGAGCCGCATCAGTCCCGCCATCTTCGGTGCGCTGTTCCAAAGCGCCATGGACGCCAAGGCCCGCCGCAACCTCGGCGCGCACTACACCAGCGAACAGAACATCCTCAAGCTCATCAAACCGCTCTTCTTGGATGAACTGTGGGCCGAGTTCGAGAAAGTGAAGGGCAGCAAGCCCAAGCTGGAGCAGTTCCACGGCAAGCTGAGCGAGCTGCGCTTCCTGGACCCCGCCTGCGGTTGCGGCAACTTTTTGGTGATTACCTACCGCGAGCTGCGCGAACTGGAGATCGCCGTGATCAAAGCCCTGCTGAAAGGCCAGCAGGTAGTGGACGTGGACAAGCTGGTGCTGCTGAACGTGGACCGCTTCTATGGCATCGAGATCGAGGAATTCCCCGCGCAGATCGCCCAAGTGGCGCTATGGCTGATGGACCACCAGATGAACCAGCGCATCAGCGCGGCCTTCGGTGAGTACATGGTGCGGATCCCGCTGCGCAAAAGCGCCACCATCGTGTGCGCCAATGCGCTCACCACGGATTGGCAGGGGCTGTTGGTTGCTCCCTCAGGGTCTCGCGCAGCGGACCCTGATGCTGAATTGGAGAATGCGGGAGCAACCGGGATTCCGGGGCAAGCCCGGAATGACGGACTAGCTCCCTCAGGGTCTCGCGAAGCGGACCCTGGTACATCGGCAGGGTCCCGAGGCGGAGGCTCCGCCGGAATGGTGGGATTAGCTCCCTCAGGGTCTCGCGAAGCGGACCCTGAGGCCAAACGGTATGACTACATCCTCGGCAACCCGCCCTTCATCGGCAGCAAGCTGATGACCGCCGGCATGCGCAACGACCTCCTGCGCATCTTCCCCGGCGTAAAGGGCGCGGGCACGCTGGATTTCGTGTGCGGCTGGTACGGACTGGCCGCGCAATACCTGCGCACGCATGGCAACGGGCAAACGCGCTGCGCCTTCGTAAGCACCAACAGCATTACGCAGGGCGAACAGGTGGGCGTGCTTTGGGGGCCGCTGCTGGCGAAGGGCATCAAGATCCACTTTGCGCACCGCACCTTCCGCTGGAACAACGAGGCCCGCGGCGTGGCCGCCGTGCATTGCGTCATCATTGGTTTCGCGGATTTCGACGTGCCCAAGAAGCGCCTCTTCAGCTACGCGGACCCCAAGGCCGAACCGGAGGAAGGCGTGGTGGCGAACATCAGCCCGTACTTGGTGGAAGGCGGGGATGTGGTGCTGCACAGCCGCCAGAAACCGCTGTGCGATGTGCCGCAGATCGGCATCGGGAATCAACCAATTGATGGCGGGAATTACCTCTTCACTAACGAAGAGCGAGATGCTTTCTTGGCCAGGGAACCGGACGCGAAGAAGTTTTTCCATCGCTGGTTGGGCAGCGATGAATTCATCAACGGCTGGGAGCGCTGGTGCTTGTGGCTGGGCGAGGCTTCACCGTCGGAATTGAAGCAAATGCCCGAAGTGTTGGGACGGATCGAAGCTGTTCGAAGAATGAGAATGGCCAGCAAGCGCGTGCAAACACGGAAGATTGCGGATACGCCAACTCGGTTCCTTGTGGAGAACATGCCGAAGAAACCCTACCTGATCATTCCGGAAGTTTCTTCGGAACGAAGACGGTTCATTCCCATCGGCTATGAGCAGCCCAGCACCTTGGCCAGCAATCTGGTGAAGATCGTCCCCAACGCCACGCTCTACCACTTCGGCATCCTCACCAGCACCATGCACAACGCGTGGGTGCGCGCGGTGTGCGGACGGTTGGAGAGCCGGTACCGCTACTCCAAGGACATCGTCTACAACAACTTTCCATGGCCGTCCTTCGGCTCCGCTCAGGACCGGCCATCCCCAGCCTCACGGCAAGCCGTGGAAAAAGCCGCGCAGGGGGTGCTGGATGCACGGGCACAGTTCCCCACCGCCAGCCTCGCCGACCTGTACGACCCGCTCACCATGCCGCCCGCATTGGTGAAGGCCCACCAAGCCTTGGACAAGGCGGTGGACAAGTGCTACCGGGCGCAAGCGTTCGCCGATGATGCGAAGCGGGTGGAGTATTTGTTCGGGCTGTATGGGGAATATGTGGGCGGGTTGTTGGGTGCCTCCACTGAAGCTACGGCGACCAAAGCCTCGGCAAAGCCCAAGAGGAAAGCATGATGGTGCAGAAAACAAAGGAATACGTCATCTGGTGTGACGAATCGGTTCAAAAGGGCGAATTCTACAGCGATTTTTATGGCGGTATGATCGTGGCTTCCGGATCACTGCGCGAGGTGAACGAACGGCTGTGTTCGGTCCTGACGGAATTGGGGTACGGACATGAGGCCAAATGGCAGAAGGTGAACCAGCACACGCTTCCCGTTTACGAGCGCTTTGTACAGGAGGTGTTTGCATTGCTCAGGGAAGGCAAAGCCCGTATGCGGGTCATGTTCCGGCAGAGCGCGCATGTGGCACAGAACCTCACCCCTTTGCAGCGGGACCGCTCCTTTCACTTGCTCTATTACCAGTTCCTCAAGCATTCCTTCGGATGGCCGGACGCTACGCCTGAAGCTCACGGCGCCCATGTGCGGATCTATTTCGACAAGCTGCCCGACAAAGCCGAGAAAAATGAAATGTTCAAGAACCATGTCTATGCACTGCAGCGGTTGGCGATGTTCCAGCGATCGTCGATCGTGATCCGTCCGGATGACATCGCCGAAGTGGATTCAGCCCATCACACCGAAATGCAGGCAGTGGATGTGATACTTGGCGCAATGGCCTTTCGCTTGAATGACCGCCACAAGGCGATCCCTGAAGGAGCGCGGCGACGTGGCAAGCGGACGCTGGCCAAGGAGAAGCTCTACAAGAGGATCTATGCGGAGATCATAAAGATGTATCCCCGCTTCAACATCGGGGAAAGCACGGGCCACGCGCACCCCGGCTTCAGTACAAAATGGTTGGCACCATACAGGCACTGGAAGTTTGTGCCCCGGGACTTCACCGTTGATGAGAGCCGTTACAAATAACAGCGCCCCACCATCGCTACTGATCTCCAACGCGGACGTTGGGCTTCGCTCCGGCAGGGCACTGCACAAAGGTAGGCCTAAATGGTCCGGCATCCAAAGTTTGAAAAACCATTTCACCGCGGGCCGCCTGTTGACAACCGTGCTAAAGCCTGCAGGTCAGCGCTAGCATGCATGTCACATGGCCTCCCGTGCGGCCAACGACCTATGCACAACCATGAGGTACACTCATTCATAAGCGCAGCGAACCAGGGATACAACAACAACTACTACGACCGAAGAACTTGTTGGGCAAAGCGAACAAACTGCCCTAAAAAAAATGCCCGGCTGCGCACTAAGGGGCTTTCACCCCGACGGCTTGGAGCCGACCTTCATGCGAACCAGGCAACACTAAAGATAGGATGTTCGGAAATAATTTTCTCTGTGCAAAAACGATTTGGCCAACAGGGACCTGTCAATGTCCCGGCCACACCATGCCGCCCGCATTGGTAAAGGCCCACCAAGCCTTGGACAAGGCGGTGGACAAGTGCTACCGGGCGCAAGCGTTCGCCGATGATGCAAAGCGGGTGGAGTTTTTGTTCGGGTTGTATGGGGCATATGTGGGCAGAGGGGTGGAGGAGGCAAAACCGAAAAGGAGGAAGAAGCAGTGAATGGGCTTTACCTTTGAACGAAGCCATGGCTCCAAAGGCGATCAAACCCGACATCGAGGGCTATGCCTTCTATTTCTTCAGCAATGAGAACAACGAACCGGCCCATGTGCATGTGCGAAAAGGGAATGGACTGCTCAAGTACTGGCTGGAACCCGATGTGGAACTGGCCGATGACAACGGTCGTATGAAGGTGCAGGAGTTGCGGCGTGCTGAAGAACTTGTAAAGAAGAACAGGAGCCGCATTTTAGAAGCATGGAACGAATACTTTGAACCATGAGCAACCGAAAGCCAGTGATCCAAGACCCGGTGAGCGCGATGATCCGTGATCAGGGCGTTCGCATCACCGCCGTGCATGCCATCAAGGAAGCAAACCTGTTACTGGTGATGCTCAACGAAGGCCGGTTGGAGTTCCCTTTGGACGGTTTCAAGCGCCTCGCCAAGGCCAGCCAAACCCAGTTGAACAAATACGAACTGCTGCCGGATGGTGCTGGCGTGCATTGGCCCGGCTTGGATGAACATCTGAGCTTGCGCGGCTTTCTGCTGGCCACCATGCGTAATCTGCTGCATCGCCCAACATCCGATAGCGCCGGAGCGAGGATGAAGGCGATTGCTTGAGCGGCGTGCGCTCACTGGCGCGAGTTCGGGGGCCTGTACTTTCTCCTTGCCAATCATCCAATCCAGCAGACCTGAAATAAAATGATCCCGCTTTCAACAGCGTTAACCATCCTTGTCGGCCTCTGGTGGTGGGGCTATAAGGAGCGGCGAATGGTTGCGCGGCTGGAGGCGGCAGCGGCAGCGGCAGCAGCAGCAGCGGCCAGTAACGCCCTTCCTGACCCGCCCCGGATTGGGGACGACTGCGATCCCAATGACCCAAACACGTCCGCGCGGGTAAGGTTACGTGAGCTGGTCGGGTCCAACCTTGCCTACCGCCGTTCCTGCCTTTCCATGGCTTATGGCAACTTGTTGAATGATCGGACGGCACTCGCCAGGGTTTTCCTCTGGGATTATATAGAAGGAAGTTCCACAAAACAGGCCTTGGCCCAAGAGTTGGGAATGGCCCCGGATGAGTTGATGCACCTCATTTCCCCGGAAGGGAAACCGACCTACATGCAAGTGTTCGTCATCTTTCGCACGATCAAGGAAATGGAAGGGCTGGAGTGGCGGGTAACAATAGCCTGACTGAGAGATAGGGGCCGATGCCCCTATGCACCGGTCTCCCACAAGGTCTGCCTCATGTGGTCGCAGCAGGTGCAATCCCTCACGCCGGCACCCCCTCCATCGCCTTCCTCACCGCCCCCTCCACCTTGTCCAGGTAGGCATTCAGCTCCGCTTCCGTCCAGGTAACGCGGATGTTGAAGCTGATGAGCCTGCTGAGCACGGCATCGCTCTTGGGGAACTTCAAGGTCTTCAGGTCCTGCGGCAGGCCCAGTTCGTGGGCCACGGTGCGGAAGGGCATCTTCAGGTCCTTCAGCTGATTCCACTGCTTGATGTAGTGGTACATGTTGTCGTACCAGTAGGCGCCGCCCACGCCGGCCTCGATCATGGCCTTGTTGGCGGCGCGCGCCACGGCCTCGCTGGGGAAAAAGAGGTGGAAGAAGGTGGCGCTGTCGCCGGCATCGTCGCATTGCTTGCGGAAGGTGAGGCCGGGGATCTTCGCCATGCGCGCCTGGATGATGGCCTTGTGCTTTCGCTGCTGGCTGAGGATGTAGGGCAGCTTGCGCGCCTGCGCCAGGCCGATGGCGGCATTGATCTCGCCCAAGCGGTAGTTGGTGCCCAGGATGTAGTGCGGCTCCATGCCCCGGTTGTCGCCCTCGTGGCTGTGGCCGTGGTCGCTGAAGTGCTCGGCGGTGGTGTAGAGCTGGTCGTCGTTGGTGATCACCACGCCGCCTTCTCCGCAGGTGTTGATCTTGAAGAAATCGAAGCTGAAGCTGCCCATCTTGCCGTAGAGGCCGAGGTGCTTGCCCTTGTAGGTGGCGCCGAGCGCTTGGGCGGTGTCCTCGATCAGCATGATGTTCTTTTCCTTGCAAACGGCCATGATGCCGTCCAGGTCCGCTGCGGCACCGCACATGTGTACGAGCAGCACGGCTTTCGTCTTCGGGCCACACACCGCGCGGATGCCTTCGGCGCTCATGCACAGCGTCTCATCGACCTCTGCGAATACCGGGATTGCACCGGCGAGCAGCACGCTTTCGATGGTGGCGATGAAGGTGAAGGGCGGCACGATCACATGGTCCCCATAGCCTACGCCGCAGGCGGCCAGCATGGTGCTTACGGCGGTGCTGCCGCTGCTTACGCCCAGCGCGTGCTTCGCACCGGTGAAGGTGGCGATCTCCGCCTCAAACTCCTTGGCCTTCCAATGGCCTTTGCGCTGGGCATCGTGGTTGTAACGGAACAGTACGCCCGTGTTCAGGACGTCCATTACTTCCTTGCGTTCCTCGTCTCCGAAGAGTTCAGTTCCTGGCATTGTTAAATTCCCGTTTTTAACAAACTAACGGCGAACAAAGGTACGGGCACCCTGTTCCCCTTTTGTCCGAATGACCATCGGTGGCCAAGGTGGCGGATCGGGATGTCGTAAATCAAAAACCATAGACGTAATGGAACGCATTGCAAAAGCCCAATGGAAGGGCACGATTAAGGAAGGCAGGGGAACCATCAACGCACCCAGCGGTGTGTTGAACAACAGCCCCTTTTCCTACGCGACACGCTTTGAAAATGCCGCAGGCACCAACCCCGAGGAACTGATCGGTGCCGCACACGCCGGTTGCTTCGGCATGATGACCTCGCTGCTGCTGAGCAAGGCCGGGCACAAGCCTGAGCAATTGGATACCGAGGCCAAGGTGGTGATGAACGAAGTGAACGGACAGCCCACGATCACGGACATCCACCTGAAGATCAAAGGCAAGGTGCCGGGCATCAACGCTGCGGAGTTCAAGAAGTTTGCCGAGGAGGCCAAGGCCAAGTGCCCGGTAAGCCGCCTGCTGACGGGTGCCAAGACGCATTTGGAAGTTGCCTTCGCGGAGGAGAAGGTACACGCCTGAGGCGTGATCGCAGAACCATGGAGAGGCCCCGGCAACGGGGCTTCTCTGTTTTCGACCTGCCATCGTCAAGGTCCGCTGCGCGAGACCTTGATGGGACCAATGCTTCGTCAAGGTCTGCTGCGCGAGACCTTGATGGGACCAATGCATCGTCAAGGCCCGCTGTGCGAGACCTTGATGGGACCAATGCATTGGATACCTTTCCGCCCAAGAGTAGCACGCCCCAGATGAAGAAGCGCCCCACCGGCGGCATGGTGTACAGCACCAACCCGAATGCCCAGCTTAGTTCCTTCGGCGACCGCGAACCCGCCACACTGCCGCCAGCGCAACAGCACCTGCGGATCCACTTGGACCGCCTCAAAGGCAACAAGGAAGTAACGCGGATAGCAGGTTTCATCGGCAAGGCGGATGACCTGGCAGACCTGGGCAAGCTGCTGAAAAGCAAGTGCGGCGTGGGCGGAAACGCCAAGGAGGGCGAGGTGCTGCTGCAGGGCGACCACCGCGACAAGGTGCTGAAGCTCCTGCTGGATGCGGGCTACAAGGCGAAGAAGGCGGGGGGATAAAACCGAAGGGCATGAGTACCGACGAAACATGGGCCAATAGCCAAGTGATGGACGTTTTCCATCAGACGTTCATGTCCGGCACGGATGTAAAAAACGCTGAAGTGGCCGGAACACTGCTCAGTATGCGGATGCCCAAAGGGTATGCATATATCGGTTGGATCACCGTGTTGACCGGTATTTCGCACGCGCTGCTTCTAACACCTTGGGGAGCCAACGAATGGCCAGTCTGGACCGTATTTACCGCAATGGCCGCCTACATTTTGATCGGCACATACGTGATCCTTTTTGTTCGGCGACACCGCGTTCTCTATGACACGAATGGCTTCCACTGCATCGGTCTATTCGGCAAGATTAGATCATACCATTGGCCTGACGTCCGATCCGCTGTTTTTCTTCGAAAGGGCCGAGTATTGGTCCTCCGTACGGTCCGCGACCGAAAAGTGGAACTATACGCGACCATGCTCGGGTTCAAGGGGTTTCTGGCGGTCTTGAGCAAACACTGCCAGATCATCAGCCGGGAACGAGGCATCTGTCCCGGGCAATGGACGGAGAAGTCATGGCAAGGCCTTTAACGAACGCCACCACCTATCGCTTCGCCGCGCCGATGCAGCGCATAGACGGTGACTTCGCCTGGCACTATATAGAGTTCCCGCATGACGTGCAGGAACTCTTCGGCACTAAGGGCACCGTGCGGATGAAGGGACCATCAACGGCGTGGCGGTGGACCGCGCGCTGATGCCCACCAAACGCGGCTTTCACATCCTCATCGTGGGCGGCGACATCCGCCGCGCGGCGAAACTGCGCAAGGTGGGCGACCTCGCCAACGTGGAACTCCGGCTGAACACGGAGCCTGAGAAGCTCGACCTGCCGGAGGAACTCGCCGAGATCTTGGACTTTCTGCCGGAGATGAGGGCCCAGAGGGACCAGCTCAAGCCCGGCGTGCAGCGCAGCATGTGCTATTGGATCGGCAGCGGGAAGACCGTGCCCACGCAGGCCAAGCGCGTAGCGGAATCGCTGAAGAGACTGGAGACGGTTGGTACGGGACCGGCCAAAGGCCGTAATGGGTCACGCACTCGGGAAAAACCCGAGCGCGGGCATTCGGTGGGTGAACCGCGCGGGTTGGTCACTTGTTCCAACCATACCATGGACATCCACATCAAACGCATCTATGTGCAGCCGGCGCCGCTGATCATCATCAACAACCACTGAGGCCGCCATCAGGGCCTTCGGATCTTTTGCATGCGCCTGGCGGCGCATGCACATACCTGCTTGAACCACCGATCCACACGGATGAACGCTCCCCGGTGCCTGACGGGGCGCGTCCTCTGGGGTTGTGAACAATAAGTGGATGCCGCGCACAAGGCGTGCCGGACCCGATAACATCAAGGCCGCCCTGGCCTTCCCCTTTCATTCAGGCAACCGGGCTGGCGGGCAACGTTCCCGTGGGCTATTTTCGTCACACCGAAAGCATCCCTTTCACCATCCACCACCGCACGCCCCCACCAGCCATGGCCCGAAAACTTCTCCTGCCCCTGCTCCTTTCGTTGTTGCCGTTCGCCCGTGCATTCGCGCAAGGGCAGGTGGCGCAGCACATCCTTTCCCTGCAAGGCGCAGGAGCACGCTTTGCCCCGGTGGACCTGCTGAAGGCGGAACCGGCCACGCCGCAAACGGATGCCCTGTGGCGCGAGGCCAGCCGCTCGGCCACCGTGCTGCGGTTCAACGAAGCGGCTGCACAGGCGCTGCTTTCCTCGGCGCCGGAGCTGATCTCCGTGCCCATCCCCTCGCCCACGGGCACCCTCATGCTGGACCTGCAGCGTGCGGATATCCTGGCGTATGGCTTTGTGGTCCACCGCTCCAGCGACGGTGCCGCCGTGCCTGCGCCCAAGGCGGTCCATTACCGGGGGATGGTCCGCGGCGAAGCTTCTTCCGTGGTCGCCCTCAGCGTGTTCGACGGCCAAGTGATGGGGCTGATCGCCGACGCGCAGGGCAACCGCGTCATCGGGCCCTTTGAGCGCGCCCCGCGCGGCCTGCATGTGCTGTACAACGACCGCGACCTCCTCGGCTCCCCTTCCTTCACCTGCGCCACGCCCGAGCTTCCCCTGCAACAGGCACATCCCCTGCCCGCCTCCGGTGAACGCACCACCCGCTGCGTACGCTTCTATTGGGAGGCCGCCTACGCCATCTTCCAGAACAAGGGCAGCGTGGCCAATACGGTGGCCTACCTCACCGGATTGTTCAACCAAAGCGCCGTGCTCTTTGCAAACGACGGCATCGACGTTTCCCTGCAGGAAACCTACGTATGGGACACGCCCAGCCCCTACAACGGCACCAGCAGCGGAGCCCGCCTCACCCAGTTCGGCACCACGCGCACCAGCTTCAACGGCGACCTGGCGCACCTGCTGGATTACGGAGGCTACGGCGGGGTGGCCTGGCTGAGCACCCTGTGCTACGGCACCAGCTCGCGCATGGCCTACAGCGGCATCGGAAGCAGCTTCAACAACGTGCCCACCTACAGTTGGAGCATCAACGTGGTGACCCACGAGCAAGGCCACAACATGGGCAGCCCCCATACGCATGCCTGTGCCTGGAACGGAAACAATACCGCCATTGACGGCTGCGGGCCCACCGCCGGCTACACGGAAGGCACCTGCCCCACCGCACCATTGCCCGCAGGCGGCGGCACCATCATGAGCTATTGCCACCTGATCGGCGGCGTGGGCATGAACTTCAACCTCGGCTTCGGACCCCAACCCGCACAGCTCATCCGCGACCGTGTGAACGCATCCACCTGCCTATCCGCGTGCGGCACCTCCTGCGATGCCCCGGGCATCCTCTCCGCATATCCGCTTTATGCCACCAGCGCCACGCTCAACTGGGCCAACACCGGAGCTTCCGGGTACACCCTGCGCTGGCGGGCACTGCCGGCCGGGGCCTGGAACCTGGTCACCGGCCTCAGCACCAACAGCTATGCGCTTTCCGGCCTGGCCAGCGCCACCAACTACGAGTTCCAGGTACTGGCCATCTGCCCTTCCGGCGAGTCGGGCTATTCAGCCGCCAGTCCCTTCTCCACCCCAGCCCCCTGCCCCGATGCGCTGGAGCCAAACGATACCTGGCAATCCGCCGCGCCGGTCACCCTGCCCGCCTCCATCTATGCGCTGATCGCCGCACCGGCGGACCAGGACCACTACAGCTTCACCTTAGGCACCATCAGCAACTTGAACATTTACCTGTCCGCAATGGTGGCGAATTACGACCTGTACCTCTTGGGCAGCAACGGAACCGTTCTGGCCTCCTCAACAAACACCGGCGCCAGCACTGAATCCATCACCGGCCAGGTGGCCCCGGGCACCTACGTGGTGCGCGTGGCAGGGGCCAATGGGGCGTTCAGCGCCACCGATTGCTACCGGTTGAGCATAAACGCCTACCCCGTATCCTGCCCCATGCCCTGGAACGTGGCTGCAGCGAACATCACGTACAATAGCGCGCTTATCACCTGGCAGGGCGGGGATGGCGGCAGTGGCGGGCCGAACAGCCCCGCCTACACCTATGCCCTCCACTGGCGGCAATCAGGCACCTCCACATGGACCGAGGTGAGCGGCATCTCCGGCACCTCCTATCCGTTGGGCGGGCTTAATCCGCAAACAACCTACGACGTGCAGGTAAGAACGATCTGCGGCTCCCAAGGTGCCCAGGGCGGCACCGGTTCCGAATGGACGGCCACGTACAACTTCACCACACTAGCAGCCCCTTGCGAGGTGGCCCCGCCGATCAGGCTGGCCGTGAAGGTGTTCCTGCAAGGGCCGTTCAACGCGGCTGCGGGCACCATGGGCGATGCCGTGCGCGGCCAAGGCGCAATACCCCTGAATGAACCGTACAGCGCCATGGGGCTGCCTGTCACCGGCCCCACGAGCATCACCGCCCCAGTGCTGGCAACCACGGGCAATGATGCCATCGTGGACTGGGTAGTGGTGGAATTGCGCGATGCCGCCACCGGATCATCCGTCATTGAGCGCCGGGCCGCCCTGCTGCAGCGCGACGGGGATGTCACCGCCCTTGACGGCACAAGTTCACTTGGCTTCTGTTCTGCTCCGGGTATCTATCATGTCGCCGTGCGCCACCGCAACCATTTGGGCTGCATGGCGGCTGCACCCGTTACCCTGGGCTCCGTTGCCGCAGTGGTGGACTTCACATCACCCTCCTTGGTTACATACGGCACCGAAGCCCGCGCCGCCGCCGGAAGTGTGCGCTTGCTGTGGGCCGGAAATGCGTTGAGCGACGGCACGCTGAAGTACACCGGCCAAAACAACGACAGGGACAAGGTGCTTGTCGCCACGGGCGGATCGTTGCCCACCAACACCATCTCCGGGTACCACAACGAGGATGTGAACCTGGACGGCGTGGTGAAATACACCGGCACGGGCAATGACCGCGACCCCATTCTGACCAACATCGGCGGCACGGACCCCAGCAGCACCCGCACCGAGCAGCTGCCCTGAAGACCTGCGCGGCGGGCCATGGTGAAAACCGGAAGGCCATTTGGTTTGTTTCACTGACGCATTGCACCAATGGCATTGCACCCCCGAAATGGATATCCGGATCAAACGCATTTATGAAGAACCCGCCAGGGACGATGGCTATCGCTTGTTGGTAGATCGCCTTTGGCCGCGTGGGGTAAGCAAGGAATCGGCGCATATAGATGAATGGATGAAGGAGGTGGGGCCGAGCAACGAATTGCGCAAATGGTTCGGGCACGAACCGCCCAAGTACCCCGAATTCAAGAAGCGCTACGAAAAGGAACTTCACACAGCCGCCCCGCTGCTGGACCACATCCGCAGCTTGGCCAAAAAGCACCGCGTAACGCTGCTGTACAGCGCGCATGACGAGGAACACAACCAGGCGGTGGTGCTGCGCGAGGTGCTGTTGGGCAAGTAATGCCCATGTGACATTCAGGTCAGTCCCAAGACGATCTGAATGTCCACGGTGGTATACGCCGTGTGAACAAACAAATGGCCGGAAC
>JAFEAI010000118.1 GCA_018266475.1 Bacteroidota bacterium
ACGGGGCTTCAAGCTGCGGCGTGCTGAATGACGGTTGCGGCATGTTCCACTGCCCCCCATTGTACCGGTAGTAGATGGAGTCGGCTTGCCAGTTTGGATTGGCAGCGAAGCATGGTTGGAACGGGTCTTGCCACGGGCCATTTGCGTTATTGACGTTCATCCTGCCGCTGTTCACGGAATTGATCGTCACCGGTGCCAGCGAACCAGGGATGAAGGCAATGTTCATCGCGTTGTTAGTGAAGGGTCCGTTGATGTTGGTGGGGATGCCCGGGCCGCTGATGAACAGCCCGAAGGCATCGTTGTACTGGCTGCATGCCCAGCGTTCATATTCCTCCGAGCTGAACACATAGTTGAAGCTCACCATGTCGTTGAAGGGCACGAAATCAAATTCCAGGACCGATTTGTTGCCGATGTTGTTTCCGCCATTTGTCTCCCAATGTTCCCAACCCGTTAGGTGGCTGAGGTCCAGGTCGGGGCTGGTCCAGAAGCCAACTCCACTAGGGCCCCCAATGTTTTGCATGAGGTAGTTATTCGGGCCCGGCAGTACGGTTTGCGCGCTTCCAGCGCATAGAAAGACACCACTAAAGCCCAAGACCGTATTGAGCCCATTGAAGGCGCCGATCTCCCCAAGCGTGGTAGCTGCCACAGGTGCCACCACGTTGTTGGTATCGCCATTGTAGGCCACATGGCTGACCACCACATCCGGCCCCATCAGGATGTTCTGCACCATGTTGCGCGGGGTCTGGTTTTGATTGATGATCAACTGCGCCTGTGCGGGCATGTTGAAAGCCAACAGCAACGTGGGCAGCAGGATGCGGGGAGAAGCGGGTAATGTTCGGGCCATTCGGTTCAGACGAAGGTGGCATTGCCAATATGGATTGGCAAGATAGGAAATCACGGCGCTTGGGCATCTTATAAGGTCAGGGCTATCGCCTCTTGCTCCCACCAGTCGCCCGGCCTTAGTGCTCAGGAACGCACTTTGCCGTGGGGCCGGAAGACTGGCGGGAGCGGGGGGGCGGGGAAGGAGCGGGCACGTGCGCGGACGCACGCGCCAGTGGAAGTGCTCGAATCAGCGGTAGGAGGCCGCCCCGGGCTGCTGTGCCTTGAACGGCTTTAGTTCCGGCTCCCACCAGTCGCCCGGCCTTAGTGCTCAGGAACGCACTTTGCCGTGGGGCCGGAAGACTGGCGGGAGCGGGGGGCCGGGCACGTGCGTGGACGCACGCGCCAGTGGAAGTGCTCGGATCGGCGGTAAGAGGCCTCCGGCTCCCACCAGTCGCCCGGCCTTAGTGCTCAGGAACGCACTTTACCGTGGGGCCGGAAGACTGGCGGGAGCGGGGGGCCGCTCAGTGACCCAACCTTTCGGACACAAGGCGGATGCACGTTTTCACCTCCTTGAGGGGGTCTTTGCCCTGCAAGTTCGCAATGGAATCCTGGAGCGACCGGATCCTCATCCGCAGTTGGGCCTCCCTGATGTCGATGTTCCGCGGCAAGCTCTTTACGTAGTACATGCCGTATTCCGTCAAGGGTTCGTACCGGGGGTGGCCTATGGTCCTGTGGTACTCCACCTCCAGTTCCTCCACCTGTTCCTTGAGCACGGCATTGTAAATGGCCAGTTTTTCCTCGGTAAGTGCCTCGATATTGCCGCTGTTGCGGGCCATCCACTGGGCTTCGATCCGGAGGAGGGTATGCAGGTCCTGCGCCTCATAGGCCACGGTGAGCTGCTTCATCAGCTCCTCCTTCTCCGCCTTTAGCGCTTCATCCTGCTCCAGGTCGGGGTGCAGCGCGCGGGCAAGCTGCTTGTACATGGTGGCCAGGCTTCGGTTTCGCGCCTTCTCCATTTCCTCCGCACGCGCCTCCAATTCCAGCTGCCGCTTGGTTTTCTTGCGCTTGGGCGGCTGCTGTTTCATGCGCTCCTGGTCGGCCTGGAGCTTCTCCCGCAATTCGTGCATCTTACGGGCCACCGCCTCATCGTCGGAAAAATCCAAGTCGCCGAGGTCCATGTCGAGGCCATGCGCAGCGAACATTTCATTGATTCCTTCGCGGAACATCTCCATGTCCTGGGAGACCACTTCATCATAGTGCTCCCCGTTCAGTGCCTTGTACATCTTCTTGTGGCGCTCCAAGGCATCCTCATCGGACCCGATGACATGGTCGAGCAGTTCGCTGATGAATTCCTTGAGGATGCGGCGTTCCGCAGCGGAGAGCACCTTGGTTTTTGAACAGTACGGATACAACAGGTCGATGACCTCCACGTGCAACCGGGTGGTTTCGTCCTCTGCCGGAACCACCTTGAGCGTGTGCCGGGCAAGTGCGGCATCGAGGTCCTTGTGCAGCCCGTCGATGTCCTTGCGGAGCTTTTCAACCTTCTTGAGCAGGCGGTTGAAGGTGGTCTGCCCCTTGCTCAAGGGGGCTTTGCTTTTCTGCTTCACGGCCAGTGAGCTGGTCTCCGAAGGGGGTGGAATGGTATATCCGAACAGGTCTTGTTGGCTCATGGGTCGAATGCGTTCGACAAAGCTATTCACCATGCAACGAACCGGCCTGGCAGGGCAAGCGCAGGCAATTAGGCTTAACGCAGGCCCTGCTATAGGCCGGGGCGTGAGGCGTGAAGTGCACGTGGCCGCGCCTTCAGCGCTTGGCGCTTGGGGCGCATGCCAGCCCGGAGCTTCGCTCCGGGCTGGCATGCTGGCGGGCCTTCAGCCCGCTGTGGCCATGCGCATGCTTTTAGGCTTACCGCAGGCCCTGCTGGAGGCCGGGGCGTGAGGCGTGAAGTGCATGTGCCGCGCCTTCAGCGCTTGGCGCCTGGGGCGCATGCCAGCCCGGAGCTTCGCCCCGGGCTGGCATGCTGGCGGGCCTTCAGCCCGCTGTGGCCATGCGCATGCACTGGCCAAGGTCCGGTGGCCCTTTAACCACCGCCCGCAAACGGTTGCCGAATACCTCGTTTCGCCCTGCAGGGAAGATGCGTTTGCCCTGCCTGGCAGGGCCACATGGAGGCTGCCCCCATGCGGTGCCCGGCAGGTAGGCACCACTTACAAGGCCAAGCTTGGGCGTGGAGGAGGAAGGAGGTGCCGCCGGTGTGTTTTCGACCAATCGACGATCCGATGAACCGCCGTGGTTTTTCGACGAACGGAACTTTGCCGAAGACGATGCGTAAAACGCCCCGTTCCGTCCGAAAAGGCGGGCACGACCATACCGAGCGCACCATGAAGAAGATCTTGTCCGCCATCTGGATGCTATTGGCCACCGCCACGCTGCTTGCCCAAACGGGTAAGGAGTTCTGGATGGCCCCGCCAGACGTGACCTTCCTGCACAACCAGCCGGGTGACGAGCCGATCTATTTCAACGTGACGGCCAGGGACTTGCCTGCGGTGGTAACGATCGCCCAGCCGGCAAACGCGGCCTTCAACGGCGGCTCGCCCATCGTGATCAACGTGGCCGCCAACAGCTCGGTGCGGTACAACATGACCTCCTTGAAGGCCCAGCTGGAAACGCGGCCCACCAACACGGTGTGCAACACGGGCCTGCGGATCACATCCACCACCGACATCACCTGCTACTACGAAAGCAGCAACACCAACAATCCGGACATCATTGCCCTGAAAGGCGCCAACGGCTTGGGCACCGAGTTCTACATCCCCTTGCACAAGCATGCGCCTTTCTACAACAACGATTTCGGCAACAACGCGGACAAGGCCTTCGCCTCGTTCGACATCGTGGCCACGGAGAACAACACCTCGGTGCTGATCTATTCCCCGGTGGCGGTGGACGGCCATCCGGCCCTGGTGCCCTTCGTGGTGAACCTGAACAAGGGGCAGACCTATTCCTGCGCCAACACCAAGTATGTATCGCCCGGCAACACCACGCCCGGCAACTACAACGATCCGGCCACCCACCCCTCGGGTGCCGCAGTGCTTTCCAACAAGCCCATCGCCATCACCATCAAGGACGACAGCAACCACAACCCCAGCGGCGGCTGCTACGACCTGATGATGGACCAGATCGTGCCGGTGAACATTTTGGGCACGGACTACATCGCGGTGAAGGGCTCCCTGTACGCCACCGGAGACGAATCCACCTTCCTGATGGCCGTGGAGAACAACACGCAGATCTTCATCAATGGCAGCAACACGCCGGTGGCCACGCTCTTTGCGGGGCAATACTACCGGCACGACATGGACTACCTGGACGGCGCCACGGACAACGCCACCTACATGCGCTCCAGCAAGCCGGTGTACGCCATCCACGTCACCGGTTTCGGCTGTGAGATGGGCATGGCCATTTTGCCACCCCTGAACTGCGCGGGCAGCCAGCAGGTGGGCTTCACGCGCAGCACCAATGAAGGCTTCTTCGTGAACCTGCTGGTGCGCGCGGGCGCGGAAAACAGCTTCACGGCCACGCCCGCCACGGTCTCCATCCCCGGTTCCGCGTTCAAGACGGTGCCCGGCACCAACGGGGAATGGAAAGCCGCGCATATCTCCTACACCACGGCCCAGGTGCCCGTGAACACGGGCATTGTGGTGCGCAACAGCGCCGACGTGTTCTCCTTGGGCATCATCAACGGCGGCGCGGGCAGCGGCTGCCGCTACGGCTTCTTCTCGGAATTCTCCGGCAAGATCGACGTGAACGCGGGCCCGGACCAGGCGCTATGCGCGGGGATGAACGCCACCCTGGGCGGCACCGTCACCGGCGGAAGCACCACGGGCAAATGGACCACCAACGGCAGCGGCACCTTCCAGCCCAGCGCCACCAGCCTGAACGCCACGTATGAGCCCAGCATCGGCGACCTGGCCCTGGGCACGGTCACCCTTACGCTCACCTCCACGGGCTCCTGCACCCCCCAGCAGGACCAAATGGTGCTCACCTTCAGCCCGAAGCCCCTGCCCGATGCCGGCCCCGACCAGCAAGTATGCACGAGCAACCCGGCGGTATCGCTGCACGGCACCGTGCTGAACGCCGTGGGCGGCGTATGGACCGGCGGCGCGGGCACCTTCCTGCCCTCCAACTCCAACCTGAACCCCACCTACAACCCCACGCCCGCAGAGATCGCCGGCGGCTCCGTATGGATCTATTTGACCACCACCGGCAACGGCGTGTGCAGCGCGGTGAAGGACAGCATGAAAGTGACCTTCACCCCGCCGATCACCGTGAACGCGGGACCCAACAAAGTGCTGTGCGCCAACAATGCGGCAACGCAGCTGAACGGCAGCTTCACCGTGGCCACCGGCGCGGTATGGAGCGGCGGTGCGGGCACCTTCGACCCCAGCACCACCAACGTGAACGCCATCTACACCCCCACGGCGGGTGAAATCGCCAACGGTGCCGTGGTGCTCACCCTCACCAGCACCGGCAACGGCAACTGCCTTGCGGTAAGCAGCCCGGTACAATTGAGCTTCACGCCATCGCCCACGGCGAACGCGGGCGCCAATGGTTCCGTGTGCGCCAACAACGCCAGCATCGCCCTGAACGGCAGCGTGACCGTGGCTTCCGGCGGCGCATGGAGCGGCGGCACCGGCTCCTTCAGCCCGAACAACACCGCGCTGAACGCCACCTACACGCCCACGGCGGCCGAGATCGCCAACGGTTCCGTTACACTGGTGCTCACCACCACCGGCAACGGCACCTGCCTGCCTGCCACCAGCAGCCGCACCATCACCTTCACCCCGGCCCCGGTGGTGAACGCAGGCGTGGACGGCACCGTGTGCGCCAACAACGCCGCCATCAGCCTTAACGGCAGCGTTACGGGCGCCACCGGCGGAAGCTGGAGCGGCGGCACCGGCACCTACAGCCCCAACGCCAACACCCTCAACGCCACCTACACGCCCAGCGCCGCCGAGCGCACGGCCGGCACGGTGACCCTCACGCTTACCTCCACCGGCAACGGCACCTGCAACCCGGTGACCGACCAGGTGACCTTCGCCATTACCCCTGCCCCCACGGCCAATGCCGGCCCGGGCCAAACGCTCTGCGCCAACAATGCCGTTGCCTCCCTCAACGGCAGCTTCACCGTGGCCACCGGCGCGGTGTGGAGCGGCGGCGCGGGCGGCTTCAGCCCCAGCACCACCAACATGGCCGCCACCTACACGCCCACGGCGGCGGAGATCGCCGGCGGCTCGGTAACGCTCACCCTTACCACCACGGGCAACGGCGGATGCAACGCGGTGGCCAGCCCGATCACGCTGGCCTTCACCGCAGCGCCCTCGGTGAACGCCGGGGCCAACAGCTCCGTTTGCGCCAACAACGCCACCATCGCGCTGAACGGCAGCGTGGCCGGCGCTTCCGGCGGCGTGTGGAGCGGCGGCTTGGGCTCCTTCAGCCCCAACAACACCGCGCTGAACGGCACCTACACGCCCACGGCCGCTGAAATTGCCGCGGGCAGCCTCACGCTCACGCTCACCTCCACCGGCAACGGCAACTGCGCGGTTGTTTCCGGCAGCCGCACGATCACCTTCACCCCCGCGCCCATCGTGAATGCCGGCGCAAATGGATCGGTATGCGCGAACAACCCCGCGATCAGCCTGAACGGCACCGTGACCGGCGCCACGGGCGGCTTGTGGAGCGGCGGCAACGGCAGCTACAGCCCCAACAACAGCACGCTCAACGCCGTGTACACCCCCACGGCCGCGGAGATCGCCGCAGGCACGGTAACGCTGACCCTGACCTCCGCAGGCAACGGCACCTGCAATGCGGTGAGCAAGACGGTCACCTACACCATCACCCCTGCGCCCACCGTGAACGCCGGCCTGAACCGCACCGTGTGCGGCAATAACGCCGCCGTTGTGCTCAACGGCAGCTTCACCACGGCCACCGGCGGCGTGTGGAGCGGCGGCGCGGGCAGCTTCGACCCCAGCACCACCAACATGAACGCCACCTACACGCCCACGGCGGCAGAGGTGGCCACCGGCTTTGTATACCTCACCCTCACCACCACCGGCAATGGCCTGTGCAACGCGGTGAGCGGTCAAATGCGCATTGACTTCACCCCGGCGCCCACGGCCAATGCCGGGCCTGCGGCAACCCGCTGCGCGAACAATGCGGCGGTGGCCCTGAACGGCAGCGTGACCCTGGCCACCGGAGGCACATGGAGCGGCGGCACCGGCGTGTACGCACCGAACAACACCACCCTCAACGCCACCTACACCCCGTCGGCCGCCGAGATCGCCGCCGGCACGGTAACGCTCACCCTCACCACCACGGGCAACGGCACCTGCAACAGCGCCAGCGCCACCAAGGTGATCACCATCACCCCCGCGCCCATCGTGAATGCCGGCACCAATGGATCTGTATGCGCGAACAACCCCGCGATCACCCTGAACGGCACCGTGACCGGCGCCACAGGCGGCACCTGGAGCGGCGGCACCGGCAGCTACAGCCCGAACAACACCACGCTGAACGCCGTGTATACGCCCAGCGCCGCCGAACGCGCCGCAGGCACCGTGACCCTTACGCTGAGCAGCACCGGCAACGGCCTGTGCAACGCGGTCACCAAGCAGGTAACCTACACCATCACCCCCGCACCCACGGTGAATGCGGGTCCGGCCCAGCACCTCTGCTCGAACAATCCCGCGGCCACGCTGGCCGGCACCTACACGGTGGCCACCGGCGCCACCTGGAGCGGCGGCAACGGCACCTTCAGCCCCAACGCCAACAGCGTGAACGCCACCTACACGCCCACGGCGGCGGAAGTGGCCAGCGGATCGGTGACCTTGACGCTGACCACCACCGGCAACAACACCTGCAACGCCGTTTCCGGCACTGTGGTGCTGCACTTCACCCCTTCGCCCACGGCCAACGCCGGCGGGGACGTGACGCGCTGCGCCAACAATGCCAACGTGATCCTCGGCGGCAGCGTAACCGTGGCCTCCGGCGGCGTGTGGAGCGGTGGCACGGGATCCTACACGCCCAACAACGCCACCCTCAACGCCACGTACACCCCCACCCCAGCGGAGATCGCCGCCGGCATCGTCACGCTGACGCTGACCACCACCGGCAACGACAACTGCAACGCCGTGAGCGCCACCAAGGTGATCCACTTCACCCCCGCCCCCACGGTGAGCGCAGGCAGCAACGGCAGCGTGTGCGCCAACAACGCCGCCATCACCCTTAACGGCAGCGTGACAGGAGCCACCGGCGCCACCTGGAGCGGCGGCACCGGCACCTACAGCCCCAACGCCAGCACGCTGAACGCCGTGTACACGCCCAGCGCTGCCGAACGCACCGCCGGCACGGTGACCCTCACGCTCACCAGCACCGGCAACGGCCTGTGCAATGCGGTAAGCAGCCAGGTGACCTACACCATCACTCCTGCGCCCACGGTACACGCCGGGGCGAACCAAACGCTATGCGCCAACAATCCGGTGGCCACCTTGAACGGCAGCTACACCGTGGCCACCGGCGCCACCTGGAGCGGCGGTGCGGGCACCTTCAGCCCCAGCCCCAACAACGTGAACGCCACCTACACGCCCACGGCCACCGAGATCGCCAACGGCTCGGTGAC
>JAFEAI010000119.1 GCA_018266475.1 Bacteroidota bacterium
ACCTTCCCCAATGTGCCCGGCAACTACCCGGTGATGCTGGTGGTAACCTCCGCCAACGGATGCACCGACACCGTGCGCTCGGTGGTGCGCGTGGTACACCCCGGCGTGATCGAACTGCCCAACGTGTTCAGCCCCAACGGTGACGGCCGCAACGACCGCTTCATCCCCATCGACTACAAGGGCGCACCGGGGGTGATGGCCATCTACAACCGCTGGGGGCAGGTGATCTTCACCACCCGCGCACTGGCACAAGGATGGGACGGGCATGGCGTGCCCGACGGCACCTACTTCTACATAGTGACCCAGGACGACCCGGGCGCCGGCACATTGACCGGACATGTAACTTTGGTGAGATGAGAATTTGCCGGGACCATATCACCTTCGGGCTTGCCCTTGCGGGCGCGCTGCTTGGCACCGTGCCCGTGCAGGCACAGTTGATCCTCAGCCAAACCCAAACGCCAGCCACGTTGGTGGCCAACACACTAATGGGTCCCGGGGTGTTCGCCACCAACGTCACATACAATGGCAACCCCGGCAATACGGTCCCGTCCTTGTTCACCACCTTGGGCCAGATCGGGCGCTTCAATGCCGCCAACACCTGCTTAGGCATTGCAAATGGCGTGTTCCTCTGCACCAATGATGCACAATATTCACTGCCCGGTCCCAACAACCAGTTGATGGAACAAGGCGGCGGCTTGGGCGGCGGAGGATTCTGGACCAGCCCCGACGTTGACCTGAGCCATCTTTCCGCCTATCCCGGCTGGCAGGTCACAGGCGGGGCCAACATCGGTAACAAGTCGGTGCTGGAGTTCGATTTTGTACCTACCAGCGACATGGTAAGTGTCCGGTATGTCTTCAGCTCCGAGGAATATGAGCGTTGGGCATGTAGCCAGTACAACGACGTGTTCGGCTTCTTCATCAGCGGGCCTGGCATCAACGGGCCATTCACCAACAACGCCATGAACATGGCCTACGTCCCCGGCTCCATGTCGGCAGTTTCCATCAACACGGTGAACAACGGGCAGATGAACGCTTCCAATGCCAATGGGCCGCTCACGGACCAGTTCATGTACTGCAACCAGGCCGACCCCAACTGGCAGGCCAACTCCATCTACTACCGCTACAACGGCGGCGTTTGGAACATCCCCATGCCCCCTGGCGGCGCCAACCAGATCCAAGAACCCTACGCCAGCGACCCGTACTACATCCAGCACAACGGCATGACCGTGGTGCTCACCGCCAGCGCCGCCGTACAGTGCGGCCAGATGTACCACATCAAGGTAGGCGTGGGCAACGTGGGCGACAATTGGTTCCCCTCCGCCGTGTGGCTGGAAAAAAACTCCTTCACCAGCAGCGACCGCTTCAAGCTTACTGCCGACCCTGCGGTGAACGTGGAATACCACCCTGCGGACACCACCTTCATTGAGTACGACTGCGACAGCGTGCGCCTGCGCATCCACCGCTTGG
>JAFEAI010000011.1 GCA_018266475.1 Bacteroidota bacterium
CGGGAGACCGCTGATGGAGCAACCAAAACATCAGGGTCCCCTGCGGGAGACCGCTGATGGAGCAACCAAAACATCAGGGTCCCCTGCGGGAGACCGCTGATGGAGCAACCAAAACATCGAGGTCCCCTGCGGGAGGCCGCTGATGGAGCAACCAAAACATCGAGGTCCCCTGCGGGAGACCGCTGATGGAGCAACCTCACGCCGCCAGCGCCAACCACCCGCGCACCTGCTCGAGCAGTTCCAGCACCACGCGCGGATCGTTCTCCGTCACCAGCTTCAGGCGGTGCTCCTTGAAGTTGGGCAGGCCCTTGAAGTAGTTGGTGTAGTGGCGGCGCATTTCCACAATGCCTTCGTGTTCGCCCTTCCACCCCAAGCTGCGCTCCAAGTGTTCGCGGGCGGCATCCACACGATCATCGATCGTGGGGGGCGGCAGGTGCCCGCCAGTGGCGAAGTAGTGCTTCACCTGGTTGAAGATCCACGGCGCACCGATGCTGGCGCGGCCGATCATGATGCCGTCCACGCCGTAGCGGTTGCGGTACTCCAAGGCTTTCTCCGGGCCGTTGATGTCGCCGTTGCCGAAGATGGGGATGTGGATGCGCGGGTTGTTCTTCACCTCCCCGATGAGCGTCCAGTCGGCTTCACCCTTGTACAACTGTGCCCGTGTGCGACCATGTATGCTGAGGGCCTGGATGCCCACGTCCTGTAGGCGCTCGGCCACTTCCATGATGTTCTTGGTCTGGTCGCTCCAGCCCAAGCGCGTCTTCACTGTCACAGGCAGCTTCACCGCCTTCACCACCTTTTCGGTGAGGCGCACCATTTTGTCCACGTCCTGCAGCAGACAGGCACCGGCACCTTTGTCCACCACTTTCTTCACCGGGCACCCATAGTTGATGTCGATGAGCTCGGGCCCGGCCTGTTCAGCGATGCGCGCGGCTTCTTCCATGGCATCCTCGCTTCCGCCGAACAACTGGATGCCCACGGGGCGCTCCTCGGGGAAGATGTCCAACTTTTTCAGGCCCTTGGCGGCTTGGCGGATCAAGCCCTCGCTGCTGATGAACTCGGTGTACATCAAGTCGGCCCCGTGCTTTTTGCAGAGCGCCCGGAAGGGCGGATCGCTCACATCTTCCATGGGGGCCAGGAGGAGCGGGAACTCCGGAAGTTCTATGGGACCGATGCGGGGCATGGAGTGGCGGCAAAAGTACGGGGTGCAAGGGGCGGGTTCAATGGCCTTGGATGGCAACTTGGAACCACGCTTTGCAAGGGGTGGATCGGATACATCAATCAAGCCATGCTCCGGAGGGATCTGGTCCGAAAGCATGCCCTCCTGGAGGGGCAAGGGTGTCCAACAGTGTTTCCCGCCTCCGATCGGGACCCGACCGTTGCCGTGCAACCAGCTTTAGTTCACTACTCCTTGATGAAGCCGGCGCTGATCAAGCTGTGAACATACCTGACACGGCACACATAAGGTCCGGTCGGAAGGTCTCCAACAGGAACATCCATGCCTTGACCGCTCCGATCAGGTACTACGGATAGCACGCATTGTCCGGATGCATTCAGGATATCCACTTGCAGGGGTTCCGAAGCCATATTGGGAAAGGTCAAGTGCACCAGGTTGTTCACCGGGTTGGGCATGATCCGCATGCCCATCACCTCCGGCCACGGTTCCGCAATGCCCACCAGCAACTGCCTCGTCGCGATCAATCCGTGATCACCAACGGCATAGTAACTGTCTTCATGGACGTTGATCGCATTGATCCTGTCATCAGGCATCATGCCATCCACAACTTCAAGTACCCAGTTGGCCCCACCGTCCTCCGTTCCCCATAGTTTTCCACCCGCACCTGCGATGAAGCCGGCCATTTCGCTCTCAAAATGTACGGCATAGAGGTTCTCTTGGGTCGGGCTTTGCAGTGGTTGCCACGTGTATCCTGCATCCGTGGTTTTGAGCAGCACTCCACCATCTCCTGTGATGTAGCCGATAGTTGCGGTGGGGAAATGCAGGTCACGGAGGGTTGATGAGGTGCCGCTCGGAACATCCAACCATCCCCCATCGGTCCTCCTCACGAGTTTTCCGCCGTCACCCACGATCACCCCATTGGAGGCATTGAAAAAGTGAAGTTGATGAAAGGTTCCATCGTACCCCGACAAGGTTGTGCTTGTCCAATTATTGCCCCCATCCGTGGATTTAGCTATCCTGCCAAAGGAGCCTACAGCGAACGCATTGTACAGATCCGGCCGGCTCACTGCTTGGAAATCCACCCAAGGGACCTGCCCGACATTGGATTCGACCCAAGTGGTTCCACTTACTTGCGTGACCAACAACCGGCCTCCATTGCATGCCGCGGTTCCCATGGAAGGATATATGAAGGCGAATCCGTGTACTGCATAGGATTCCGGCTCCGTATAGAACCAATTGCCATCATTCAATGACCTCAACATTCCCCGGTCTGAACCTATATAGCCCATGGGGGAATACGTCGGGCCTGCTGGTGTAAAATCAATGCACCACAGGTTACCCACATTCGCAGGGCACTGGATCTGGGTCCACTGGCTTTTGGCCTCAGTGAGGAACACAATGGAAACGGCAAGGATGCAAAGTATGGGCCTGCGTGTGCTGCTCATTCGCATTGGTGCTATTGACTGTGCATTGAATGGTTGGCGGTCAGCGAAAAGTGCCTGCTCATGGGCTGATCATCAACGATGGATGCATGGGTCTACTAGTGACCCCAACGAGGTGGCGACTCCAATAGTAAGAACTATTCACGCATAAGGAACAAAGCCGATCAATCAAAACTCCGCTGTTCAATCATTTCCGATCCAGCCAAGGTGATCTTGACCGTGGTCTTCCAAAGCCGGGCTTGGGCATGACCTTCTCCTCTCGGCATAGGAACCATCCTCGCAGCCATTCCTGCGTTGCCGATGGGCGAACAGCCCGATTGAATGCTTCGAGCAAGCTCGGCATCCGAATCGTCGGAGGGATTGCGCGTGCTTCGGCTACGCTCAGCATCGCGCTTTCCCTGAGGGGGGAGGGATTGCCCGAGGCGGGCCATCCCTGAGGGGGGTGGCTTCGATCGGCCAGCCCGCTGCGCGGGCTTGGCGTGAACGCCGAAGGCCGCTTCACCAAGCAAGCTTGGTCGCGGCCTTCGGCGTTCACGCCCCCGCTGCGCGGGGGCCGATCGGCGGAGAAGGAGGGATTCGAACCCCCGTTACCCTTTCAGGTAAACACACTTTCCAGGCGTGCGCCTTAAACCACTCGGCCACTTCTCCAATTCCTGCATGGCCATGGGCCTTGCGGGCCGCGAATGTAATACCCGCATGGCCTACGGCAACGACAGCTCGCCGCACAAGGGCGTCCCCATCCGCTGCATCACGTCTTCCGCTGCCATGCCCTGCCCCAGCAGGAACATCAGTTTGGTGATGGCCGCCTCGGTGGTGAGGTCCTGGCCGCTGACCACGCCCATTTCAGCAAGGGCCCGGCTGGTCTGGTAGCGGCCTTGTTCCACGCGGCCGCCCACGCATTGGGTGACGTTCACCAGCACGATGCCGCGCTCGCGGGCCTGGTGCAGCGCCTTCAGAAAATCCGCATCCGTGGGGCCGTTGCCGCTGCCGAAGGTTTGCAGCACGGCAGCCTTCAGGCCGGGGTCTGCCAGTTGGGCCCGCACCGCACCGGCCCGGATGCCCGGGAACAAGGAGATCACCCCCACCCCGTTGTCCATGTGGGCATGTACCTTCAAGGGGCCGTTCCGCGCGGGAAGCAGCGCCGAACGGTCGTAGCGGATGTGCGTGCCGGCCTCCGCCAGCACTGGCCAATTGGGCGATCGGAAGGCCTCGAAGCGCTCCGCATGCACCTTCACCGTGCGGTTGCCCCGGTACAGGCTGTACTCGAAATACACGGCCACTTCGGCCACCATCGGCTTGCCATTCTCCTTGGCGGCCGCGATCTCAATGGCCGTAAGCAGATTCTCCTTGCCGTCGGTGCGGATGGTGCCCAAAGGCAATTGGCTGCCGGTGAGGATCACGGGCTTGGCCAGGTTTTCCAGCAGGAAGCTGAGCGCGCTGGCGGTGTACGCCATGGTGTCGCTACCGTGCAGCACCACGAAGCCGTCGAAGTCGGCGTACCGTTCACCGATGATGGAAGCGATGCGCACCCAGTGTTCCGGGTGCATGTCGCTGCTGTCGATGGGCGTGCCGAAGGCGACGGTTTCCAACGCAATTCCCATGTGCAGCAATTCCGGCACCTGCTCTTCCAGGTGGTCCAGGTTCACCGCTTGCAGGGCACCGCTGCGGGCATCGGCCACCATGCCGATGGTGCCTCCGGTGTAGATCAACAACACCTTGGGCCTGCTCATTCCTGGAAGAGTTGTTCGGCGTTGGCCGTGGTGATGCGGGCAACCTCTTCCACGGGCAGGCCCACTGCGGCGGCCAGCGCCTCGGCAATGTGCGGGATGTAGCTGCTTTCGTTGCGCTTGCCGCGGAACGGCACCGGCGCCAGGTAGGGCGAATCGGTTTCCAGCACGCAGTGCGCGGCGCCCACCAAGGCCATGGTTTCGGCAAGGCCGCTCTTGGGGTAGGTGATCACCCCGCCGATGCCCAGCTTGAAGCCCCCAAGCCCGATCACGCGGCGTGCCTCCTCTTCCGTGCCCGTGAAGCAATGGAACACGCCTGTAAGATGCTCATTGTTCTCCTCCTCCACAATGGCCATTACTTCCTCAAAGCTCTCGCGGCAGTGGATCACCACGGGCAGGGCCAGGTCCTTCGCCCAGCGCACCTGCTGCCGGAATACTTCCTTCTGCTGCCCGATCCAAGTTTTGTCCCAGTGCAGGTCGATGCCGATCTCGCCCACGGCCCAATAGCGGCCTGTGCCCAGGAGGCGTTCCACCTCGGCCAGGTCGCGGGAGGGATCCTCACCCACCGAGCAGGGATGCAGGCCCATCATGGGGAAGCAGACCTCCGGATAGGCATCGCACATCGCGTGCAGGGCTTCCACGCTGGTGATGTCGATGTTGGGCAGGAAGAGCTTATGGACGCCGGCATCCAGCGCGCGGCGCACCGCATCCGGGCGGTCCTGGTCGAATTGTTTGTGAAAGAGGTGGGTGTGCGTGTCGATGTACATTGCAAATACGCGGTGGTTCGTACTCCCGCAAAGTTGGGGCATCCTGCGCATTCGGGGCTGATCGCCACTAAACCGGGCGGCGGTGCGGGAAGTACCTTCGCACCCGCTTCCATGAAGGTATTGGTCGTCCGCTTCAGTTCCATCGGGGACATCATCCTCACTTCGCCGGTGGTTCGATGCCTCAAGCAGCAGGTGCCCGGCTGCGAGGTCCACTTCCTCACCAAGCAGGCCTTCACCCCGCTCGTGCAGCACTCCCCATACGTGGACCGCGTGCATGTGCTGGGCGACAGCCTGGGCAACGCCGTCGCCGGGCTGAAGCAGGAGCGGTTCGACCTGGTGGTGGACCTGCACCACAACCTGCGCACCCTGCGCGTAAAGCTGGGGCTGGGCGTGAAGGCCAAAAGTTTTCCAAAGCTCAACCGGGAAAAATGGCTGCTGGTGAACTTCAAGGTCGACAAGCTGCCGCGCATCCACATTGTGGACCGCTACCTGAGCACCGTGGAGCACCTGGGGGTGAAGAACGACGGAAAGGGGCTGGACCTGTTCATTCCGGCGGAAAGCGAGGTAGACCCGGACGCATTGCCGGCGACCCACCGCGACGGATATATCGCCTTGTGCATCGGTGCGGGCCATTTCACCAAGCGGCTGCCCCAGCACAAGCTGATCGAGCTGGCGGGCAAATTGCAAGGGCCGCTGGTGATCATCGGCGGGCGGGAGGACCAGGCCATCGCGCGGTCGATCGTCAATGTGGTGGGTGCGCGTGCCTTTGATGCCACCGGGAAGTACGACCTGCTGGGCTCAGCTTCCTTGATCCGGCAGGCGTCCGCCGTGGTGGCGCACGACAGCGGTGCCATGCATGTGGCCAGTGCGTTCAGGAAGAACGTGGTGAGCGTGTGGGGCAACACCGTTCCGGAATTCGGCATGGGACCCTACATCCCGCAACATCCGGAGCGGGCGCACATCAGTGAGGTGAAGGGCCTGGATTGCCGCCCTTGCTCCAAGATCGGTTTTGACCAATGCCCGCGCGGACACTTCCGCTGCATGGAAAAACAGGACCTGGACGGGATCGCCAGCCGGGCGAACGGTGGTGTGAATTAGTTGAAGAGCGCCTTCAGCTCCGTGGCTTCCCCGGGCGTCATCTTGCCGGCCAAGATCAAGCGCAATTGCCTTCTGCGGAGGGCTCCGTTGTAGCGCACTTTTTCCTCGTCCGTAACGGGTATCACCGGCTGCACCGGCACGGGCTTTCCATCCGTGCCCACGGCCACGAACGTGTAAATGGCGCTGTTGCACTTGGTACGTTTTCCTGTTGCCTGGTCCTCCTTCCATACGTCGGCCCACACTTCCATGCTGGTGCTGAAGGCCCGGCTCACGTGCGCCTTGATCGTCACCAGGTCGCCCAGCTTGATGGGCACGTCGAAGCTCACATTGTTCACGGCGGCAGTCACGCTGGTGCGGCCGCTGTGCCTGCCCGCGCTGATGGCGCAGGTCATGTCCAACCATTTCAGCAGTTGCCCCCCGAACAAGTTGTTCATGTTGTTGGTGTCATTGGGGAGCACCAGGTTGGTGGTTTCCGAATAACTGTCCGTGGCGGGCTTGGCTTCCATGGTGGATTTCTTGGCGCGAAGGTACCCCGCCGCCATTCCCCGATCACTGCGGCGCGTACCTTTCAGCCATGCTTCCCGACTGGTACCCGGCCCTGGTGGCCATGCACATCATTTGCATGGTGGCCTTTTTTGCAAGTTCATTCTGCCTGCTCCGCCTGTTCCTGCTGCACCGCCAAACGGCTGCCGTTCCCGAGCCGGGCCGGGCCCTGCTCGCCAAGCAGCACCTGGCCATGGGCTGGTCACTGCTGTACCTCGTGGCCTGGCCGTCCCTGCTGCTCCTTATCGCTTTTGGCGCCTGGATGACCTGGCTTCAGCCCGGCCTGCTGGCCCAACCGTGGATGCAGGCGAAGCTGGGCCTGTCCGCCCTGCTGGTGGCCTTCCACGTGGTGGACCAGCGCCTTTACCGGAGGCTCCTGCAGGAACGATCCACCTGGAGCGGCATGGCCCTGCGCCTGTGGGCCCAGGTGCTGGTGGTGCTCCTGTTCCTGGTGGTTTTCCTCTCCGCCTTCAAGGAAGTGCAATGGTACCTCGGCCTGCTGGGCCTGCTGGTGCTGGCCTTACTGGTGTTCTCGGCCATCAGGGCCTTTGGGAACAAGGGCCCTGAACCTGAGGACGGGCAGCAAGGATCAGGCCCTGCCTCCTAAAGCAGGCGGCCGGTCCGGTTCCGCAAGGCACGGTCAGTGCTTGGCCAGGTCGTAGAAAAGCACCTGCCCGTTGTCCGTACCGGTGATGAACTGCCCGTTGTGGAACAGGCATGGCGCGCGGTGGTGCTGGTCCTTGTTGGCGGGATAGGAGAGCGTTTGCAGGGCATTGCCGTCCTTGTCGGTGAACACCACCACACCGTCCTTTCCGGCCCGTGCGGTGATCGCTCCTTCCGTTGCCTCCGCCTGCTGGTAGAAGCGGTCGAATGCGGAGTTGCCCTTCTTGAGGCCCAGTTCGCGGGTGCGGATGGCATCGGGGATCCAGCGGTGCTTGGCGATCACCTTGTCCTGTTTGCCGTCCTTCACATCCCACACTTCGCGGGTGCCGGCAAAGCCGATGAGCACCACGAACTCCCCGTTGTCGTTGAACGTCGCATGGTACACCACGGTGCTCCCGTCCTCATTGTAGGGGAACTCCGCCACGCGCTTGCCTTTTTCAATGTCATACAGCGCGGCGCCGCTGGAGGTGCCCACAAGGATGCGGTCTCCCTTGGGCGCAATGGCCAAGCAGGTTACTTCGGCCTTGCCCGCATTGATGGTGCGCGCGGCGGGCGTCATCACCACTTGTGCGGAAACTCCGCAGCCCAGCACCGCGATGGCCATTGCAAGAACAAAACGCTTCATGTTGCAGTTCGTGTTTTTTCGGTCGCAGGCGGCAATCGTCGTGCCAATTGCGCGGGGCATGCTCACTTCACCAGCAGCCAGGCCTCCGGGGCGATCTCCTTGCGCACGGCGCCCAGTGCATCCAAGGCCATGGCGCGCTGCGGATAGCTGCCATAGGCCACCCGGTAAAGGCCGCCCATGCGGTCTATCAGTGATGCGGCAAAGCCCTTGGCCTGCAGCTCGGCCACAAAGCGGTCCGCGTTCTCCTTCTCCAGGAAGCAGCCCCCGATGATGTGGAAGCGCGGACCGGCGGCAGGCACCGCCGCTGGGGTTGCAGCCTTGGCCACGGCCGTGCTTTCAGCCACCGCCTTGCCCGGCGCCTGCCCGAAGTTCACGGCCACCAGGCGCACGTCCGGCCCGGCGATGGGCAGTTCATGAATGCCGTACAGGTCCGCCGGGGCGGTCCATTCCGGCACATCCAGCGCCGCCATGGCCACGGGCGGGGCCTTTGGCAGCTGGTACCTCGCGGCCTCCCCGGCTTGCCCGGGGCCAATATTGGCCAGCCGAGGCGCTTCCTTGCCCAGCGTGCCCACCAAGTACCAGGTGGCGGCGGTGAAAGCGATGGCCACCGCCGCGGCCGCAGCCAACCAGCCGGCCCTGCCGTTGCCGGCATGCACCGCCGGCCCGGCAACCGTTTCGGCCACCGGGGAAGGCATCACGGACTTCAGCACGGGTACGGCCTCCACCGGCACCAGGCCGAATGCCTCCTTGAGGAAGTTCACCCGGCGGTCCGGCTCAAACTGCAGGTTGTGCTCGGCATCATGGAAGAACGTGCCCACGCGGGCCACCTCCAGGCGGCCTTGCTCGCGCAGCCTGCGTTGCCACTGCTGGAGTTCCTGCTCCAACCGGTGGCCGGCCGCCGTAAAATCCAATCCTTCGTGGCGCACCAGCTGGTCGGCCAGCAGGCCGTCCTGGCGCACCAGCTTGCGGTTGAAGCTGATGTCCTTGGAAGGGGGAAGGACCAGCTTGCGCTGCACGTCCAGGCGGGCCGGGCGGTAATGGGTGAGGAAACCGCCGAAGCCCGGCACGATCACGCAATCGTGCTCGAAGAGCAGGTCGTGGATGTATCGGTCGAGCGCCATGGGGAGGGCCAAAACTAAGGCATTGCCGGTGCTGCAGGGCCGGTTTTCGCCGAACGGGCGCTCACCCTCGCCCGGCTGCCCATTGCCGCGCCCGTTCAAGGTCGGCGGGCGTGTCCACGCAGAAGGACGGATGTTCCGTCAACCCTACCCGCACGGGGATGCCGTTCTCGATCCAACGCAGCTGTTCCAGCGATTCGGCGCGCTCCAATGAAGAGGGCAATAGCTGCACGATGCGCCGCAGTGCCTCCGTGGTGTAGGCATAAAGCCCCACGTGCTTGAGGAAGCGGAACTGCAGGTGCCTGGGCCCGGGCACGGGGTTGCGCAAAAAGGGGATCGCCGTACGGCTGAAGTAGAGTGCGTTCATGCGCGCATCCACGGTGATGAGGACTTCCCCGGGGTCGTCCAGGTCGCGATCATCGGCAACCACTTGCGCCAACGTGGCGATGGATACGCCGGGCTGCGCAATGCACGCGCACACTTCATCGATCTGTTCCGGCGCGATGAAGGGTTCGTCCCCCTGGATGTTCACCACCGCATCGTAGCCGGAGGCCCCCAGGGCCACCAAGGCCTCCCAGCAGCGGTCCGTGCCGCTGGGATGGTCGGGCGACGTGGACACGGCCTTCCCCCCGAAGGAGGACACGTGCGCTGCGATGCGCGGGTCGTCGGTGGCCACCACCACCCCGGCCAGGTTGGTGCAGAGCCGTGCCTGCTCCACCACGCGCTGCACCATGCTCTTGCCGCCGATGTCCACCAGGGGCTTGCCGGGCAGGCGTGTGCTGGCGTGGCGGGCGGGAATGATTCCGAGGATGCGCATGGTTCAAATATCAAGGGACAGCATCAGGCGGTAGGTGCGCGGTGCTTCAATGGCCATGGGGCGGATGGCATACACCTCGTTGGTGAGGTTGGCCACCAGGAAGGACGCCTTCACCTGCGGGGTGATCGCAAAGCCCATGCGCACATCGGTGATCCAGTCGCCGGTGGTGTGGGTCTTCATCCATTCGGCAATGCCCACCTGGCCCAGCTGGCCCATCTGCTCGATCTGGATGAAGGCCTCGTCGATGTTGCGCACATGGCTGTTGTAGCGCACGCTGATGCCGGGCGAGAAGCGCTTCCACGTAGCCCCGAGGTCGGCGCGGAAAAGGTCCTGCACGCGGAACTTGAGGATGTCGTTCCGGGGGTCGGAGCTGGTGCTCAGGTAGGTGATGTTCTGCACGGCGCCGATGGTGCTGGTGGTTTGGGCGTAGGCCTCGTTGGGGGTGGTGCTCACGGGCAGGGTGTGCGTGTAGCCCGCCAGGAACCGGAGCTCCACGGCGCCCAGCCGCCCCTTGCCGGCAAGCTCGAATTCGGTGCCGGAGATGCGCGCCCCGCCGGTGTTCACGCTCTTGAACCCGAAGCCGAGGAGGTTGGCAAAGGAGCGGTCCGCGCCCCATTGGCCGAAGGTGAACTCCACGTAGCGGTCGAAATCCTGGCGGAAGGCCACCATGTCCACGTAGCCGGTGATGCCGCCGAACTTGAAGCCTTGCTTGATGCCGGCCTCCATGTTCACGCTGGTTTCGGGCTGCAGCGCCGGGTTGGGGTAGATGTGGAGGGAGCCGACGGAGGTAAGGATGTACCGCTCGCCGATGGTGGGGAAGCGGAAACCCTGTCCGTAGCTGGCGCGCAGGAAGGTGCCTTCCGCCACCTGGTAGGTGGCGCCGCCGCGCAGCACCGGTTCAGCCTGCTCCAGCTCGTTCACCTTGAAGTGCTCGTAGCGCACGCCGGCGCTCAGCATCAGCCGCGCCATCAGCTTCTTGTCCACCTGCAGGTAGGCGGCTGCGTTGGTGGCGGTGTTGTCCGGGCTTCCGGCCGCATTGCCGCTGTACAGCACGGCATGGCTGGCCACCTGCTGCCCCACCAGCCCGGCGGTGATGGTGGTGGGCCCGAAAAGCGCCACCGTTTGCTGCCACTGGTACTCGCCGTAGAGCAGGTCGTTCTCGTTGCTCTGGTTGCCGCTGTTGGCGAACTGCTGGTGGTACCAGCGGCCCCGCAGGCTGTGGCGCGCGCCCCCGGGCCCGGTGTAGTGGACGAACGGATCGAGGTAGAACTGCGTGCCCACGGTGTTGGTGGTGGTGTTGGGCAAGGGCCGGAAGAGCCCCTGGTGCAGGTTGTCCCAAAGGAACACGCTGGTGCTGTTGCTCTTCATCACGTTGCCGTTCAGGCCGTAGTTCAGCCCTTTGATCTTCCGGTTGCGCCAGCGGGTGGCGAAGTTGAAGCGCACGCGGTGGTCGTAGCCGCCGGTGCCCAGCTTGTACGGGTCCCTGGCCAGGCTGTCCGGCGCTATGCGCTCCGGCCCGATGTAGCCTTGGTCGCCGTAGGCCTGGCCGGCCACCACCAGGTCGAACTGCTTGAAGCGGTGGGCGTGCATGAAGTCGGCCCCGGTGATCAGCGGCGGGCTGGCCCCCCACCATTTGGCGGCCGCATTTCCCGGGGTGCCGTAGGCGCCGCCGAAGATGGAGGCGCGGGTCTTGGGCGCATCGCCGGGCCAGCCGGTGCGCACGTTGATCACCCCGCTGAGCGCCGCGCTTCCATACAGCACACTGCTTGCGCCCTTGATCACCTCCACCTGGTCCACGTCCGCCACGGGCAGGAAGGACCAATTGGGCCGGCCCATGTCCCCGCTGAGGATGGGCAGGCCGTCGGCAAGCAGCATCACGCGGCTGCCCGCCCCGTAGCTGAAGCCGCTGCCCGCGCGGATCTGCGGATCTTCATCCACCACCACCACGCCGGGCACCTGGTCCAACGCATCGGCCAGGTTGGCCGTGCCTTTTTCGCGGATAACCGAGGCCGGCAGCACGCTCAGGCTTTGGGTCACTTCGCCCACGCGCTGCTCGAATTTGCTGGCGCTCACCACCACCATGTCCAGCTGGGAAGTGGAGGGTGCCAAGGCAATGTCCAAGGTGATACGGCCGCCCGCCGGCACCTCCACCTGGAGCTGCCGTTCGGCATAGCCCACGGCAAGCGCGCGTACGGCATAGGACCCTGCGGGCAGTGTGATCGCGTAGCGCCCACTGTCATCGGTGGCCGCCGTGCGCAGGTTGCCGAAGGCAATGCTGGCGCCGGGCAGCGGGCCGCGGTCCGCCGTGCTGTACACGGTGCCCTGCACCTGGCCGGTGGTGCCTGCCGGAGCCTGGCCCCATCCTGTATGGGCCGCAAACAGGGCCATCCATGCCGCAATGATCCTCATCCCGCTTATTTTGGGCCGAACGCCTTGACGGCGAAAGTAGCGATCACCGGCCACCATGGAAGACCGCCAACTGGTACACCGCATCGCCCTGTCGATGCTCAAGGGCATCGGCCCCGTGAATGCACGCAACTTAGTGGCGTACTGCGGCGGCGTGGACGCCCTCTTCACGGACCGCGCACTGCGGCGCTCGCTGGACAAGGTGCCCGGCATCGGCCCCGTGCTGATGGCCTCCATCAGGAACCCGGGCGTGATCGCCGCAGCGGAAAGGGAACTGGATTATGTGCGCAAGCACCACCTGCGCATGCTCTTCTACCTGGATGCGGATTACCCGGGGAGGCTGGTGCAGTGCGCCGATGCCCCGGTGCTGCTCTTTGTGAAGGGCAATGCGCCGCTGGACCCCCTGCGCAGCGTGTCCATCGTGGGCACGCGCACCCCCACCGAGCAGGGCAGGCACCTGTGTGCCGAGCTGGTGGAAGGCCTTGCCGAAAGCGGCGCCACCGTGGTGAGCGGGCTCGCCTACGGCATCGACATCATCGCGCACCGCACCGCGCTGCGCAGCGGCCTGCCCACCGTGGCCTGCGTGGCGCACGGGCTGGACAAGCTCTACCCCGGGGAGCATGCCGCCACGGCCAAGGAGATCTGCGGCAACGGCGCCTTAGTGAGCGAGCTGCCCAGCGGATCGCCCTTCGCACCGGGCAATTTCCCCGCCCGCAACCGCGTGATCGCCGGCCTGAGCGACTGCACCATCGTGGTGGAAAGCGGCCCCAAGGGCGGTTCGCTGATCACCGCCGACATCGCCAACAGCTACGACCGCGAGGTGATGGCCTTCCCGGGCCGCCCCTCGGATGAGCGCAGCATCGGCTGCAACCGCCTGATCCAGCGCAGCCAGGCGCATTTGGTCACCTGCGCGCAGGATGTGCTGAAGCTGATGGAATGGGATGCCGACGCACGGAAAAAACAGTCCGCCCAACCTTCCCTCTTTACAGCGCTGCTGCCCGAGGAGCAGGTGCTGGTGGACCTGATCCGCACGCAGGGCAAGATTGACATCGATTCGCTCTGCTTCCGCAGCAAAATGCCCCAGCACAAGGCCGCCGGCCTGCTGCTGAACCTGGAGTTCAGCGGCGTGGTGCGCAGCCTGCCCGGCAAAGTGTACGCCCTGAACTGACCCGAACCTCCCCAAAACCCGTCCCGATGTGGTGGACCTATGCCGCGCTTTCCGCCTTCTTCGCCTCGCTAACGGCCATCTTCGCCAAACTGGGCGTGGCCCACATCAACTCCAACCTGGCCACGGGCATACGCACCGCCATCATCCTGGTGATGGTGTGGGCCATCGTGCTGTTCAAGGGGCAGGCCAAGGGGCTGGGCGCATTGCCTAAGCAG
This sequence comes from Bacteroidota bacterium, assembly GCA_018266475.1. Lineage (GTDB taxonomy): Bacteria > Bacteroidota > Bacteroidia > Flavobacteriales_F > PHOS-HE28 > PHOS-HE28. Next base: position 13,767 of record JAFEAI010000011.1, read on the forward strand.
GACCTCCTGTTCCTGGTGCTCTCCGGCGTGGCCACGGGCCTGTCCTGGCTGTTCTACTTCAAGGCGCTGCAGGTGGGCCCGGTAAGCAAGGTGGCGCCCGTGGACAAGCTGAGCGTGGCGCTCACCATCGTGCTGGCCATGCTCTTTCTGGGGGAAACGATCACCTTGAAAACCGCGGTGGGCGCGGGCTTGGTGATCGCGGGCACCTTGGTGCTGATCGGCCAGTGAGGCGTATCTCAATCGATGCTGAAGTAGTCCGCGCTCTGGTACCGGCCGTCGGCTTCCTTCCGCAGCTGCATCAGCAGGTCGTTGGCCAGGCTGCTGGCGCCAAAGCGGAACCAGTGCGGGTGCAGCCACTCGGGCCCCAGTTCCTCCTTCACCATCATCAAATAGTGCAGGGCCTCCTTGCTGGTGCGGATGCCGCCCGCAGGCTTCATGGCGATCATTTCGCCGGTCCGCAGGAAATGGTCGCGGATGGCGTGCAGCATCACCAGCGTAACCGGCATGGTGGCCGCTGGGCTGATCTTGCCGGTGCTGGTCTTGATGAAATCCGCGCCCGCCGCAATGGCGATGTCGCTGGCTATGCGCACCTTGTCGTAGGTGCCCAGTTCGCCCGTTTCCAGGATCACCTTCAGCCGCGCCGTGCCGCAGGCCTCCTTCACCGCCGCGATCTCATCATGCACGAAGCCGTATTCGCCGGAATGGAACTTGCCGCGGCTGATCACCATGTCGATCTCATCCGCCCCTTCGGCCACCGCGTATTTCGTGTCGGCGATCTTCACCGCCTTGGGCGCCTGCCCGCTGGGGAAGGCCGTGGCCACCGAGGCCACCTTCACCCCGCTGGCGCCCAACGCCTGCTTGGCCGTCTTCACCAGCGTGGGGTACACGCACACCGCCGCCACCGTGGGCAGGCCGGCCAGCTGATCGTGCAGGTGTTGCGCCTTGTAGCAAAGTTGCTTCACCTTGCCGGGCGTGTCCTGCCCTTCCAGCGTGGTAAGGTCGATCATGGACAGGGCCAACTTCATGCCCTCCACCTTGGTCTCCTTCTTGATGCTGCGTGTCTTGATCCGGGCCACGCGCTCCTCAATGCCCACCTGGTCCACCTGGGGCGCAAGCCCGGGCATGGCCCGCCGCGCCTGCCGATCTGCTGAAATGCTCATGGATCCGTCAAAGATAGTCCCCGGAAACTGCCATTGCTCAGGAATGCCCCGGTACATGGCCAGTACCTTCGCCGCACAATGCCCCTCCCCGACCACATCCATCCGGTGGACCGCCAGCTGCTGCAGCGTGCGGACAAGGAAATGCTGCTGGGCCAGCGCGGCTGCGTGGTGTGGATGACCGGCCTGAGCGGCAGCGGCAAAAGCACCATTGCGGCGGCATTGGAGCAGCAGTTGCATGCCGCAGGGCGCTACACGGTGGTGCTGGACGGCGACAACGTCCGCGCCGGCATCAACAACAACCTCGGGTTCAGCGCGGCCGACCGCATGGAAAACATCCGCCGCATCGCCGAGGTGGCCAAGCTCTTCCTGCGCAACGGCGCCGTGGTGGTCTGTTGCTTCATCAGCCCCACCGCCGCCATCCGTGCGCAGGCAAGGGAGATCATCGGGGCGGAGGATTTCATCGAGGTGTTCGTGGACACGCCCTTGGAGGAGTGCGAGCGCCGCGATGTGAAGGGCCTCTATGCCAAGGCGCGCGCCGGGGAGATCAAGCACTTCACCGGCGTGGACGCCCCCTTCGAGCCGCCTTCCGCGCCCGCGTTGCGGCTCACCACCATCAACCGCAGCGCAGGCAAGGCGGCGGACACGCTCTTCCATTTCCTCCTGCCGCGCATCAAACCCCTGCCATAACCCATGCATGCCTATCGGCTTACGCACCTCAAGGAGCTTGAGAGCGAGAGCATCTACATCCTCCGCGAGGTGGCCGCACAGTTCGAGCACCCCGCACTGCTCTTCAGCGGAGGCAAGGACAGCATTGTCTGCTTCCACCTGGCCCGCAAGGCGTTCTTCCCCGCCAAGGTCCCCTTCCCGCTCCTGCACGTGGACACGGGGCACAACTTCACCGAAACCATCGAATTCCGCGACCGGCTTGTGGAAAAATACGGCGTGGAACTACTGGTGGGCAGCGTGCAAAAAAGCATCGACGAGGGAAAGGTGCAGGAAGAAACCGGCTTTTACGCCAGCCGCAACAAGCTGCAGATCGCCACCCTGCTGGAGGCCATCGAAACGCACAAGATCGATTGCGCCATCGGCGGGGCGCGTCGCGACGAGGAGAAGGCCCGCGCCAAGGAGCGCGTGTTCAGCCACCGCGACGAGTTCGGCCAGTGGGACCCCAAGAACCAGCGGCCCGAGATCTGGAACCTGTACAATGGCCGCAAGCGGCCCGGTGAGCACTTCCGCGCGTTCCCCATCAGCAACTGGACCGAGATGGACGTATGGCAGTACATCCTGCAGGAGCAGATCGAGATCCCCAGCATTTATTTCAGCCATGAACGCGAAGTGTTCCTGCGCGACGGCGTGATTTACGCCAACTCCCCTTTCATGCGCCTGAAGCCGGACGAAAAACCCTTCACCATGCGCGTGCGCTTCCGCACCATCGGCGACATGAGCTGCACCGGCGCAGTGGATTCACCGGCAAGCACGTTGGAGGAGATCATCGAAGAGGTGGCCTCCACGCGCACCACCGAACGCGGCAGCCGCATGGACGATAAGCGCAGCGAGGCCGCCATGGAGGACCGGAAAAAGGAAGGCTATTTCTGAAAGTTGAAAGAGAAAAGCTGAAAGCTGAAAGAAAAAAGCTGAAAGTTGAAAGAGAAAAGCTGAAAGTTGAAAGTGGGAAGCAGATTACGATCCTTGAATCATGACTGGCAACGAACCAATGCCCAACATGGGGCTGGAAGGCAAACCACACCGGGACCTGAAAGAGAGGGCAATGCAGTTTGCCGTAGCAGCCGTGTTGTTTTACAAAGACCTTCCCAAAACCACGGAAGCTCAGGTTCTGGGCAAGCAATTCCTTCGCTCATCCACTTCCGTCGGGGCCAACACGCGTTCTGCCTTTCGGGGCCGAAGCCAACGGGAATATGCCGCCAAGCTTGGAATCGTGATCGAGGAGGCCGATGAGTCCGGCTATTGGCTTGATCCGATGAATCGCACGGGAGTCACGGTTTCCCCAACAGCAAGCGAGTTGCTCAAGGAATCGAACGAACTGGTCGCCATCTTCACTTCGCTGGTCAAGCGATGACATCCGTTCAGCTCCTTTCAGCTTTCAGCTTTCCCCTTTCATATTTCCATCAAAATGGAAACTAAAGGATACCTCAACATGGACCTGCTGCGCTTCACCACCGCAGGCAGCGTGGACGATGGCAAGAGCACCCTGATCGGGCGCCTGCTGTATGACAGCCGCGCCATCTTCGACGACCAGCTGGAGGCCGTGGAGCGCGCAAGCGCCAAGCGCGGCAGCGGCGAAGTGGACCTCAGCCTGCTCACCGACGGCCTGCGTGCCGAGCGCGAGCAGGGCATCACCATCGACGTGGCCTACCGCTACTTCGCCACGCCCAAGCGCAAGTTCATCATCGCCGACACGCCCGGCCACATCCAGTACACCCGCAACATGGTCACCGGCGCCAGCACCGCCAACCTGGCCATCATCCTGGTGGATGCGCGCAAGGGGATCCAGGAGCAGACCAACCGCCATGCCTTCATCGCCTCCCTGCTCGGCATCCCGCACGTGGTGTTCTGCATCAACAAGATGGACCTCGTGGGCTACGACCAATCCGTGTTCCAGGCCATCCAAAAGCAACTGGAGGACTTCAGCACCAAGCTGGAGGTGCGCGACCTCAACTTCATCCCCATCAGCGCCCTGAAGGGCGACAACGTGGTGAAGCGCAGCACCCGCATGGATTGGTACCAGGGCACCACCCTGATGTACCTGCTGGAGAACATCCACATCGCCGGCGACCTCAACCACATCGACCGCCGCTTTCCCGTGCAGCACGTGATCCGCCCCATGACCCGGGAGTGGCATGATTTCCGGGGCTTCGCAGGCCAGGTGGCCGGCGGCATCTTCCGCGTGGGCGAGCCGGTGGAAGTGCTGCCCAGCGGCTTCCGCAGCACCATCCGCTCCATCCGCATCGGCCAGCAGGAGGTGCCCGAGGCCTTCGCCCCGCAAAGCGTGGTGATGACGCTCGCCGACGAGATCGACATCAGCCGCGGCGACATGATCACCGGCACCAACAGCCTGCCGCAGACCGCGCAGGACGTGGACGTGATGCTCTGCTGGATGAACCAGCGGCCACTGGTGCCCAATGGGAAATACGCCCTGCGGCACACCACGCGCGAAGCCCGCTGCATGGTGAAGGAGGTGGCCTACAAGATGGACATCAACACCCTGCGCAAGCTGGAGGGCGACAAGGCCATCGGCATGAACGACATCGGCCGCGTGAAACTGCGCACCACCGTGCCGCTGCACTTCGACCCCTACACGCGCAACCGCAATACGGGCAGCCTGATCCTGATCGACGAGGCCACCAACGAGACCGTGGCGGCGGGCATGATCGTTTAACGCGCCGCACCCGCCCCGCGCCAGTGCAGGAAGGTCAGGCCGGCCACGGCGCCTGCGGCATCGGCCAGCAGGTCCAGCACATCGGCGTGGCGCCCCAGGCCCATCAGTTCCTGCAGTATCTCCACCAAGGCGCCGAACGCGACCGCGGCCAGCAATGCCAGCAGGTACGGATGCGCCCTGCGCCGCCAGGCGGGCCTGCCCGAAAAGGCCAAGGCCAGCAAAATGCCCTGCACGCCGAACAGAAAGGCATGCACCAGCTTGTCCACCGCAAGGCGCTCCGCCCAGCCGATGCGGGGCACGTCACTGGCGGGCATCAGCGTGAGCACCAGCACCGCCAGCGCCCACAGTGCCGCCCATCTGCCGGGCCGCCGCACGGTCATGCCGGGAGGAAAAGCGGATGCCGCCGCACTTAGGCGATGGACTCCTGATACTGCGCTGCGGTGAGCAGGCCCTCCAGTTCTTCCGCGTCCTTCATCTTCACCCGCACCAGCCAACCGGCACCGTACGGGTCCTTGTTCACCGCCGAGGGGTCGTCCGCCAAGGCGGGGTTCACCTCCAGCACCGTACCGCCCACGGGCATGAACAGGTCGCTCACCGTCTTCACCGCCTCTATGGTGCCGAACACCGCTTCCTGCGCCACCTCCTGGCCTTCGGTGTTGATGTCCACGAACACGATGTCGCCGAGCTCGCTTTGCGCATGGTCGGTGATGCCTACCACGGCGATGTCGCCTTCCACCCGGACCCACTCGTGGTCCTTGCTGTATTTCAGTTCCGCTGGGATGTTCATCTGGTTGAGAAGTTGATGCACCGTTGGCCGGTGGCTGCAAATATGCCCCTTATTGCGTCAATGTGAAGCGCAGGCTGATGCCGATGTTGGTGTTGGCACTGGGGAAGGAGGTGCTGATCACCGGTTTGTTGAGCACCCGCTCGTAGAAGGCGCGCAGGTTCAGGCGCTGGTCGATCACATAATCCGCGCTGGTCTTTATGGAGATGATGTCCTGCCCCGCCGTCACCTGGTTCTGGCGCTCCTCCATCTTGCGGATCACCGTGTTGTTCTGCCGCCAGCTCAGGTCCACGCGCAGGTTCAGGTCGCTCTTGGGCGTCTTGCCGCCGATCTGGAAGGGGAACTTCACGTTCTTGAAGCGGTAGCCGCTTCCGATCACGTATTCCTTGCCGCGCACCTCGGTCACCTGGTAGTTCGTCAGCCCCAGGCTCAGGTTGCGGTCGCGGTTGTACTCAAACTTGGCGATCAGGCTGTTCTGCAGCGTGGCGTCGAAGTTCACAAAGGGGTGCATCACCTCGGAAATGGTGACGGTCTGGATCTGCTTTTGCGGCAGGAAGTTGCGGCCCGCGTCCAGCACGCTGCCGCCCGGTTCGTACAGCAGGTTGGTCTGGTAGCCGCCGATGTTGAAGGTGCTGCGGTAGCTGTGCTTCACGGTGAAGGTGCGGAAGAGCTTCTTGAAGAGATCCAGCTTGGTGAGCCCGTCGTAGGTGATGTCCCAGTTGGGCAGGGGCAGCTGCTTGAAGGGGTTGAGCTTCACCTTGTCCGGGCTCTTGCCGGAGTAGGCGGCCATGAAGGCGGGGATCACCACGTCCTGGCTGAGGCCGCCGTAGCCGCTCCAGTAGGCGGTGTCGGTGGGCATGCTGCGCGGGTCGGCCATCCCCAGGCGCTGGCTGATCACCTTGCGCGATTCGAGCATCTGGGTGAAGATGGCGTTCACGAAGTTGCCGTCGTCGCGGCTGAAGGTGGTGGCCCAGTTGATGGTGCTCACGCTGAAGTTGCCGAAGTCGCGCGGGCTGTCGTTCACGTAGCGCCCCTCGGTGGCGTTCCAGCGGAAGAAGGAGCTGTGGTTCTCGCTTTGGGTGCGCGTGGCCATCAGTTCGATGCGCATGCTGCGGAACGGTTCCAGGGACAGGCGCCCGTTGATGGTTTCGGTGCGCGTGTTGGTGTACGGGTTGAAGATGCTGGGCGTTTGCACCAGCCAGCCCTTGGCGGCCGCCTCGCTGGCGAAGTCGCGCACGAAGTTGCCGTTCAGGTCCTGGTTCTGCTCACCGAGCAGGAAGCCGAAACCGGGCGACCCGAAGCCCGGGCCCATGCCCACCACGTTGGCCCCGGGGCGGTAGCCCGGCAGCAGGATGCCGCTGTTCTGGCTGTAGGTGAGCGTGCCCGTGCGCACGGTCATCAGTACGCGCGCCAGGCCTTCCAGCGGATTTATCTTCAGCCCGGTCTTCTCCGGCTCCTTGCCCTTTTCGTCCCCCGGCTGCTTCTTGCCCTTGTCCTGCCCGGCCTTTTGGTTCTGCACCGGCTTGGCGCCGCTGCTGCGGGCCTTGTCGTTGATCTTCTTGAAGTACTTGATCTTGTTGTACAGGTTCACGAAGTTGAACTGCCCGTTGAGGTTGATGTTGCGCGAGTTCTGGATGGTGTTGCCGATGCTGTCCTGTGTGAGCGGCGCGCGGTCCCATTTGTAGCCTGCGCCGTAGGTGGCGTTGGCCGTGATCCAATCGGTGGCGGGCAGCTTGTCCAGCGGCAGCGTGTAGGTGATGTTCACCATGTGGTCGTACGTGGTGGTCTGCCCGAAGTGCCGCAGGCTGGTGAGCACGCTGTCCTTCCAAATGCGGTACTGGTCGCGGTCGTCCGCGTTCACGCGGCCGGCCGGCTCGCCGATGATGGAGTTGTTGTTGGCGTTGAAGTCCACCTTCAGGTTCTTGGTCACTTCGTAGCGGAAGCCGTACTGGTTTTGCCAGTTGAAGGTCTTGTTGTAGGTGGGCGCCGGGGGCAGGCTCTGGATATCGGGGTTGGGCCGGATCAGCCGCTCCAGATAGGTGCGGTCGATGGCCGTGCGCGCGGTGATCTGCTTAAAGCCGAAGTTGAAGTTGAAGTCCTTCACCAAGCGCAGCCATTTGCTCTTGCCGATGAAGGCCACGTTCTCGAAGGGCTTCACCGGGCGCGGCTTGGGGTTGTGCTGGTAGGTGAGCGAGCCGCGGTAGGTGCGGGTGTTTTCGTACTGCGTGTTCACGTCATGGTATTCCTGGTCGCTGTAGGCGTAGGAGAGCCCGAAGTTGGAGATGTCGAAGAAGTGCTCGGTCTTGCTGTTGGGCGAGCGGTCCTTGCGCACGTTGGTGAGGTTGATGCTGCGCCGCCGCGTGTAGGTGCGCAGTTCCCGCATGCGCTCCTTCTTCTCGGCGCGGGTCAGCGAGCGCGTGGCATCGTCCCACTTGATGTCGGGGTTCAGCGGGTCGTATTCGGGGTTGATCACCTGCTCGTTGTAGCCCAGGTACATGGGCACTTTCACGCCGCTCTTTTCGGGCAGGAACTTGCTCATCTCCAGGTTGGCGCTCACGTCGATGCCGTAGCGCGTGTCGCGCTGGCGCTCGCTCACCCGCTTGTCTATGCTGCCCCAGCCGGGCGTGCTGTAGTTGCCCGCCACGCTCAGCGTGCCCAGGTCGGCCAGGGTGGTGTTCACCCGCGCCAGCGCGGCCCAGCCGCCATGCTGGTCGAAGTCGGTGAGCCGCAGTTCGTCCACCCACACTTCCACGCACTTGGAGCTGCCGTCGTCGTTGGCCCACGGGTTGGCCTGGGCACCGTCGCGCTTGGGGTTGCGCACACCGATCATCACGGTGTTCATCTTGCTCAGGTTGGGGTTGCCCACCACGGTCACCCGGCGGTCGCCGTCCATCACGCTGTACCGCTGGTTCACCGGAAAGCCCGCCTGGTTGCGCTGGATCTTCAGGTCATTGAGCTTGGCGAACTCCACCACCATGTCGTTGGCCTCGGGCCACACGTTGTAGGGGTCGCTGTTGTAGTAGGCCGATGGCTTGGCGGGCACTTCGTACTCGTAGAAGTTCTGCTCGTAGTCGTTGCCCAGGCGGATGAACACGCTGATGTCGCCGTAGTTGATGGGGTGCGCGATGTCGCGGGATTCGGCGTGGATGAACATGCGCAGCTTCTTGTAGCTGCGGATGTCGAAGTTCACGTTGCGGAAGGCGGCGCGCGCATCTCCGTCAAGCAGGCCGCAGGTCACCAGTTGCAGCGATTGCTCATTGAGGCTGCGCAGGTTGGCGCTGGCGATGTCGGTCTGCTGGTTGATCCCCGGCGGCAGCACGTAGTTGATGGGCACCCGGTTGCCGTTTTCCTCAATGTTCACCGCGGCCACGTCGAAGGTGGTCTGGTCGGGGTCGCCGCCGATCACTTCACCGGGCGTTTCCAGGCTTTGGGTGTACTTGCGCCATTCGCCGCGCACGAAATCCAGGCGCGCAAAGCGCAGCACCGTGGCCTGCGACCAGCCTTTCATGAAGAGCCGCATGAAGCGGATGGAGCGGAAATCCTGGATCCCGTTGACGCGCTTTTCCGGCTGGCGCACGGGCACCTTGAACTGGTACCAGTACACGTCCTTGCCGCTGGGGCTGTGGCCCATCACGCGGTCGGTGATGAAGTTGCGGCCCACCACCATGTCCGCCGGATTCAGCTTTACGCGGTACTGGAAGTAGCTTTCGCTTTCGCTGAGGTTCTGGTCCTGGTTGATGTCCTCGGTGGTGGGCAGGGTGGTGGCCTGCGTGGGGTAGCTCTCATGGCTGTCCTCGTCGGTGATGGAGTTGCCCTCGGTGCCGTTGAAGCGCTTGTAGCGGTCCAGGATGGAGCGCGGGGGGCTGTCGTAGTCGCCGCCGCGGAAGTAGTGGTAGTCGTCGCCGCTGGGGTCGCTGTTCCAGCGGGTGCGGGCACCGGGGCTCAGCGCGTTCAGGTAGGGCGCGAAGAAGGCCTGCTCGTTGAGGCCGCTGCGGAAGGCGTTGGCGTCCGTGCTGGAGAGGCCGTCCATCCCCACGTCCTGGAAGCGGTAGGAGTTCTGGTCGCTGATGGCGAAGGCGTTCACCACGCTCTGCGTGGTGGGCACCACGCCCCAGTTGGTCTGGTCAATGGTGGCGGCAAGGTCCGAGGGGTTCTTGGGCAGGCCGTTCTCGAAGCTCTTGCGCCCGTCGCGCAGCACGTCCTCGCTCAGGTTGCCCAGGTTGATGTACAGGTCGCCGCCCGTGGTGTTGGCCGCGTCCACGTTGCTTGCCGGCTCGCCGTTGGCGTTGCTCACCGCAGGGTTGAAGGGGTCCATCATCCAGAACTGGATGGTCTCAATGTTGCTTGCCTCAAAGTCGGTGGTGGTCACCTTGCGCTGGATGCCGGCCCAGTTGCCCTCGGGGTTTTGCAGGTTGCCGTTGTCGTCCAGGTTGGTGATGTAGTTGTACGGGCCGCGTTCGTCGGGGTAGTAGGCCAGGTCCAGCACGGGTATGTTGCTGGGGGTGCCGGTGGCCAGCTGCCTGTTGGGGAACACTTCCTTCTCCAGCACCTCGCGCGAGCGGTTGTCCTGGTCGGAGCCGCTGGGCAGGGGCGGCTTCAGGCTGTTGTTGTTGAAGAACAGGGGGTCGATGACGTACCAGGCCAGCAGCGCGCGCTTGAAGCCGGTGCGCAGGTCGTTGATGTACTCGCCCTCGGGAAAGAGGTCGCCCGCCTGGCCCTGCGGGGTGGCGGCCATGAACCATTGGCTCTGCGTGCGCATGTCGATGTTGCTCACGCTGCCCTCGAAATCGTCGATGTAGCTGGTGCCCGTGGGGCCGATGGCCTTGCTGTGCCCAGGGATCAGGTAGGCGGCCTCCGCGCTGGCGTTCAGGGTGCTGGTCTGCTTGGTGTCGTAGAAGGGCAGCTTGTCCACCAGGCGGGTGATCAGTCCGCTTTCCTTTTTCCAGTTTCCGTCCAGCCCCAGGATGGTGTTGGCGATGGGCTCGTCGCCCACGTTCACTTTCTGCGTCAGCGGCCGTTCGTAGAGGTTCATCACCGTGCCGCCCAGCACCAGGTCCTTGCTCACCTTGTAGTCGAAGCGCGCACCGGCCAGCGTCTTGGTCTGTATGCTGAACAGGGTGTTGCTTTCCAGGCTAACGTTGATGGCCGTGCCGCTTTGCAGGATGCCCTGGTTGAGGATCTTCACCCGCCCCAGGTTGTAGTCCACCGTGTAGTCCTGGTTCTCCACCAGTTTCACCCCGCCGGCCGTTACGCTCACCGAGCCCTGGGGGATGTTCACCGAGTTGAGGCTGATCACGTCGCTGCTGGCGCTCTTGAAGCTGCCCTTGAGCTTGAAGCGGTTGAGCTCGGGCTGGTTTTCCGCGGCGGTCTTGGTGCTGTCGTACAG
>JAFEAI010000120.1 GCA_018266475.1 Bacteroidota bacterium
GTCTGGATTGGACCGCAAGGATGCCACGACCACGTTCAAATCGAAACCACCCTGAAATGCGCTACAAGCCGCGACCGCCAACGTCTCCATCGCCTTACCCCGTGTTTTTACCGGACGCTACTAATACAGGGCCACCGTCCTCACGCGGAGCGAAGTCGAAGGACTCCACTTCCTCACCTCCTCACCTCCTCACCTCCTCTCTTCCTCTCTTCCTCTCTTCCTCTCTTCCTCTCTTCCTCTCTTCCTCTCTTCCTCTCTTCCTCTCTTCCTCTCTTCCTCTCTTCCTCTCTTCCTCTCTTCCTCTCTTCCTCCGTTCTCACCGCACCGGGTCCCTGCGCATCTTTATCTTCACACCCCGCGCCTCCAGCCTTCCCAGGCCGGCTGCCGCAAGGTCATGGCCGGGGCGCTGGCCCAGTACGATCTGGTAGCTGGCTGCGGCACTGTCCAGTTCATTGGCACGCTCCATGGCGAGTCCCCGGTTGTACCAGGCATCGGTGTAGCCGGGTTCCAGCCTGATGGCTTCGCTGAAATCATGCTTGGCGCCTTGCGGGTCGTGCAGGTGCTCCAGCCGGATAAATCCGCTGTTGTACCAGGCTAGCGCGTTGTGGGGGTCGATCTCCTTGATCTGCTTGTAGCACTCCAGCGCCAGGCTGTCCTTGCCGGCCTCCTGGTAGTACATGCCCTTGTTGTACCAGGCCTCCACGCTGCGGGGGCGCAGTGCGATGGCCGTGGCATAATACTGCTCGGCCAAGGGGTCGTGGCGCGCGGCGCTGACCTTGCCCAGCATGATGTAGGCGCTGTAGTCCTGGTTGTCCTGCTCCACCGCGGTGCGGAAGCTGCTGATGGCCATCGCCGTGTCCCCGGTCTCCATGTAGATCCACCCTTTGAGGAAGTAGCCGTGCGCAGCGTGCTGGTCCTTTTTCAAGGCGTCGTTCACCAAGCCCATGCTCCGCTGATAATTGCGCAGCACGAGCTGGATCTCCGCCTGCTTCAGGATCGCTGGCGTATTGGATGGGTCCAGCTCAGCAGCCCGCTCAAACTGGTTGAACGCCTTCTCTACCTGTACCGTGCGGTAATAGAGGTCGCCGAGCTGCAGGCGATAGTTGACGTTGGCGCTGTCAATGTGTACGGCACGCTCCAGGTCCCGCCCTGCGGATGCCAGGCTGTCCACTGAAAGAAAGAGCTTGGCACGCCCCTCGTACAACGCGGCCTTGTTGGGCGATGCCACGATCAATGCGTTGATGGAATCCAA
>JAFEAI010000121.1 GCA_018266475.1 Bacteroidota bacterium
CGTGCGCAAATCCTGATCCTGCCTCCGCACCCCTTGGCCCTGAACTCCAATCGGTGTAATCGGTGCAATCGGTGGACAAGTGCTGGGAATGCCTCCACCGATTACGCCGATTACACCGATGGGGCATAAAGCCGGGATGCAGGTCAAGGGCGACATATCAGGATAGCAGCGGTATGGGGGACGGTGTAATCGGTGTAATCGGTGCAATCGGTGGATGGAATCACTGCAATTCGTGGTGGAGTTTGGAAGCATTGGCCTGCGGCGGTGCTTCATCCTTTCAACAGGCTCAGGGCATAGGACAGTGCGGCAGGGCGGTGCAATCAGTGGACAATACCCCGATCGGCTACATTTGCCCAGCTTCATCAACCCGCCTTATCACATGGAAACCGCTACGGCCACCGGTATGGATTTCGAACTCAGTGAAGAACAAAAAGCCGTGCGCGACGCGGCCCGCGATTTCGCCCAGAACGTGCTGAAGCCCGGCGTGATCGATCGCGACCGCGAGCAGAAATTCCCCAAGGAGGAGATCAAACAGCTCGGCGAGCTCGGCTTCTTAGGCATGATGGTAAGCCCCAAGTACGGCGGCGGCGGCATGGATGCCGTGAGCTACGTGCTGGCGATGGAGGAGATCAGCAAGGTGGATGCCAGCTGCTCCGTGGTGATGAGCGTGAACAACAGCCTGGTGTGCTGGGGCCTGGAGGAATTCGGCAACGAGGAACAGAAGCAGAAATACCTGGTGCCCTTGGCCAAGGGTGAAAAGATCGGCGCCTTCTGCCTCAGCGAGCCCGAGGCCGGCAGCGATGCCACCAGCCAGCGTACCACCGCCATCGACATGGGCGATCACTACCTGCTCAACGGCACCAAGAACTGGATCACCAACGGCGGCACCGCCAGCACCTACTTGGTAATGGCCCAAACCGACGTTGCGAAGGGCCACAAGGGCATCAACTGCCTGATCGTGGAGAAGGGCATGCCCGGCTTTGTGGTGGGCGCCAAGGAGGACAAGCTCGGCATCCGCGGAAGCGATACCCATACCTTGATGTTCACCGATGTGAAGGTGCCCAAGGCCAACCGCATCGGCGAGGACGGATTCGGCTTCAAGTTCGCCATGAAGACCTTGGCCGGCGGCCGCATCGGCATCGCCTCCCAGGCTTTGGGCATTGCCAGCGGCGCCTTCGAGCTGGCCGTGGCCTACAGCAAGGAGCGGAAAGCCTTCGGGAAGCCCATCAGCGAGCACCAGGCCATCGCCTTCAAGCTGGCCGACATGGCCACCGAGATCGAGGCCGCCCGCCTGCTCTGCCTGAAAGCCGCTTGGCTGAAGGACCAGCATAAGGACTACGACCGCGCCAGCAGCATGGCCAAGCTCTTTGCCAGCGAGGTGGCCATGAAGACCACCGTGGAGGCCGTGCAGGTGCATGGCGGCTACGGCTACGTGAAGGAATACCACGTGGAGCGCCTGATGCGCGACGCCAAGATCACGCAGATCTACGAGGGCACCAGCGAGGTGCAGCGCATCGTGATCGGGCGGAGCGTGCTGAAGGAGGGGTGAGGGGGCCGCCTTTACTGGAAGTGGCGGTAGACGGGTGCCCAACCCAGGCAAGACGGGAGCCGGTGCGCAACTTACCGGAACAATTGCGAGATGGTGTTCATCGGCAGGAACATCTTCCCACTGTCGGGCAATGTGATGAAGCCGAATTTCGCATAGAACCTGGCGGCATCCGGATCCAAGGGGTCCACAACAGCCGCGTACGAAGCGATGCTCTTGGAAGCCTCATAACTCCGGCGCAGCGCATCGACCAGCAACAGTTGGCCTGCACGGGTTCCTTGGAACCGCGTATCCACCGCCAGCCTTCCCAAAAGGGTGGTGGGTAGGGATGTATAGGAGGGGGGCAGCTTCTTTCGGAAGGAATCGGGAATAAAGTGCTGCTCCACACCGCTGTTGGATAAGGTGTAATAGCCCTTCACCAGGCCGCTTTCAGCATTCACCCAGACGAAGCACGCTGACAGTCTCCGCCTCACGTCCTGGTTTGCTTGCCGGTGGAAGTAGTTGTCCAAGACGGGTTTGCCGCAGGAGAAACCAGCCCGATCGTGCCTGGCATGAAGGAGTTCCGTCAGCCACTCCATGCAGTCAACGGTCCCGGTAGGCCTTGGCAGCATCGGCCAAGCGCTTGTTGGGCTTCACTTGGCCAGTGATCGCCCCGAAGAACACCTCACTATCCCGTTGTGAGGCCAAGATGCGCTGGCTTTCAGCGATCAGCTCTTCCGCCTTCTCCTGCACCGCGCGCAGGATGAAGTCCGTCAGGCTCCGGTAGCCGCCAAGGGAAGCTGCTTGCTCGAACATGTGTTTCTGTTCCAGCGTGAGCCGGGCGTCAAATCGTGCTTGAGATCCTTCTGGTGTGGCCATGGACTGGGCGTTTAAGCAAATGTACGCAAATAATCCGTACAATGTTAGCTTGGGGGGTGATTGAAACGTTGAACAGGGGCACTTGCTCGGTGAAGGGTCATCGGAATTTGGAGGACCCCATTAGATCAAGTGCATCGTGATCGGCAGGAGCGTGCTGAAGGAGGGTTAGGATTGCTTGGAAAAGCGCTCCACCGATTACGCCGATTGAGGGGCGCGTGCTGACCCCTTGGGAGCTTTCCACCGATTCCGCCGATTACACCGATTTGGAGGAGCGTGCTGAAGGAGGGGTAGTGGAGACTCTCCACCGATTCCGCCGATTACACCGATTTGGAGGAGCGTGCTGAAGGAGGGGTAGTGGAGACTCTCCACCGATTCCGCCGATTTGGAGGAGCGTGCTGAAGGAGGGGTAGTGGAGACTCTCCACCGATTCCGCCGATTACACCGATTTGGAGGAGCGTGCTGAAGGAGGGGTAGTGGAGACTCTCCACCGATTC
>JAFEAI010000122.1 GCA_018266475.1 Bacteroidota bacterium
ACCTTCCCCAATGTGCCCGGCAACTACCCGGTGATGCTGGTGGTAACCTCCGCCAACGGATGCACCGACACCGTGCGCTCGGTGGTGCGCGTGGTACACCCCGGCGTGATCGAACTGCCCAACGTATTCAGCCCCAACGGTGACGGAAGGAACGACCGCTTCATCCCCATCGATTACAAGGGCGCACCGGGGGTGATGACCATCTACAACCGCTGGGGGCAGGTGATCTTCACCACCCGCGCACTGGCACAAGGATGGGACGGGCATGGCGTGCCCGACGGCACCTACTTCTACATAGTGACCCCGGACGACCCTGCAATGGGGACCTTGACCGGTTATGTGACCTTGGTGCGATGAACACGCGGCTGCGGCATATCATCACCCGGCTCGCCCTTGCGTGCGGGCTGCTCGGTGCCGCGCCCGTGCAGGCACAGTTGATCCTCAATCAAACGCAAACGCCAGCCGCGCTGGTGGCAAACACGCTGATGGGTCCGGGTGTGTTCGCCAGTAATGTAACCTTCAATGGAACACCGGGCTCGATAGTAGCTCCGGTGGGCGTCGGACCCAGCGAAATCGGCCGCTTCAACGGATCCAACACCTGCATCGGCATCAATACCGGCATGTTCATTTGTTCAGGTGTGGCTGATGTGCACCTTCCCGGCCCCAATACACAATTGACGGGGACGTATGGGGGGATCGGTGCCGCCCAAGGCATACAGACCTCTGATCTGGACCTGAGCCATCTGACCGCGTGGCCCTATTGGCAGGTAAGCGGTGGAAGCAATATTTATAGCAAGGCGGTGCTGGAGTTCGATTTTGTACCTACCAGCGACATGGTAAGTGTCCGGTATGTCTTCAGCTCCGAGGAATACGAGCGTTGGGCATGTAGCCAGTACAACGATGTGTTCGGCTTCTTCATCAGCGGGCCTGGTATCCCCCAGATCTATGGCATTCCGTACACGAACAATGCGCTGAACTTGGCATTCATCCCCGGATCCATGTCCCGTGTATCGATCAACACCGTGAACAACGGGCAGATGAACGCTTCCAATGCGAACGGCCCGTGGATGGACCCCTTCAGGCCCTGCTTCGATGCCGACCCAAACTGGCAGGCCAACTCCATCTATTACCGCTACAACGGAGGGCAATGGCCCACCCCACAACCGCCCGATGGCTTCTATACACCGCAGTTGGAGGCCCCCTACAATACAGACCCCTATTACATTGCGCACAATGGCATGACGGTGGTGCTCACCGCCAGTGCGGCCGTGCAGTGCGGCCAGATGTACCACATGAAATTGGCCTTGGGAAATGTGAACGACAGCAAGTATCCCTCTGCGGTATTCCTCGAGCAAGGCAGCTTCACCAGCAGCGACCGCTTCAAGCTTACTGCCGACCCTGCGGTGAACGTGGAATACCACCCTGCGGACACCACCTTCATTGAGTACGACTGCGACAGCGTGCGCCTGCGCATCCACCGCTTGG
>JAFEAI010000123.1 GCA_018266475.1 Bacteroidota bacterium
CGATCGACACCTTCCTCAAGGCCCATCTGTTCGGCGACATCTTCGCACGCGACAACCTCGATTGGAAGACGCGCGAGCTCGTCACCATCGCCGCGCTCTCCGCGATGGACGGCGTGGGCGCGCAGATGAAGAGCCACATCGCCATCGGCAAGCACAACGGCCTCAGCGATGCGCAGATCGCGGCGATCCTCGCGCTGGTCCATCCCGTGCCGGTGCAGACGAGCGCCTTCCCGGTGGGCGCCGAGAACACGGGCTATGTCCAGTACTTCAGCGGGCGTTCCTACCTCGCCCCGCTGACGAAGGACGAACGGCTCAAGGTCCCGCTCTCCAACGTGACCTTCGAACCCGGCTGCCGCAACAACTGGCATGCGCACACCGGCGGCCAACTGCTGATCGTGGTGGGCGGCGTGGGCTACTACCAGGAGCGCGGCAAACCGGCGCGGCGGCTGGTGCCCGGCGATGTGGTGGAGATACCACCGGACACGGAACACTGGCACGGCGCGGCACCCGACAGTTGGTTCGCGCACCTCGCCACGGTGGGCAGCCCGGACACGAACCGGAACACCTGGCTTGAACCGGTTTCCGACGCCGATTACAAAACGGCCACCGGCGGGCAGTAACAAAGGACATCACCTGCCGGAAGACCCAGGGGAGATCACGACCCACTGCACACCCCGCCACATTCCACATTCAGAACAACGAACCAACCACGACCCATGAAAGCGACCATCCTGCACGCCCCCGGCGATGTCCGGTACGAAACGGTCCCCGATCCGCGGATCGAGAAGCCCACCGACGCCATCATCCAACTTTCCGCCACCTGCATCTGCGGCTCGGACCTGTGGCCCTACCGGGGCCTCAACGGCGAGAGCGGCCCGCAGCACATGGGCCACGAGTACTGCGGCGTGGTGGTGGAAGTGGGTGCGGCCGTGCGCACGGTGAAGCCCGGCCAGTTCGTGGTGGGCTCGTTCTGCCTCTCGGACAACACCTGTCCGCATTGCGCGTACGGCTTCCAATCCTCCTGCGAGCAGGTGGAGTTCATGACCGGTGCGCAGGCGCCTTACGCCCGCGTGCCGCTGGCCGATGGCACCCTGGTGGCCACGGCGGAAATGCCTGATGCGGAAATGATCCCGCACATGCTGGCGGCATCGGACGTGCTGGGCACGGGCTGGTATGCGGCCGTGGCCGCGCAGGTGCGCAAGGGCGGCACCGCCGTGGTGGTGGGCGATGGCGCGGTGGGGCTGATGGGTGTGCTGGCCGCCAAGGAGCTGGGCGCCGAACGCATCATCGCCATGAGCCGCCACGCATCGCGCCAGGCATTGGCGCGCGCGTTCGGTGCCACGGACATCGTGGCGGAGCGCGGGGCGGAGGGCATCGCCCGGGTGAAGGAGCTCACCGGTGGCGTAGGGGCCGAGTCGGTGCTGGAGTGTGTGGGCATGGCCGCCTCCATGGAACAGGCCATGGGCGTGTGCCGCCCCGGTGGCACCATCGGCTACGTGGGCGTGCCGCATGGCGTGTCCCTCGATGGGCAGAAGCTCTTCTTCGCGCAGCACCGCATGCTGGGCGGCCCCGCGCCGGTGTGCCGCTTCCTGCCTGACCTGATGGACCGCGTGCTGAAGGGCAGCATCCAGCCCGGCAAGGTGTTCGACCTTACCCTGCCACTTGCCCAAGTGGCCGAAGGCTACAAGGCGATGGATGAACGCAGGGCCATCAAGACGTTGTTGCGGGTGGACTGAGCGAACCGCCGACCGATCGACCACACACAAACCGAACAAGGAACACGATGAGCGATAAACGCGACCATTCCAATGAAGATCGATCTCCTGCCGGTATCGACCGCCGCCGGTTCCTGGCTTCCGGGGCGACCGTCGCCGCGGCTTTCGCGCTGGGGGGCCTCCCGGCCGCGCAAGCTGCGGCACCCACGAACGCCGCCGCCGCTCCTTCGCCGGGCATGGACCGCAAGTGTCGCCTGGGGCCGCTGGAGGTATCGCCCATGGGCCTGGGCTGCATGAGCGGCAGTGCCTTCTTCTTTCCGCTGCCGGGCAAGGCGCGGATGATCTCGGTGATCCGCCAGGCCCACGAGCGCGGCGTCACCCTGTTCGATACCGCGGAACTCTACGGCCCGTTCGCCAACGAGGAATTGGTGGGCGAAGCGGTGCAACCCTTCCGCAAGGACGTGGTGGTGGCCACCAAATTCGGCTTCGGCTACGAGGGCGGCCAGTCCACCGGGGCCGACAGCCGGCCGGCCACGATCCGCCGCGCCGTGGAGGGCAGCTTACGCCGGCTCCGGACGGACTACATCGACCTGCTCTACCAGCATCGCGTGGACCCCAAGGTGCCGATCGAGGAGGTGGCCGGCACGGTGAAGGAGCTGATCGGCGAAGGCAAGGTGCGCGCCTTCGGTTTGTCCGAACCCGGACTGGAAACCCTGCGGCGCGCCCATGCGGTGCAGCCGGTGGCGGCCGTGCAGAACGAATACTCGGTGCTGGAACGCGGGCCCGAGCAAGGCACCCTGGCGCTATGCCGGGAACTGGGGATCGGCCTGGTGCCCTGGGCCCCGCTGGCGCGCGGCTTCAACACGGGGCGCTATGGCATCGGCACCCGCTTCCTCACCGGCGACCACCGCGCCGGCCTGCCACGCATGTTCGCCGATGCGATGCCCGCCAACCTGCTCCTGATCGACCTGCTGGAGCGCTGGGGCACGGTGAAACAGGCGACACCTGCGCAGATCTCCCTGGCCTGGTTGCTTGCACAGGGCACCGACATCGTGCCCATCCCCGGCACCACCGATCCCTGGCACCTGATCGAGAACCTGGGTGGCGCGGAAGTCAGCTTCACCCCGGAAGAACTCGTGCGCTTCCGCGCGGAACTCGAGGCCATCCCGATCGTGGGGGCCAAAGGCTCACCACAGAGCGTGGCCTCCGCCGGGGTGGAAGCGCCGAGGGGAACGAACAGGTAACGACGGGAACGACACGAACAACACAGTTGCACCATGGACAACACGATCAATAGAAGGGACTTCATCAAGCACACCACCACGGTAACCGTGGGCATGGGCCTGGGCGCGGGCGCGTTGCTGGCCGCCTGCGGAAGCGGGGGCGCGGCGGGCGAGGCGCAGGCGGGTACCGCACCGGCCACGGATACGGACAACAGCGCCCCGGCCACCCTGGCCAAGCGCATGCTCGGCGCGTTGGAAGTGACGGAGCTGGGCCTGGGCTGCATGAACATCGCGTGGGCCTACGGGCCGTCCACCGGCAAGGACGCGTCCATCGCGCTGATCCGCAAGGCCTATGAAGAAGGCATCCGCTTCTTCGACACGGCCGAGATCTACGGGCCGTTCATCAGCGAGCAGATCGTGGGCGAAGCGCTGGAGCCCTACCGCAAGGAGGTGGTCATCGCCTCCAAGATCGGTTTCGACATCAACTTCGAAACGGGCGAACGGCGCGGGTTGACCAGCCGGCCGGAGCACATCCGCCTGGCCGTGGAGCACATGCTCAAGCGCCTGCGCACCGATCGCATCGACCTGCTCTACCAGCACCGGGTGGACCCGCAGGTGCCGATCGAAGAAGTGGCCGGGGCCATGGCCGGGCTGATCAACGAGGGGAAGATCGGCCACTATGGCCTTTCGGAGGCAGGTGCGGCCACCATCCGCCGGGCGCACGCGGAACATCCGGTATCGGCGGTGCAGAACGAATACTCCTTCTGGACGCGCGACCCCGAGGCCGAAGTGATCCCCGCCTGCGAGGAACTGGGCATCGGCTTCGTGCCGTGGAGCCCGCTGGGCATGGGCTACCTCACCGGGAAAGTGACGCCGGACTACAGCTTCAGCGCGAGCGACCTGCGCACCTCCATGCACTTCCCGCGCTTCACCGCCGAGGCCATGGTGAAGAACCG
>JAFEAI010000124.1 GCA_018266475.1 Bacteroidota bacterium
CGCTATGTCTACCTCTTGAAAGCCGTGTTTGCGGACGGAGGTGAATCCCGCTTGGTGGAGAGCGGGGGTGTGGACGTGCCGTGAGACGGGGCCGTGGGAATTGGTCTGAAGTGAAGAAGTGAGGAAGTGAGAAGAAGAGGTGAGGAAGTGAGGCAGTGAGGCAGGTCACATCCTGGTCCTTCTTCACTTCCTCACCTCATTTCCGCATTCCGGTATTTCCAGCGGTATACCACCAACGTGTTATTGATACGGCTTTTCAGCAGTGGGTACTTCGCATCGGAAACAGCGGGGCACCTTGACTGTGCCGCGAAAGCACCAACCAACGCCCGCGCCAGGCCAAGGCGCCAACAACATGAAAAGTTCCACATTGATGATCATGGCCCTCCTGTCCGGTGGACCGCTGGTTGCACAACAAGTGGTTTGTGCCGCCGGCCAGGAATACACCAACACCGACAGGTCCATCACCTTTACCCTGGGTGAGCCGGTGAACACCACGGTGACCGGGGCATCCGCAACACTCACCCAAGGCTTCAACCAGCCGTGGGTGATAATCGCCACCGGCGTGGAGGAGCCTGCCGAGGACAACATCAGCGTTTACCCCAATCCCACGCGGCACGAGTTGTACGTGAACAACCCGGCGCACAGGGAAGGAGACCGCTTCCGATTGCTGAATGCAGCCGGGGTCCGTGTGCTGGACGGGAATGTAACCGGGCGCATCACCTCCCTTGACATGGACCGCTACGCAGCGGGCAGCTACCTGCTGCAACTGTACAACCCCGACAAAGGCACACTCCACACCTTCAAAATTTCCGTAACCCACTGAACCCCTTTTCCGCCAAGGCTATGGCGGACAAACCATGAAAAAGCTAAGTACCCTCCTGTTTGCCGCGGTACTGGCGGCACAAGTGTTGGCCCAAGTGCCGCAACAGATCGCCTACCAGGCCATTCTGCGCAACAACGCCGGCGTGGCACAGGCCAACACCACCAGCGACCTGGGCATTGCCATTGTGCAGGGAAGCCCATCCGGCACGGTGGTCTATGAGGAAACACACAACGTTACCAGCAACGGATATGGCCTGGTGAACCTGAACATCGGTGCAGGTTCCGTGATCTCCGGCACGTTCGCAGGCATTGATTGGGCGGCCGGCCCGTACTTCGTGCGCACCAGCCTGGACGGCACCGTGATGGGCACAGCCCCGCTGCTGAGCGTGCCGTATGCGCTGCATGCAGCCACCAGCGATACGCCTGGCCCCGCAGGCCCTCCGGGACCACAAGGCCCTGCGGGTGCAGCTGGTGCAACGGGTCCTGCCGGAGCAACAGGCCCTGCCGGACCGCAAGGTCCTGCTGGTGCCGATGGTGCGGGGGTTACCATCCTCGGTACGCTGGATGATGTTTCAGACCTGCCATCGGACGGCAATCCGGGAGATTCCTACATGATTGACGGCTCGCTCTACGTGTGGTCGGAGACGACGAACACATGGAACAACGTGGGAACCATCCAAGGACCCGCTGGCCCGGCTGGCCTCACCGGAGCCACTGGCCCACAAGGTCCCGCAGGCGCAACGGGCGCGCAGGGTCCGATCGGGTTGACCGGCCCGGCGGGTCCGCAAGGCCCGGCCGGTGCAGCGGGTGCAAATGGAAGGACGGTGTTGAGCGGGGCGGGCAATCCGGCGGCTGGCACGGGCACCAACGGTGATTTCTACATCAATACGGCGAGCAACATGCTCTTCGGACCGAAGACCGGAAGCAGCTGGGGAACCGGCGTATCGCTGGTGGGGCCGCAAGGTCCA
>JAFEAI010000125.1 GCA_018266475.1 Bacteroidota bacterium
CGCCGCCAGGCGCATGGCACGCATGGCCCGCTCAAAAATGATTTCCCCATCCGCGTCCATCCGTGTTTATCCGCGGTTCAAAATCAGTATGTGCATACGCCGCCAGGCGCATGGCCTACCGCCGCCTCGCGCAAATGGCCCCGGCAGCGGCCCCTTACCTTCGCGCTCCATGCAACGCATCGCCATTCCGTATGCGGAAACGGGCCGGTTTAGCCGATTGGTGGAGGATTACCTGGCCGGCGATCCGCAGCTCAGGGAGTTCCACCAGTGGCCGCCGGATGAGGATGGGCTGCGCCAGGCGGCCTCCGCCAGGGCCTTCGATCCCGCTAAGCGCGAGGTGCTTTGCCGCGTACTTCAGCAACAGTATGCGGGCATGCAAGTGGATCCGGCGGTGCGCCAGAACCTGCAATTGCTGGAGCTTCCCTCCACGCTCACCGTTACCACCGGCCACCAGCTCTGCCTTTTCCTCGGCCCGTTGTACGTGCCCTTCAAGGTGCTGAACGTGGTGAAACTGGCCCGGCGGCTTTCCACACCGGACAGGGCGGTGGTGCCCGTGTTCTGGCTGGCCACCGAAGACCACGACCGAGCGGAGATCGACCACGCGTTCATCAATGGCGCCAAGGTGCAATGGCCGGGCGCGCCTGCCGGTGCCGTGGGCCGCTTGAAGCTGGAGGGGATCCAAGCGGTGCTGGCCCAGGTGGAACCCCTGTTGGGCCGGGGCGCGGATGCCGATGCGATGCGCGACCTGCTGCGCCGCTGCTACCGGCCGGAACACACGCTGGCCCAGGCCACCCGGTTGTTTGCCGATGCGCTCTTCGGTCGCTTCGGCGTGCTGGTGCTGGATGCGGATGATCCGGAGCTCAAGCGCCTCTTCGCGCCGGTGATGGCCGAGGAGCTCACCAACCAGGTGGCCGCACGTACCGTGCATTACGCCAACGAAAAACTGGCGGGCCATTGGCGCAGCCAGGCCTTCGCGCGGGACATCAACATCTTCCACCTCAGCCCCGGAAAGCGCGCGCGCATCGAACAGCAAAACGGCAAGTACCAAGTCCTCGATCGCGGACCGGCGTTCACCTTCGATCAACTGAACGCCGAACTGGAGGCGCACCCGGAACGGTTTTCGCCCAACGTGCTCCTGCGCCCCCTGTACCAGGAGACCATCCTGCCGAACATCGCGTATGTGGGCGGCGGCGGCGAACTGGCCTATTGGATGCAGTTGCGCTGGCTGTTCCAGGCCGTGCAGGTGCCCATGCCCGTGCTGCTGCTCCGCACTTCCGCCGCGTTCATCGGGCCCAAGGATGTGGAGGCCCTTGAACGCCTTGGGCTTTCCGTGGCGGACCTTTTCCGCCCCCTGGAGGCGTTGCGTGCGCAAGTGGCGAGCCACCTGGCGCCGTTCCCCGTTTCGGTGGACGCCGAACGCGCGCTCGCGGCCAGCCTGTATGCGGCGTTGCGGGAGCGGGCCAGGGCCGCCGACCCCACGCTGGAGGGGGCCGTCCTTGCGGCGGAAGCGCGCGCCATGCACGGCCTGGATGCCGTGGGACGGAAGCTGCTGCGGGCCGCCAAGTGCCGGGAGCAGCAGCCGTTGGACCGGTTGGGGCGCGTGTACGGCCGCTTCTTTCCCGCCGGCGGCCTGCAGGAGCGCAGGGAGAATTTCCTGCCGTGGTACGCCCGTGAAGGACCGGCCTTTCTGGACCGCCTGCTGGATGCGCTGGACCCGCTAGACCCGCGTTTCAGCGTGTTGCCGCTTTAGCCGCGCTGTTCAGTGGAACACCTCCTTCAGGCGCTCCAGGATCCGCTTTTCATGCTGGCTGCGCCCGCCGAAGGCATCAGCCACGGCTTGCGCCGTGCGGGTCACCAGGTTGCGGGTGCTCGGGTCGAAAAGCTCCTTGTGGGCCGCATGCACGGCCTTGAATTCAGCAAAGGCCTGGTCGGCTTTCATCTTCCCTGCGCGGGCATGGTCGTAGCCGATCTCAATGTAGTAGGCCAGGTCCGTGCCGGCCTCATCGCGCTCCCGCTCCGTGGGCATCCATTGCTCCCTGACGAGCCCCTTCAGTCTGCCGCTTTCCTCGGCTGACACCTGGCCGTCGCTGGCGGCAATGCTGTAGAACAGATGGCCGAGGCCGGCATACATGGCTTCCTTGTTATCGTTCATGGCGGTTTGTGTTAAGGTTTTACTTGCGTGTGGATGCGCCTTTGCAGGCCGTGCGGGCATTGTGGCGAAGATGCGGGTTTTTTGCGCGGGAGCAGGTGACAATTGTCGCCATTTTGCAAGGGGGATCTGATCAACTTTGTGCTGCATTGCAGCGCAACCACCATACAGCACCCGATGAGACACGTTCTGTTGCCCACGGATTTCGGCGATACATCCTACAAGGCGGCCTTGTTCGCCTTGCAGGTCTATGGCACCCATGATGTACAGTACACACTGCTCAACACGTACCTCAAACCCGCGTACCGCCATGCGTTGGTGGCCCTGGATGCGGACCCGGAGCTGGATTCGATCACGGGCCTGCGCCGCATCGAGCAGCGGATGCGCAGGCAGGCCGGGCGGATCCAGGTGGCCGTGCGCAACAGTAACGAGCCGCTGGTACAGGCCATCGCCGACCTGCACCGTGCCAAGGCCGTGGACGTGGTGGTGATGGGCACGCAGGGGGAGGGCAGGTACGGCCCCGTGGGGCGCAATACCGCCGCCGTGGTCACCGGGGTACACCTGCCGGTGATCGCGGTGCCCGGCCAGTGGGAGGCTGCACCGATCAAGGATATTGTGCTGGCCGATGACGGGCAGCCCGTGGATCCCCGGGCACTGCAGCCGTTGCTGGAGATCGCCGCCCGGTGCGGGGCGCACGTGCATGTGGTGCATGTGGGCGGGGAGGATCATCCGGGCCATGTGGCAAAGGCGCTGTTGGCCGGGCTGCCGCACAGCATGGCCACCGTGTCCGGTGAGGATGTGGGCGCGGCGCTGGACGCCTATGCTGCGGACCATGCCGCACAGTTGGTGGCCGTGGTACACCGGCAAAGGAGTTTCCTGCAGCGGATCTTCCAGGGCAGCACCTCCAAGCGCATGGCGGTACACACCACGGTGCCCATGCTGGTGCTGCACCAGGAGGCATAGGCCCCCGCAGCCTCGTGTTCCGCTCAGTGGAAGAACCGCGTGGCCTCGCTGGCCTCCCCGTCGGTGATGCGGATCAGATAGGTGCCGCTGGCCAAGGGGGCCGCAGGGATGCGCATCGGCCCCTCGTGTTCCGCTCAGTGGAAGAACCGCGTGGCCTCGCTGGCCTCCCCGTCGGTGATGCGGATCAGGTAGGTGCCGCTGGCCAAGTGGTCCGCAGGGATGCGCATCGGTCCCTCGTGTTCCACGCGCCCGGAGAGCAGCACGCGCCCGGTGGCGTCCATCACGGCGTATGTGCTGCCCGCCGGGAAGTGGTGCTGCAGCCATGCGCCGTTGCCGTCGTACAGCACCGTAAGGCCGTGCGCTTCGCCCCGGAAGAACACGGGCACCGCCGCGCTCACCTTGGAGGTGCCGTCGCTATCGGTTTGCCGCAGGCGGTAGTAGCTCAGTCCGTCCAGCGGATGCGGATCTTCGCTGCGGTAGTGCAGCAGGGCCTGGCTGTTGCCCGCACCCGGCACTTGCAGCAGCGGGGAGAAGCGATCGGCATCGGCGCTGCGCTCCACGGTGAAGAAGGCATTGTCCTTTTCGCTGGCGGTGCTCCAGTACAGGTCCACCATGGTGTTTGCGGGCACGGCGGTGAAGGACAGCAGCTCCACCGGCAGGGGGTTGCTCACGCTGTGCGAGGCCAGGGTCCAGTAGTTGGCCGCCTGCAGGAAGGAGCTTTCCACCAAGGTGGTGGAAACGCTGCCGGCCGCGTTGGTGCCGGTGGTGTTGAAGCCGCCGCGGTCTATCCACATCGTACCGTCCCAGTAGGCCGTCCGCATCTCCGGCAGATTGTCCACGCCGCAGCTTTCCGGGGCGCGCCAGGTCAGGGTCACGCGGGCGTTGGGCACGCCGGCGCTGCGGTCGATCCGCCAGTATTCGCAGTCGCTCACATGGTTGATCGGCGGCCAATCATGCGCCCAGCCGATGGTGCCTTGGGCCGAGGCATTGAAGTATTCGCCGGTGAACGCCGCGCTTGATCCGCCGGTGATGGCCGATAGCGAGGCGGGCCGGTAGCTGTTGGCCTTGCCCACCGGGAAGGTGAAGTCGGTGTCGCCCACCTTCTTCAGCGGCCCGTGGATGAAGCTGGCGTTGCTGGCGTTGATGGCGGTGGTGCCCGCAAGCAGCGTGGGCAGCGCCGCGGCCGTGGTGAACACGCGCCCCTGGGTGAGGTTCAGCTCATGGCGCACCGCAATGGGCGCGGTAAGGAAGACCGAGCCGCCGGACTTGGCCACCTTCAGGTCGTAGAAGTATTCCAGCGGGTTGCTGTTCTGGATGTACTGGTCGCCCGTGCCGTTCAGTACCACCTGGCCGAAGTTGTCGCCGAAGTGCAGTTCATTCTCCAGGTTGGTGAAGTTGCCGCCCAGCTGCAGCAGGCCGCTGGTGCCCGCGCCGTTCTGCAGGTTCAGCATGGCGCCGGCGCCGATGGTGAGGTTGCCCGCCACGGTCACCTGGCTGCCGCTATAGTTTGCGGCCAGTGTGGTGCCGAAGGTGCCCAAGGCGTTGCCGGAAATTTCCAATGTGCCCGCGTTCAGCTTGGCATTGGTCATCACCAGGTCGGTAAGGGCGGTGGCATTGGTGTTCTCCACCTTCATCAGCCCGGCCACGTTAAGCGTGCTGTTGGGCTGCACGTACAGGTAGCGCGGGGCGGTGGAGGTGAAGTGCTGCCACAGCGAGGCGCACACGGCCGTGCCGCCGGGCTGCAGGCCGGGGCTTATCCCCACGTTGCATGGGTTCAGCGCCGTGGCATCCATCACCACGGGCGTCAGCACGGTGGGGATCCGGGCATCGTCCCAGTTGCGGCACTCGAACCAGTCGGTGTTGATGGCGCCCCGCCACAGCCCTGGCGTCATCGCACCGGGTGTGATCGGCAGCACCGGGGCCGTCATCCAGTTGTACCCGGTGGAGTTGTATGCGCCACAGCTCGTGTATGTGCTCCAGTTGGTGGTGGTCTCCAGGCGGATGATCCAATCGCGCTGGGTGGCGGTGGTGATGGGGCCGCTGTATTTGTTGAAGTCCGAGGCTAGCGTAGGGGCCATGCTGAAGCATTCGATCCCCGGGGGCAGGTTGCTGCGTTGGTTGGGGTTGGTGGTGCAGGAAGCGGACCACGGGTAAGTGGGGTTGGTGCTGAAGGCGTACAGGATGGTGCCGTTGTAGGTGGCATTATGGTCGTTGGCCCCGCTGGTGTAGGTGCCACTGTTCCAGGTGCCGCCCTGCATGAAGAAGAGCTGGTCTCCGCCGTTGTTCATGTTCACCGAGGTGGCGGGTGCGCCCGAAGGGTTGTTCAGCGAGGTGCAGCTCCATTGGTTGTCCGGGGCCACGGAGATTATATTGCCCGATCCGGAACTGTTCAGGATCTTGAAGGTGATCACTTGGCCGGCCGGGATGGTGGGCCCCGTGCGCTTCATGCGCACCGTGCCTTCGGAGTTTCCCCATTTCCCCGGGTTGCACCGTTCATAGCCGTTATCGGTGAGGATGATCTCCGTGCCGTACAAGATGTCCTTGAAGCAGAAGAAGCTGATGCGGTCCTCGCCAGTATTGCCGCCGCAAGCACCTTCATTGGCGTTTACCCCTACTACGGCAAGGTCACCGGCAGCCAGGGTCGTTGGCGGCGAATCATCGTCAATGATCACCAACGTGGCGGTTTTCTTGGTGCCGATCAGCACACCCGGGGTGATGGCGCTGATGGTGAAGGTGACCGTGCGGGTGGGCTCAGGAACCGCATCGTTGATCAGGGTGGCGGTGAAGGAAATACTGGCCACGTTGGGGCCGAAGGTGATGGTGAAGCTCCCCGAGCTCCCGTTGGGGTTGGTGGTGTAGTCCGCCCCGTATACCACCCCCGGCCCGTTGGTGATCTGGATGGTGACCGTGCCGGAGGGATGTGTGGTAGGCAGGAAGTTGAGGATGAAGGTTTGCGCCCCCGCGCTCTCCAAGGCGCTGATGGTTTGTGTGGTGAAGCTGATCGTGGGGTTGGTGTCATCCTCCACGATGGTCAGCGTGAACTGGTCGGGGATGCTGATGTACATGCCCGACGAGGTGCCCGTGATCGCGAAAAGAAGGGTCTTGTTGGGCTCGGTGATGTTGTCGTCGATCAGGTTGACGGTGAAGCTGGCCATGGTGGCCCCGGCCGCTACGCTGAGGGTGATGGTGCCCGCCACTGCGGCCGGCGTGGTGGTGTAGTTGTTGCCCGCCCCGTACACCGCCGTGCTGCTGTTGTCAATGCTTACGGTGATGGTGCCTGCGGCAGCCGTGGCAGGGCTTATCGGCAGGTTCACCGTGTAGCTGCCGGCATTCTCCATCACGGAGGCGCTGGCAGATGCAAAGTTCACCATGGCCCCCCCCGCAAAGGCCGTCCATTCAATGTCGTCTATCTTTATCTGTGCGCCCGAGGTCCGCAGCTCCAAAAAGACATTGCCGCTTACGTTGATGGCCGCCGAATAGGATTGCACCACGTCCGAGCTGGCATTTACGGTGATGTTTGCACCCCGCTGTATGCCGTTCACCCACACCTGGATGGTGCGCGGGCTTGTGCCGGTGTATGCACGCACATAATTGAACTGCAGCACGCCCATGCCGCCCGTGTATGTTGGAGAGGTAACGGTGCCGTTCAAGTTCGTGCAGATCGCCTTGTTGGTCAAGGTTTGGTCCGTGCGCGCATTGGAGGCCGTCCATATCACGCCATCCGTGCCGGTCCAGGTGCGGCTTGTGTAAGTGGTTGGGGTACCTGTGGGAATATTCTCAAAATCTTCCTGGCCCTGGGCCCAGGCGCCAAGCACGGTAACCAACAGGAATAGAACAAGCGGAAGCCTGTGGGCCAGCTGCAGTCCGTGCCTATTGCTGGCGAAGGATGTGCGCCGAAATGAATGGCCGTGTACCCGCCTTTTCATGTTGCAAAGATCGCCGATCCCAAGGGTGCCCGCATTAACAACAGGGGGGCTTCCTGTTAAGTTTTCAATTCGTGTTGAAAACCAGCCTAAAGGTAGGCAAAGATGCAGTTAAGGCGATCGTGGCCGGAATCGGGCAGGCTGCTTTTGGCGCGCCCCCCTCTCTGGCGCGAGCGCCCACGCCCGTGCAGGACAAGGGTATGGGTCGCCGATTTGCGCCGACACTTAACCGAACATGCGCGCTAACGGGCGGTCATGTGCAAGAGCGCTCCGGAAGGCCGTATGCTGCGTGGCACATGGCCATGCCCGCTCGCCTGGCAGGGTTGGGGGCAATACCAAGCAGCGTTTTTCCTGGGAATTGCGTCTTAACCTGAAAACAAACCACAATGCGGCGGTCCACGTTCATCTTGGTCTTTTTGTCCATGGCAGGCGGTGCCGTGGCGCAGTTTCCCATGCCGGACAGCGGTGCCGTATGGGTGAACACACTGTACAATGTGCAACCTTCCTTCCCCACCGCCGTGTTTACGCTGATGCAGGCTGAGAGCTATTGCGTGAATGGTGCCGACACCATCGTCAATGGTTTGCCCTATGTGCAATTGCACTATTGCCCGGGCACTTATAAGGGGGCCTTCCGCGAGGCGGCGGGCAGGGTGTGGTACGTGCCGGCCGGCGAAACACAGGAGGTGCTGCTGTATGACTTTTCGGCTTTGCCGGGCGATACCTTGCTGGTGTACCATGAAACAGCACTGTCCGGCCAGGGCCAGCTTTCCCCGGTGGTGGTGAACAGCGCTGGCCCGGACCCTCAGTTGGAAGGACGGCAGGTGGTGCAGCTCAGCGAGGGAGGCCGATGGATAGAAGGCATAGGTGCCGCGTGGGGCCTGTTCAGTGAGCCGTGGGTAAACGTGTCCAATTACCAGCTGCACCTGGAATGCATGAGCTACTTGGATTCAACCCGCTACCCTATGCCTGGCCCGGGCCGGTGCGATCCATTCATGGCCGTGGGCGAATACCGGTCCGGTGCAACCGACAGTAACACCGCCTGCCTCTTCCCCAACCCCACTACCGGCCGCCTGCAGGTCCGCTCCAATTCCCCAATTGAGCACTTGCGCCTTACTACAGTGGATGGCAGAGGCGTGCAGGTGGCCGCCACCCTTGGCGGCAATATCGCAGTGCTGGACCTCGCACCCCTTGCTCCCGGGGTGTACCTTTTATACACCCGTGCAGCGGGCCTGGCGCAACGGGTGGTGCGGGAATAGAAGGCCCCTTCTCTGGCCCCATTCTCTGGCGCGGGCGTCCACGCTCGTGCCTTTTACAATCATCCGATCATGTATTGCTCCCTCAAGGTCTCCCAAAGGGGACCTTGTAGGAAGAGGATCTTGCTCCCTCAAGGTCTCCCGAAGGGGACCTTGCAGGAAGAGGATCTTGCTCCCTCAAGGTCTCCCAAAGGGGACCTTGCAGGAAGAGGATCTTGCTCCCTCAAGGTCTCCCGAAGGGGACCTTGCAGGAAGAGGATCTTGCTCCCTCAAGACCTCCCGAAGGGGACCTTGCAGGAGGAAGAATTAGTTTCGGGGCCGAACCCCGATCCCTGTCCATCCATGCCCGTTCCGCATCGCATGCTTTTCGGCGGCGCCTTGCTGGCTGCCACAGGCGCCATGGCGCAGCCCTTCCAGGTGGGTTGCCACTACTTCCGCCAGCATCCCGCCGCCCAGCCCGTTCCCACCGCCGCCGAACGGGCCCTGATCGACGAGGTGATCGCGCGCAGCGACACTTTCGACATCCTGCACTACGACATCGCCATCGACGTCACCGATTACAACGGGCAGCAGATACAGGCCGCCACCACCATCACCTTCACCCCGTTGATGGCCGACCAAACCTTTATCCGGTTCGAGCTTTGGGGCCTCACCGTGGATTCCGTTACCGCGCCGGAGGGCACGCTCCCGTTCAGCCAGGACACCATGCACCTGCGGGTGGATTTCCCCTCCCCGCCGGACATCGGCGCCCAGCGCGCCATCACCGTGCATTACCATGGCCATCCGCGCCGCGATCCGCAGTGGGGCGGCTTCTATTTCGAGAGCGGCTACATCTACAACCTCGGCATCGGCCTCTCCACCGTTCCGCCCAACTTCGGCAAGGTCTGGTACCCGTGCTTCGATTCCTTCGTGGAGCGCGCCACCTACACCTACCATGTGAAGAGCGCAGGCACCTTCAGGGCGCACTGCCAGGGCGATTTCCTGGGCGAAGTGCAGCTGGGCGGTGATACGGTGATCCGTTCCTTCAACTTCGGCCAGCCCATACCCACCCACCTTTCGGCCATTGCCGTGGCGGATTACCGGGACAGCAATTATGTCCACACCGGGGCCTATGGGGACGTTCCCGTGCGCCTTACGGCCAAGCCGGCCAAGCTCTCCGCCATGGCAGCTAAAATGGCCGATGTGGGCGCGGCCATCGATGCCTGCCAGTTCTGGTATGGCCCCTATGGCTGGCAGCGCGTAGGCTATGTGCTTACCACCGATGGCGCCCTGGAGATTCCCACCAACATCGCCTTCCCTGATTTCATGACCGCGCAGCCGCAGGCCGACAACCGCGGGCTGCTGAGCCATGAGCTGGGCCACCATTGGTGGGGCGACATGGTGACGCCCCGCACCCAGCAGGACATGTGGCTGAAGGAAGGGCCCGCAGAATACAGCAAGCACCTGGTGGAGGAATGGATCGGCGGGCAGCCGGCCTTTGTGAACGCCGTGAAGGACAACCAGCTGTACGTGCTCAAGAACGCCGACGCGCAGGACGGCGGCTTCCAGCCCCTGTCGCCCATGCCCGATCCATACATCTACGGCCTCACCACCTACTACAAGGGGGCTTCGGTGGTGCATAACCTGCGCGGCTATTTGGGCGATACGCTCTTCCGGCAGGGCATGCACCAGGTGCAGCAGCTGCACGCCTACACCACCCTGGATGCTGCCGGCTTCCGCGATGCGCTGGAATCCGCCACCGGGTACGACCTGCACCCCTTCTTCACGGACCAGGTGTTTGCGCCTGGCTTTTCGGTGTTCGTGGTGCAGGCCATGCAGGCACAGCAAACGGGCGGCCAGTGGCAGGCGGACTTGTCCATTCGCCAGAAATTGCGCGGGGCCTCGGTGTTCCACCACGCGGTGCCGTTGGACATCACGCTCATCGGGGCGCAGGGGCAGCGCCAGGAATACCTGCGCACGGCAGGCGGCGAATTCACCGACCTCTCCTTGTCCTGCGGGTTTCAACCGGTGATGGCCGTGCTCAACGGACACAACCGCCTGAACCAGGCGCGCATGGATTTCGAGCGCACCCTGGTGCCCGGCGTGGCCGTGCCGCAAACCCAGCCCCGCGTGGATTTCCGCCTGTACGTGGACCAATTGCCGGACACGGCGCTGATCCGCTTTGAGCACATCTGGGCGGCGCCGGAGGCGGACCTGGCGGCGGGGATCAGCGAGATCAGCACCACCCACTATTGGACCGTGGACGGCCTGTGGCCCGCTGGCACCCAGTTGCGCGGGCGCCTGGCGTATGCCGCGCTCAGCACCTCCTCGCTGGACCACGCCATGCTCGGCACCGACGAATCCGGGGTGATGCTGCTCTATCGCCCCGATCCCTCCATGCCGTGGGAGGTGTGCGCCGACCAAAGCGTGCATGCAGGGGTGCTCACCGACGGGTCGGGATACATCGATATAAGCGTGCTGCGCAAGGGGCAATATGCCTTTGGCAAAGGCACCTTTGTGGGCGTGGCGGGGCCGGAGGCACCGGTGGAGGCGCTGCTGGCCTACCCGGTGCCGGCAAGCGGCCACCTCAGCGTGGAAGTGGGGAAGGCCATGCAGGGCCAATTGGTGCAGGCCACCATCTTCAATGCCAATGGCGGGGCAGAGCTGCAGGCCTATTGCACGGCGGCGCAGGGGCAACCCGTGCGGCTGGACGTGTCGCGCCTGGCGGCGGGCACCTATGTGCTGCAGGTGCGGGCCTTGTCCGGCACCGGCCTTGGCCGTGCCATGTTCGTGGTGGCCCGTTAGGCCAGGGCAAACACATCAAATTTGCCAAGCCAGGATAGTATCAAGCACAGGAATGTTCACCTGGCTTGAAAAACCACCGATGGCTGTACTTGGTTGGCCCTCCGAGCAAGTCCGAGGAGCGGCTCCGCTCAGGGCAAAGTATCGTTAGTGAGTGGATGATAAACATGAACTGCCCTGAGCGGAGCCGAAGGGCCAACTTCAAATCCCTGATTTTCATGTCGGTGAATTGATTGCTTGATTTTAGATGCGTCTGCCCTGCCCGTTAGGCGCCGGCCTTGGCACGCGGGTGGAAGCGCATGATGTTGCTGCGCAGGTACTCGCGGTCCAGGTGGGTGTAGATCTCGGTGGTGGTGATGCTGGCGTGGCCCAGCATCTCCTGCACGGCGCGCAGGTCGGCACCGCCTTCCACCAGGTGCGTGGCGAAGGAATGGCGGAAGGTGTGCGGGCTGATGGTCTTGCGGATCCCCGCCTTTGCGGCCAGGGCCTTCACCAGCTTGAAGACCGAAACGCGCGACAGCCCGCCGCCGCGAGCGTTCAGGAAAAGGAGGTCCCCGGCCTTGGGCTGCACCGGCAGGTGGTTCCGTTCCTGCTCCCTGTAGATGCCGATCTGCTTCACGGCCTCGGGGCTCACCGGCACAATGCGCTCCTTGTCGCCTTTGCCCACCACGCGCAGGAAGCCTTCCGCGAAGTGCAGCCTGCTGATGCGCAGGGAGCAGAGCTCGCTCACCCGCAATCCGCATCCGTACAGGGTTTCCAGCATGGCGCGGTCGCGGTGGGCCATGGGCCTGGCCATATCGATGGCCTGCACCAGGGCATCGATCTCCTCCACCGAAAGGAAGTCGGGCAGGTGCCTGCCGGTGCGCGGGCTTTCCAACAGCTCGGTGGGGTCTGCGGTGATCAGGCCTTCCAGCAGCATGCTTTTGTGGAATCCGCGCACGGCGCTCAGCAGGCGTGCCTGGCTGGTGGCCATCAGGCCCTGCTTGGCCTGTGCGGTGATGAAGGCCTGCAGGTCGTCCAGCTGCAGCGCGTCCGGGGCCAGGGGAGGGTGCAGGGCTTCGGCGAAGGAGCGCAGCTTGGCCACATCGCGCAGGTAGGCCTCCACGGTGCGGGCGCTCAGGGCGCGCTCCAGTTTCAGGTAAACGCGGAACCCGGCCAGGGCCTTTTCCCATTGCATGGCGCAAAGTTCGCCCGGGCGGGGTGGTGCCGGAAGCGCGGGAATGCCCACTTTTGCGCAACGCCATGCACATCCGCATCATCAACGGCCCCAACCTGGACCTGGTTGGCACCCGGGAGCCGGCCATCTACGGCACGCGCACCTTCCCTGATTACCTGCGCCAATTGCAGCAGGAATGTGCCGGGCATGTGATCGACCTGTTCCAGAGCAACCACGAGGGGGAGCTGATCGAGGCGCTGCGCGCGGCCGAGGCGCAGTGCGGCGGGGTGGTGCTGAACGCGGGCGGCTATTCGCACACCAGCGTGGCCCTGCGCGATGCGCTGGCCGGGCTGAAGGTGCCCGTGGTGGAGGTGCACATCAGCAACATCCACGCGCGGGAGGATTTCCGGCAGCGCTCCCTTACGGCGGTGCATTGCGCCGGGGTGGTCACGGGGTTCGGGCTGGAGGGCTACCGCCTGGCGGTGGATCACCTGCTGCGGCGGGGCTGATCGAAGGCGCGGGCATCCAGCTGCGGAAAGGTGCGCCAGCCGAGGATGTACCGGTCGTAGGCGATGCTGCGGTGGTACATGCCGGTGAGGTCGGGCCGGCGTTCGGTGGCGCGCAGTTGCCGGCGTTCGCGCAGCAGCGCGGGCAGCCAGCGCAGGAACTGCCTGTGGGCAAGCCCCACCTGGCGGGCATGCGCGGCGTGGCCTTCGGAAAGGAACTTGATCGCGGCGAACACGTCCAACGCCATGCGGTGCAGGATGCGCGCATGGATGCATCGCGACCGCAGGTGCTTGGTGAGCACGGCCAGGCTGTTGCGGAAGTTCAGGAAGGTCTTGCGCGGATCGCCGTAGCCTAAGGCGCCGCCGCCCACATGAAAGGCCGTGGCCGCATGGGCGTAACCGATGCGCCAGCCGCGCCGCCGCAGGTTCCAGCAGAGGTCGATCTCCTCCATGTGGGCGAAGAGGCGGGCATCAAACCCGCCCGCTTCCCGGAAGGCCCCGCTGCGGATCATCAGGCAGGCCCCGGTGGCCCAGAACACGTCACGGTCATCATCGTACTGCCCATGGTCCTCCTCGGTGAGGTCGAAGATGCGCCCCCTGCAGAAGGGGTACCCGTTGCGGTCGATGTAGCCGCCGGCGGCGCCCGCATGCTCGAAGCGGTTGCGCTGGTGGAAGCTGCGCATCTTGGGCTGGCAGGCGGCCATGTCCGGCCGGGCGTCCATGTGCTCCTGCAGAATGCGCGCCCAGCCCGGGGTTACCTCCACGTCGGAGTTCAGGAGCACGTAGTATTTGGCCTCCACCTGGGCCAAGGCGGCGTTGTATCCTCCGGCAAACCCGCGGTTTTCCGCAAGGGTGATCACTTCCGCCCCGGGGGCATGCGCACGCACCCATGCCACGGAATCGTCCGTGCTCCCGTTGTCCGCCACGATCACGCGGGCATCGGCGGCGGTGTGCGCAAGCACGCCGGGCAGGAATTGTTCAAGCCATTTCCTGCCGTTCCAATTGAGGATCACCACTGCCGTTTCCATTCCCGATTCGGGCAAAAATGGGGAGGAAGCAGGCTAATCGGTCCCGAAAATTGGTGAAGGGGTCTTGGCAGGCGGCCCGCAGACTGCCGTGCAGGCGGGGCCAGGCACCAAATGCAAGAAGGGGAGGCAAGACCATGGCCCTGCCTCCCCGGTTGTTGCACATTGACCCTAATTAGCGCGGGCGTCCGCCTCCGCCGCCCCTGGTGCCGCCACCGCCGCCGCCACCAAAACCACCGCCACCACCGCTGCGGCCGCCCATGGAGGGGGCCGAACGTTCCATGCGGGGGGCTTCCATCTGGCGTTGGCCCCCGCGGTCTTCCTGCCAGCCGCGGAAGTCGTTCACGCGCTGGTCGCCGCGTGTGCGCTCCTGTTGGATCATCCAAGGGTTGTTGTTGCGCTCCATTTGGGGCGCCCGCTCAGGTGCGGCCTGCCTGTCACGTCCGGAATTGTCGGGTTGGCTGGTGGAAGGCACGGGTTGACGCTGCTGTTGCGTGGCTCCGTTGCGGTCCATGCCGCCATTGTTCTGCCAATTTGTGGTGCCGGCGCCCCGTGCAGGTTGGGTGGCTCCGCTGCGGTCCATGGTGCCGGTTCCCCCGGGCCCAGGTTCCCGGTTCTCAGGCCGGGCCACCGCGTTCCAGCGGCCGTCGCGCAATTCCTCCGTCCTGCCTTGCTCGGAGCGGTACACGTTCCCCTGGCGGTCGGTGAAGTAATCCCTCCGCTCCGTGTTGGTCCCGCGTTGCCCGTTGTTGCGTTCCATCGTGCCCCTGGCCGTGTTGCCTGCCGCCCGGTCGGCGAACGGCCTGCCCACCTGTGCGGGCGTAATGCCCGGCAGGCGGTGGTTGTCGTACAGGTTGGTGCTGCGCGCAAGGGCCGCAGAGCTGCCTGCGCGGCCCAAGCCGGGGTTGCCGGCCGCCATGCCCGGGCGGTGGCCGTAGTAGTAGCCATTTCCATTGTAGTGGCCATTGTAGTTTCCGTATCCGTGCCAATAGCCGTAGGAGGGGGGGCAGTAGGCATAGGGCCCCCACCAGCCCCAGGCATACGGCCTGTAGTAGCCGTAGTAATTCCAGGAGGGATAGAACCAATCAAAGCCCCATCCACCGCCGAACCCCCAGCCATACCACGGATTGTAGTACATGTTGAAGCCCCAGGTGTAGGGACGGGGATACCAGTACGCGCCCCGCCATGGATTGTAGTAGTAGCCCGTGCCGTAGATCACTACGCCGGATTGCACATAGCTGCCAAGGTAGCCGGGCGTGTAGCCGATGTACACCACGTCGGGCGTGTAGTCATAGATGTACACGTAGCGCACGCGGTAGGCGGGGTCCGAGGGCGGAATGTCATTTACCTGGGCGGGCACGGAGGTGCTCACCACCCATGGGCCGTCGGGCGAATTGCCTTCGTACCACACGGCGTTGTCGCATACATGGTATACGCCGTTTATCAGCAGCACGGTGGTGCTGGCGTTGGTGGCGGCGGTGATGCTGGTGCCCGGAATGGTGCGGAACTGCGGGCTGCCGTCGTAGTTCACTGTCAGGTTGACTGAATTGCGGTTCACCTGTGCGGTTTGCGGAATGCTGGCATCGCGCACGGCCTCGCGTGCGGCGGGCGTGCCTGCCACGTGCGCCAGTATGCCGTCCTTGGCGGAACCTTCGGGCACCTTGGCAAATTCAGCGGGCAGCGCATCGGCCGCCACATAGCGCCATGGCCCGTTCTGAAGGTCCTTGGTGGCATACCAGCGGCCCGATGCAAGGAAGTAGTATTCCTGGGTGGGTATGTCCATGAACAGGTCCTTGTCCGTGTTGGTCACGTACATCAGGGAGCTATTGTCGTACGGCTGCATTTGGGGCGCACCGTTCACGTCCAGCAGCACGGCGGGCTTGGTGGTCACCACCACATCGGGGATGATGTCGTGTTTTTCATTTTTGTCCGCCTTGAAGCTGGTATCCACCTTGGCCGCGAGCCGCTCCAGATATTCCGGTGCCCTCCGCTCGTCTTTCCACGGTCCCTTGAAATCGGATGCCTTGTACCACAATCCCGAGCCGTACAGCCAGTACTCTTTGCCTTCGGTGCGCACCAGGAAAAAGGGTGTGTTCACCACGCGCTCCACGGCGGGTCCGTTGGCGGCGTACACGCCGTCGCTGTTTCCGTTGGCGGTGTTCTTCACCTTTTCATAGATGGGGTCGCCGTCCACGTACAGCAGCATGCTCGGCTTGTTGCGGTAGATGATCTCCGGCGGGGCATTGTCATAGGAGGAGTCCGATTTCTTTTCTTCCTCCAGGGCGGCCACCATCCAGTCCAGGTCGATGGGCGGCGCATGGGCCAAGATGCCGTCCGACAGCATTGTCTTTATCCGCAGTTGCTCGGCTGTGTCGGTGATTCCCGGAAAGCGGACATCGGTCACCTTGAAGGCGGTGAGCTTTCCCACGCGCGAGGTGCGGTCCACGGCCAAGGTGCCATTGCCCCATACCGCGCCGAAAACGGGCGACGCGTCCTGTTTGCGCTGCACCGCCACCGCTGCCCGGGCCGTGAAGCTGGTGCCGTCAAAGGTCTCGGGCTGCGGCTTGAATACCTGTACTTGGTCGTCGCCGGAGGAAAAGACCAAGGGCCAGCCGTCGGTTTTTTCCTGGGCTGGTGCCATGGTCGCCGCACCTGACAGGATTGCAGCCAAGGCGATCTGTACGGTGCGGGATGGAATGAGGTTGATCCGTGCCATCGTGGTATGTGGGTTCGCGCAGGCATGCGCCAAGATCTGTGCCATGATCGAAGGTGCCCATGGATATGGACTTTCCCGGGCAGCTTGGGAAATGGGTTCCACAAGGGGCGTTGGCGGCTGCCTGCAATACCGGTTGCCAAGCCCCTGAACTGTGCTTGACATGGCCGGCAGCGGTGCCGGTTCCTGTCGCGAAGGGTTTGTGGTATGGGATTTTCACGTGGCGGTGAACCCAAGCCCAGAGAAAATGAAACCCGTGCGGAAAGTGGTTGGATGGATGGCCGCCATGGCCTGTTCCAGCCTGGCAAGCGGACATGCCGCGCTGAATGTGGACGGCATCCTGGTCGTGAAACGGCTACCCTTGGAAGGTGCCCGCATGATCGTGGTGTCCAAAGAAGGGGATGCGGAGATGCGGACCGATGGACTGGCGCATTTCACATTGCCCATGGAGCTTGGCCGCACGTACCTGTTGTCCTTTGAGCGGCCCGGGTGCATCAGCAAGCAATTGCTGTTCAATACGGCGGTGCCGGAGGCGGCGCGGAGGCCGTCGGGCTTTACCTTCCCGTTCCAGGTGACCTTGGAACCGGCGCGTGCAGGGGAACGGATGCAATACGCAGGGCCCGTGGGGTTCATCCACTTCGATGAACAGACGGGTGAGTTCGCCTTCAGCACGGATTACCGCATTGCCAAGGATGATGCGCTGGTGGCGCGGCTGGAACAGGTGCGGGACGAGCATCCGGGGGATGAAGCTGTGCCTTCGGTGCTGCCAGTGGACGCGGCAGGGACGGGAGGGGTGGTGTCCGGCTTGGCCGCCCCGGGCAATGTACCTGCGGTGGAGGGCCGGCTGGCTCCTACGGTGGGCCGGGTGGCGCCCATGGTGCACGTCATGGAAAGCACCGTGCAGCCCGCAGCGGTAGGCGCGTTGGATATGCGATCCGATCTTCTTTGGGTGCCGCCCATGGCCATGCCGGCAGGTGAATTGGTGAAAACGAGCGTCGCAGACCGGGCCGTGGCCAACGCGGAGGCCCCGGCACGGGTTGGTGTACACGTGGTGAACGAGGAATTGGAGACGGACCGCCTGCACGTGATCACCACCATAACGGTAAAGGGGGAGGAGGGGACCAGCGTGTACCGCCGCGTGGCCGGTTACTACGGTGGTGTCACGTTCTTCCGCGATGGCTACCCGTGTTCGGAGTTCAGCTACCGGGAAGGAACGGGCCGATGATCAACGGAGTTCCAGCCGCACGATGTTTTCCACGTGCGCGGTATGCGGGAACATGTCAAGGGGCTGCACATGGGTGACCCGGTAAAGGTCGTTCAGCAAGGCAAGGTCGCGTGCCTGCGTGGCGGGGTTGCAGCTGACGTACACCATGCTGGGCGGAGCCATTTCGCGGATGCGTTGCACCACGGCCTCGTGCATGCCCGCCCGCGGCGGATCGGTCACCAGCACGTCCGGCCTGCCATGCCGCGTAATGAATTCGGGACTGAGCAGGTCCTTCAGGTCCCCGGCCTCGAAGGCCACATTGCCGATGCCGTTAAGCGCGGCGTTGGCGTGCGCATCCGCCACAGCCTCCGGCACTATGTCGGCGCCCACTACGTGCCTGCAGTGCCGCGCCATGAAGAGGGAAATGGTGCCCGCCCCGCTGTACAGGTCATAGGCCAGCTCGTTGCCGCGCAGGCCGGCCAGCTGCCGCACCATGCCGTACATCGCCAAGGTCTGTTGCGGGTTCACCTGGAAGAAGCTCTTGGGCCCGATGCGGAAGCGGAGGGGGGCAAGGCCTTCGTCGGGCATTTGCTCCACAATGTGGTCGCGCCCGTGGAACACGTGGATGTCCAGGTCCCAGATGGTGTCGTTCTTCTTGGGGTTGATGCACCAGAGCAGGGAGGTGATCGCGGGAAATTCGTTGTGCAGTGCCGATAGCAACGCTTCCCGCTGTTCGGCATCCTCGTGGCCGAACGCCAGCAGGGCCATCACTTCTCCGGTGGTGGTGGTGCGGATGGTGAGGGTGCGCAACCAGCCTTCGTGCTTGCGGATGTTGTAGAACCCCAGGCCGTGCTGCCGGGCATACCCCCGGATGAAATTGCGGATGGCGTCGCTGGGGGCGGGCTGCAGCCAGCATTCGGAGATGTCGAGCACTTTGTCGAAGCGGCCGGGCAGGTGGTAGCCCAGGGCTTGGCGGTCCGCTATGCGGTCGCCCGCAGCCAGTTCCTCGCGGGTGAACCAGCGCTGTGCGGAGAAGGTGTACTCCAGCTTGTTGCGGTAAAAGCGTTCTTGCGGCGATGGCAGGGTCCCCGGCACTTCGGGCAGATCAAGGCCGCCGATGCGCTGCAGGTTATCGATCACCTCTTGCCGCTTGAAGGCGAGCTGGGCGGGGTAGGCCAGGTGCTGCCATGTGCAGCCGCCGCAAGTGCCGAAGTGCTTGCAGAAGGGGGTCGTCCGGTGCGGGGAGGGCTTTGCCAACCGCACCATTTCCGCCTCCATGAAGTTCTTCTTTGCACGGGTGATCCGCAGGTCGGCCACATCCCCGGGCACGGCGCCGGAAACGAACACCACCAAGCCGTCCACCTTGGCCAGGGCCTGGCCCTTTGCGGCCCACCCGCTAATGTCCACTTCCTTCAGGTCGCGTTCGGGCTGTGTTGCCATCGCTTTGCAATTGGGTCTTGGGCGGGTCCTTCAGGCAACGGCCGGTTTGCCGGGCATCCGCTGGCCTTTTCACGGGCATTGCCCCGTGGCGGCGGAATTACTGTTGCTTGAGCTTTCCCGAACGCCACGCTTGGATGAACTGCGCCCAGGCGATGGGGTTGAAGAGGTTCACCGTGGGTGCCATGCCCTGGTTGTAGATGCGGGTGTTGTCGATGGAGGCCTGGTAGTGCGCGGCAAGGCCCGCGTCCGGCGGCAGGTTTTCCATGCGCTGGATGGCTTCGGCGCTGTTGAGGTGCTTCAGGGCGCGCTGGTATTCATTGTCGGACAGGTTCAGCGCCATGAAGGCTTCGCGGAACTGTTCCTTGCTGGGCCAAGGGTATACTTCCAAGGGCCGCAGCATCACCGTGTCCGGCATCAGCACATGGATCATGGAGTACTTGCTTTCCTTCAGTGAATCCGGGATCACATAGC
Organism: Bacteroidota bacterium; assembly: GCA_018266475.1. Classification (GTDB taxonomy): domain Bacteria; phylum Bacteroidota; class Bacteroidia; order Flavobacteriales_F; family PHOS-HE28; genus PHOS-HE28. The sequence goes on from JAFEAI010000125.1 coordinate 19,585, forward strand.
TGCCCCGCTTGAAGCCCACGGCGGCAAACTCCACCGTGTCGCCGGCCTGGGCCACAAAGCTGAAGTAGCCGTACACGTCGCTGATGGTGCCCCGGTAGCTGCCCTTGGTGAGGATGCTGGCGAAAGGCACCGGCTCCAGGCTGTCACCGGTGACCACCACGCCGCTGAACTGCACCAAGCGCCGGTCCGCCTTGGGCTGGCCGAACACCACGGAGGCTGAAAAAAGCAGGAAGATCAGAAAGGTTCCTCGCATGGGGCAAAGGTAACCGCGCTGTAGCCGATCTCATGCCGAGGTGCAGGGTGCTGCCCGGCATTTCCGCAGAAGCGGGCACGCGCGTTGCCGGATCCTGCCACCATACTACATTGGTCCCATGAAAACCCTACGTTACCCCGCGTTCATGGTGCTGGCCTTGTCGGGCCTGGCCGCTTTTCCGCAGATCACCATCACCCAGGCGGACATGCCCTCCGCCGGTGATACGGTGCGCTACCGCACCACCACCACCACGGCCAATGCGGCAACCACCGGGGCCGGCCACACTTGGGATTTCAGCAGCCTGGTGGCAGGTGCCGCAGGAGCGGACACCATGGTGGCCGTGGGCAGCACGCCGCTGGCCTACCAGCTGTTCTTCAACAATGCGCTGCTCTATCCCGATCACAAGGCCAACTTCGCCATGCGCGGCCCGTCCATCGGCATGCAGGGCGTGTCGCTTACCAACCTGTTCGACTACTACAAGAACAACTCGGCGGGCTACCGCAACGTGGGCTTCGGCGCCAACCTGAACGGTTTGCCCACGTCCACCCAGCGTAATCCCGTGGATTGGGTCTACCGCTTTCCGGTGAACTATGGCAACGTGGACAGCTCCTTCAGCCACTTTCAGGTATCGGTGCCCACCCTGGGCTTTTACGGCCAGGACCAGATGCGGCGCAATGAGGTGGACGGATGGGGCACGCTGATCCTGCCTGCGGACACCTTTGAGGTGCTGCGCGTGAAGTCGCGCCTGGCGCGGACGGATACCATCTACATCAACCAACTGAACATGGGCTTTGCCGTGCCCGAGCCGGAGACCATCGAATACAAGTGGATCGCGATGGGCATGAAGGAGCCGGTGCTGCAGATCAATACCTCCGGCGGTGTGAACACGTTGGTGCGTTTCTACCACCACCCTGGCGACATCACCACGGGCGTGGCGCAGGTGGCCCCGGTGGCGGGCATGCACGCATGGCCCAATCCGGCAAGTGCGTTGCTGCACGTGGAGGGAAGCGGCGATGGGCCGTTGCTCCTGCTGGCGCCGGACGGGCGCGTGGTGCGCACCGTGCCGTCCAAGGCCGAAGCCGCGCGCGGCGTGGATGTAAGCGGCATGGCCCCGGGCACCTACGTGCTGCGGTCTGCCGGCAATGGCGGCGCGTGCCGCGTGGTGGTGGCGCACTAGGCGGAAAGCGCCATGCGGCCTTCGGCCAGCAGGGCCAGCAACTGCGGGCCTTCCGCCCGGCACCAGGTCTGCACGGCAGCCAAGTTGCCGTGCAGCGCGGCTTCCACCACGGGGTGCCGTTCACCAAGGGGTTGCAGCATGCTCAGAAGCACCTGCCTGCCAATGTCCGCTTCCCTTTCCAGTGGGCTGCCGTCATGCACGGGCCGCCTGAAGAGCAGGGCGCGGCTCCCGTACTGCCAGGCGAACGCCGCCACATAGCGGGCCTTGCCGGGCAAGTTCAGGCCGAAGCGGTGCGCTTGCGGCAGGTGGCCTGCTTCATGCGCCAGGTGAAGAAGCCACCGGTAAGTGGCGTGCAGGCTGCCGTCGCCCAGCCCGTCCGGGCGGTACCATGCACGGGTGAACCAGATGGTGCGGCCCAAGGTGAGCGCACCGCCGCGGCTGTACGGGTACCATGGTGCGCGGAGCCAATTGGAGGCCGCAGGTCGGATGCGGGCACGGCGCAAGAGGCTTTCGTCCACGCCGGTAACGGCGTGCAGCAGCACCACGGCCGTGTCGCTGAGCCGCCCGTCAAGATGTACGATGCCCTGCACCTGCATTGGAGATCAGGTGCAAAGGAAGGATGGCCGCCGCTTCAAGCGGCAGGCTTCCTTGCGGCCAGTACCTTCGCCGCATGCCAGGCAACACCTTCGGCCAGCTTTTCAGGCTCACCAGTTTTGGGGAGAGCCACGGCGCGGCCATTGGGGGCGTGGTGGACGGATGCCCGGCAGGGCTGCGGATGGACACGGCGCAGGTGCAGGCGGAGCTGGACCGGCGCAGGCCCGGCAGCACGCCGCTGGGCACCTCGCGCAAGGAAGAGGACCGGGTGGAATTCCTCAGCGGCATCTTCAACGGTGAAACCTTGGGCACGCCCATCGGCTTCATCCTGCGCAACCAGGATGCCAGGTCCGATGACTACGGGCACCTGCAGGACAGCTTCCGCCCCGGCCACGCGGACCTGGCCTGGGAGCAGAAGTACGGCCTGCGCGACCACCGGGGCGGCGGCAGGGCCAGCGCGCGCGAAACAGCGGTGCGCGTGGTGGGCGGTGCCATCGCCCGGCAACTGCTGGCCGCGCACGGCGTGCAGGTACGGGCGTGGGTGAGCCAAGTGGGTGCGGAACGCCTGTTGATCCCCTACCAGGAACTGGAGCTGGACCAAGTGTATGCGAGCGCGGTGCGCTGCCCGCACCCGGAGGCGGCGCAGCGCATGGCGGACCTGATCGGGCTTGTGCGCGGCCAAGGCGATACCATCGGCGGGCGCATTTCCTGCGTGGCGCAAGGGGTGCCTGCGGGCCTGGGCGAACCCGTGTTCGACAAGCTGCATGCGGACCTGGGCAAGGCCATGTTCAGCATCAATGCGGTGAAGGGCGTGCAGTTCGGCACCGGCTTCGATGCCATTGCCATGCGCGGATCGGAGCACAACGACGCCTTTGTGCGCAAGGGTGCATCCATCGGCACGGCCACCAACCGCAGCGGCGGGGTGCTGGGCGGCATCAGCAATGGCGAGGATATCCTTTTCGATGTGGCCTTTAAGCCGGTGAGCACGCTGATGCGCGGCCAACGGAGCGTGGACAGGCAGGGCGGGGAAGTGGTGCTGGAGGGCAAGGGCCGCCACGATCCGTGCGTGGCGCCGCGCGCAGTGCCCGTGGTGGAGGCCATGGCCTGCTTGGTGCTGGCCGACCACCTGCTGCGGCAGCGGGCGGCGCGCGCCTGAAGGCCTTATACCATCTCGCAATAGAAAATCATCCGATCTACGTGCTCCCCCGCACGGCGGGATGGAGCACTTTTCCGCATGTCTTCTCCGCGAGGATGGTCCCGTAGGCCCCGCTACGCAACCATCCCCGCGTATCGCCCTGCGAAAAAGTAGCTGCGCATCTTTGGACGACCTTCTATCGCGAAATGCTATTACTCCTTGGGCAGGTCGCGCTTGTTCAGCGCCTTGATCAGCTCCACCATCTGGTCCACATCAAGCTGCTTGGCGATGATCTTGCGGTCCTTGTCCACAAGGAAAAAGCGGGGCGTGCTGTACACGTCCCACGTATCCGCGTAGTTCAGGCTTTCGATGGTGGTGTGCTCGGGGATGAACTTCCAAGAGGCCGTTTTTGCCTCCTTGTACACGTGCCAGGTAAGGCCTGCATTGGTCCATTCCAGGTGGTTCTCGCGGATGAAGGCCTTCCAGTCGTTGAACAACGTGCTGTCGGTGGCCTTGGCTACGGCGTACACCCCCACGTCCAAGGGCTTCAGCTTGGTCTCCCAGTCCGTGTGGATGGTGGGCAAGGTCTTTTTGCAATGCCCGCAATGCGGGTCCCAGAAGATGATGAGCACGTACTTCTCGGGCATCTTGTACATGCTCACCCACTTGCTCTCGGTGGTGTCCGTTAGGATGATGTCCTTGGCTTTGGCCCCAATCACCAAGGGGGCCAGTTTGCGCGCCCGTTCGCAGAGCTTGTCCAGCTTGTCGGCGGCCATCCAGTCGGCGCGCCCCTTGCGTCCGTCCTTGGGGCAGTAGTAGGTTTCGGCCATGTGTACGAACACGGCGTCCATGCCCATCACGTCGCTGGTTTCGTACTTGTACGTGATCCCGTTCACGGCGAACTTGAACAGGTCGCCATGGTCGTCCATGCGGCGGATCAGGTCGTCGGCATACTTGTCGATGGTGTCCGGCACCTGCGGGATCACTTTGCCGATGTATTCGTCAAACCGGTTTTGGAACACGGGGATCCGCAGGTTGCGCGGGTCCTTTAGGTCGGTGTTGTCCCAGTAATGGGCACGGTAGCTGTAATAGCTGGCGGCGCTGTCCAGCTTGCCGTCGGCCTTGTACACGTCGGTGTTGGCCGGGGTCATGCTTATTTTCACGATGTAGGCCGCCAGTGTGTTGGGGTTCTTGGCCACCAGGTCCTTCTGGTAGTTGATCATCAGGGTGTCCAGCTTTCTCAGCTGTTCCTTCAGGCCGGCCTTGGCGGCAGGATCCTTGGCCTCTTCCAGTTTGGCGCGGATGGCATCGGCTTCCTTTTTCTTGTCGGCCAGGTAGTGGATATATCCTTGGAACACCTTGTTCTCCACGGATTGCTGTACGGCAAGGTGCTCGTTCAGCGCGGCGGTGTCGCTTTTCATTTCCACCACGGGCTCGTTCACCAGGAACTCGAAGTATTTGGGGCCCGGGATCACCACGGCATACACGCCGGGCTTGTAGCCTGCGGCGCGATTGAACACGGTAACGCCCTTGGCGTTTGCCACGGCGGTATCGGTGTAGTAGAGCTTGTTGCCGAAGTAGTTGGCCAGGTAGATGGTGTCCTTGGCGGTGCCTTCGATGGTGAACTGGAGGCGCCGCTTGTCCTGGGCATGGGTGAGTGCGGCGGCAGCCAGCAGGGCCAGAGTGAGCTTTGTACGCATGTCGGCCAAAAATAGGAGGGTGGGTCCGGGGTTTACCGGGTTGTTAACGATCCTTTGACGGTTCGGGCAGGCAAGCGCTGTGCCACATAATTGGCATCTGCGGCCCGGGCAGGTTGCCAAGGGTGCCAGGCTTATGCCTGCAGGGTCTTGAACTCGTTGGTGAGGTGGAAGGTGATCTCGGGGTTGTTGCGCCGCTCCAGGTCCAGCATGTAGGCGGAAGGGGCCATGAAGACGGGGTTGCCGTCCTTGTCCTGCACGATCTGGGTGGATTTCACGCGGATGAAGGCCTGGAGCGCCTGTTCATCATCGCTGGTGAGCCAGCAGGCCTTGTGCGCCTGTATGGCCTGGAAGGAGCAGGATGCACCGTATTCATGTTCCAGGCGGTAGCGGATCACATCGAACTGCAGTTCGCCCACGCAGCCCACCACCTTCTTGTTGCCGGGCTGCTGGGTGAAGAGCTGTGCCACGCCTTCCTCGGTGAGCTGGCGGATGCCTTTTTCCAGCTGCTTGCTGCGCATGGGGTCCATGTTCACCAGTTCGCGGAAAAGCTCGGGGGAGAAGGAAGGGATGCCCCGGAAGTTGAAGTTGGAGCGCTCGGTGAGGGTATCGCCGATCTTGAAGTTGCCGGTGTCGAACAGGCCGATCACATCGCCGGGCCAGGCTTCCTCCACCAATGTTTTTTGTGCGGCCAGAAAGGAGGTGGGGTTGGCGAAGCGCAGCTGTTTGTCCTGCCGTACGTGGTGGTAGAACACGTTGCGCCTGAAGCGGCCGGAGCAGATGCGCAGGAAGGCCACGCGGTCGCGGTGGTTGGGGTCCAAGTTCGCATGGATCTTGAAGACAAACCCGCTGAACTCGGGGTCCTGCGGCTGCACCATGCCGTGGTCGGTTTCGCGCGGGCCGGGCGGCGGGGCGATGCGCACGAAGGTGTCCAGCACTTCGCGCACGCCGAAATTGTTGAATGCGCTGCCGAAGAAGACGGGGGCCACGTGGCCGTGGCGGTAGGCGGCCAGGTCCAGCGGGTCGTACACACCGTTCACCAGTTCCACTTCGCTGCGCAGCTCGTCCGCGGGGCCTTCGCCGAGCAATTGCGCCAGGCGCGGGTCCGCCAGGTCTCGGATGTGCTCGCTGGCGGATTCGCGGCGTGTTTTTCCGGCCTCGAACAGCCGCAGGTCGTGGTCGAAGAGGTCGTACACGCCTTGAAAGGTGGCGCCCACGCCGATGGGCCAGCTGAGGGGCCGTACCTTTATGGAGAGCTTTTCCTCGAGTTCGTCCAGCAGGCTGAAGGGATCGCGCCCCTCCAGGTCCAGCTTGTTGATGAAGACGATCACCGGCGTGTTGCGCATGCGGCACACCTCCATCAGCCGCTCGGTCTGGGCCTCCACGCCCTTGGTGGAATCGATCACCAGCACTACGCTGTCCACCGCCGTCAGGGTGCGGTAGGTGTCCTCGGCGAAATCCTTGTGGCCGGGGGTGTCCAGCAGGTTCATCAGCACGCCTCCGTACTCAAAGGTCATCACCGAGGTGGTGACCGAGATGCCGCGCTGGCGCTCGATCTCCATGAAATCGCTGGTGGCGCCCTTGCGGATCTTGTTGCTCTTCACCGCCCCTGCCGTTTGTATGGCGCCGCCGTACAGCAGGAATTTCTCCGTCAGCGTGGTCTTGCCCGCGTCCGGGTGGCTGATGATGGCAAAGGTGCGCCGCTTGGCGATCTCTTCTTGTTGGCCCATGGGGTGAAAAGGGCCGCAAAGGTAGCCGTTACCTGCCCCTGCGCCCTGCCCGAACCCAGGGCTATCGCCTCTTGACACTGCGCCTGGCGGCGCATGCCCATTACTTTGACGAGCCACGGATCCACACGGAAGGACACAGATCGCGGATCTCTCCGTGTATCGGGCGCAAAGTCGTGGCCCACTTCCCACATCGCGCACTTATCCCTGTTTATCTGCGTCCATCCGTGGTTGGAAACTCGGAAAAGCCGCGATAGCAGGGCGCGCAAGAGGCGATAGCCCTGCAGACCGGTGGCGCCGTCGATCCCGATCGGCATACGCCATTACCTTCGGGGCTTCCTTCGCCAAGGAGGAATTGCCCCAAATGAAAAAAGCATTGATCGCCTTCGCCCTGGCCTGCCCCGTGATCTCCTGCGCGCAAACGGCCAAGCCCCGCATCGCCCTGCAGCAATGGGCCACGGGCTTTACCAACCCCGTGTGCATCGCCAGCGCGGGCGACAGCCGCCTGTTCGTGGTGAACCAGGCAGGTGTGATCAAGGTGGTGGCCGACAGCATGCAGGTGTTGCCAACGCCCTTCCTGAACATCACTTCACAGGTGAACAGCAGCGGCAATGAGCAGGGCCTGCTGGGCTTGGCATTTGATCCCGGCTACGCCGAAAACGGATTCTTCTATGTGTACTATATCCACGGGAGCGGCTCCGGCACCAGCCGCATTTCGCGCTTCCACGTCAGCAGCGATCCCAACGTGGCCGATCCCGCCAGCGAAGTGGTGCTGTACACCGTGGTGCAGCCCTACACCAACCACAACGGCGGATGCCTCCAGTTCGGGCCGGACGGCTACCTGTACTGCGGCTTTGGCGACGGGGGCAGCGGCAATGACCCCAACAACAACGGGCAAACCATGAGCACGCCCTTGGGCAAGATGATCCGCATCGATGTATCGCAGCACAATGAAACGTATGCCATCCCCGCGGACAACCCGTTCGTGGACACGCCCGGCGCATTGCCGGAGATCTGGGCCAGCGGCCTGCGCAATCCGTGGCGGTGGAGCTTCGACCGCCTCACCGGCGACGTTTGGATCGGCGACGTGGGTCAGAACGCCTGGGAGGAAGTGGACCGTTGGCCTGCGGGCGACAACAGCGGCCCCGATTTCGGATGGCGCTGCCGCGAGGGCCTGGTGCCCACGCCCGGCGTGAGCCAGGCAGGCTGCACGGCCGAGGGGCCCTTCACTGATCCCGTGGCGGTCTATAGCCACAATCCGCAGGCGTGGTGCTCGGTGATCGGCGGCTATGTGTACCGTGGTGCCGCTTTTCCCCACCTGTACGGCAAGTACATCTTCACCGATTACTGCAAAGGGGATTTCTACACCTTCGGTGAAAACTACTCCACGGACACCTTGCTGACCACGGGCAACTACGGGTACTACTCCGCCTTCGGGCAGGATGCGCAGGGCGAACTCTACGTCACCGACATGCCCGGCGGGCGCATCTTGAAGCTCGTGGACGCCTGCCCGTCCACAGACCCGGTGATCACCTTTGATGGAGCGAACCTTACCGGCACCGCCGCCAATGCCTGGCAATGGTACCGCGACGGTGAGGCCATTCCAGGTGCTACGGCCATGAGCTATCAGCCACAGGTGAACGGCAACTACCAAATGCTGGCCACCTATGCCGGCGGTTGCCAATTGCCATCCAACACCATCTCCGTGGTGCTCACCGGGCTGGGTGATGCTTCCGCCCAGGTGCCGGCCGTATACCCGCAACCGGCGGGCAACGTGCTGAACCTGCGGTTGAACGGCGCCCCGCACCATCTGTGGACCGTGGAGCTGATCGACCGCGCCGGCCGCGCGGTGCGCTCGGCCGTGTGGCCTGCCGCCCAGCCCGAGCTGGCGGTGGATGTGCAAGGACTGCCTGCCGGGGCGTACCTGCTGCGCGGCACCGAGGGCAACATGCAGCGCTGGGCGCGCATGGTGCAGGTGGCCCGTTGACAAAGGAGGGCGCAGCACCGCCTGAGGGTGGCGCGCAACACGGGAGGGGCATGGTGGAGTACCGGATATCCCGTACACCGCCGTGGAAGATGAGCTTGGTTTTTTGGCCCTGCCCTTGAACCCGGATCATGCAGCAGGGTTCGTTGCGAGTGTCGAAATCACAATGGCAGCGCGGGTTTCACCGAGAAGGAATAGCACAAGCCATTGCGCCGAGGGGAAAACCGGCGAAGCGTACGCTGCCGCAGTGATTTCGGGCCGTAGTGGAAATCCTGCTGCATATTCCGGATTGAATGGTGCGGAAGGGTCTGAAACGAATGGTGAAAGCGTGCAAGTGCGATGGACGCGGCTCGCACCCTCGCACCGTTCCAGCTCCCTCCTCCTCGAAGGGAATGCTTCAGTAGATCCTTCGCACGATCATTTTTTTCATATTCTTGGCAAATTGCAAACCCGAACAAATACCCATGAAGAATTTCAAGATCCTGTTGCTTGCCCTGTTGGGCGCCGCATCCCTTCACGTCTCGGCCCAGAAGAAGACCAACAAGGCCAACGTGAAGTGGGGGGGCCGGACATGGACGTAAAGGAGAACGGCAATTTCGAGTACGTCATCGGCGATGCGGGCAATTCCACCTTCCTGGCGGTTGCCGTCAAGAAGGACCTCCACATCCAGCGGATGGACGGATTGAAGACCGCCTGGCAGAAGCCCCTTGACCTGAAATTGGACAAGAAAGACCTGGATTTGAAGAAGATCATCCTCACCAAGAACAACATCCTGGTGTTCGCCTCCCGGTACGATAAAAAGGACAACGAGAACAGGCTTTACGTGAGCACGTATGACCAAAGCGGGATGAAGCCGCTGAAGGTGCTCCAGCCCCTGTCGGTGATCGCCGCCGACAAAGCGGCCAACTCGGGCAGCTTCAGCGTATCCACCTCGCCGGACCGCAGCAAGGTGCTGGTGCGCATTACGCCGCCACGTGAAAAGAACGGTGCCGAACGCTCGAAGATGGAGATGTACGACGACGGCATGCAGCTCCTGTGGTCGCAGGAGTTCACGCTGCCATACAACGACGAGGAGTTCCTGGTGGAAGCCCAGCGCGCCGACAACGACGGCACGGTGATGGTGCTGGGGATAAAATACGCTGTGAAGCAGGAAAGGCGGGAGCTGAAGCGCGCCAACAAGGCCACCTACGAATACCACCTCCTGGTGTACAGCGGTGATTCACCCGCCCCAAAGGACAACCTGATCTCGGTGCCGGACAAGTTCCTCCAGGACATGACCATCTCCCTGCCCGAAACGGGCGACATCCTCTGCGCAGGGCTCTTCGGCAACAAGAACAGCTTCAACGCGCGCGGTGCCTACTTCCTGCGGCTGGACCGCACCACCAAGCAGGTGCAGCATGCCAGCTACAAGGAATTCGCCGATGACCTCATCACCAGCTACATGACCGAAAAGGAGGCCGACAAGGCCAAGAAGAAGGCCGACAAGAAAGGGGAGGAGCTGGAGCTGCCCTCCTTCACCCTGCACGACATCATCCACCGCGATGACGGGGGGGCCGTGCTTCTGGCCGAGCAGTACCGCGCCAACCAAGAGTGCTATTCGGATTCCAAGGGCAACACCTACTGCAGTATGCACTACTTTTACAATGATGTGATCGCGGTGAACATCGACCCGCAGGGCAACATCGAGTGGGCCACCAAGGTGCCCAAGCGGCAGCACAGCGTGAACGACCTCGGACAGTACAGCAGCTTTGCGGTGGATGTAAAGGGCAGCAACATCTACCTCGTCTTCAATGATACCGGGGAAAACCTGTTCCTGAAGCCGGGCGGCAAGGTGGAGCAGTTCAGCCTCACCGGCAAGGATGCGCTGGTGGTGCTGGCCACCATCGACAGCAAGGGGGAGGTGACGCGCGAGGCCCTGTTCACGCCGGACCGGCGCGATGTGATCCTGCGGCCGCGGGACTGCGTGGAGCTAAAGGATGAATCCATGTTCATCTATGCCAGCCGCAAGAAGGACTACCGCTACGGGCTGATCGAGTTCAAATAGGGCATCGCCCGCACGGCCGGGGCCGGGCATGCACCTGCATGCCCGGCCCCGGCTGCGTTTTGGGCCCAATGGCAATTGGCCAACAAGTGTGCCGGCGTGCCCCGGAAAGCCCGGTCGCATTCAGGGCCGTGGATCAGGCCAGCCTTTTCCGCAAGGCCGCCATCTTCAGCACGGCCACGGCGGCTTCCACGCCCTTGTTGCCGTGGATGCCGCCGCTGCGGGCCCGTGCCTGCTCCATGGTGTCGTCCGTAAGCACGCAAAAGATCACGGGGGTGTTCAGCTTCAGGCCCACCTCCATGATGCCGTGCGCCGTGGCCTGGCATACGAAGTGGAAGTGCGGCGTCTCTCCGCGCACCACGCTGCCGATGCAGATCACCCCGTCCAGTTGGCGGTGCCCCAACAGCAATTGCGCGCCCATGGCCAGCTCAAAGCTGCCGGGCACCTGTTCCTCCACGAGGTCCTTCAAGGCCACGCCGTGCTTCAGCAGCGTTTCCACGGCCCCGTCGCGCAGGGCTCCGGTGATCTCCGGGTTCCAGGCGCTCACCACCAGCCCCAAACGAAGGCCGGTGCCCTTGGGGACACCGGCCGCATCGTAGGTAGAGAGGTCAGTAGTGGCCATCACGAGGGTTGGCCGGCCATGGCGCTGGCCCGTGCGCCGTACTTCTTGGCGGTTTGGGCATCGGGCGAATTGGGGTAGTCGGTGGAAACGCGCCCAAAGCACTTGGCGGCGTTCTTCCAATCGTTCTGCTGCTGGTACACGATGCCGGCCTTCATCAGGAACATCGGCGTGGTGTAGTCGCTGGCCACCATGTCCGCAGCCTTCATGAACTGCGTTGCGGCCTCGGCCGGCTTGCCCAGCTCCACCAGCACATCGCCCTGGTTGCCGGCGGCCATCACCCGCAGCACGTCATCGCCCAGGTCGGCTTCCTTGTAGTACTGCAGGGCGGTCTCGTATTCCCCCTTCTGGTGGTAGATCACCGCCATGTAGAATTTGGCCAGGTTGCCGGTGCTGGTGCTGCCGTACTGGTGGGCCACCTCGGCGAAGCCCAGGTAGTTGCCGTCCCCGTTGAGCGCCTTGTCCAGCGAATCGATCTCGAAGTAGTACTGCGCCTTCCAGATCATGTCCTGCGCCTCCTTTGCGCGCGGCTCGGCGATGAACTTCCGGTAGCCCAGCAGGCCGCCCACGATCACCAGCACGGCCACCACCGCAATGGTGATCGGCGTTTTGTTCTTCTCGAAGAAGAGCTCGCTCTTGGTGTAGAGTTCGCCAATGTCCAGGTCCTTGCTTTCCGTTGGTTGGGTCGACATGGTGCCGGTAACCGTTTTCTTATGGAGCGCAAATGTAGACTTTCGGGCCGAACCTGCCACCGCACCGGCGGGAAAGGGGCGGAAAGATCCCCACGGGCGGGTGTGTGCGGCCTTCGCCGGCCTGCCGGGGCAATGGCGCCCCGCGCTGCGGCTACCGGCCCTTATCCATGCGCCTGGCGGCGCATTCATGTACTGACTTGAACCACGGATAACACGGATAGGGAAGCGTGTTTTCGAGCGGTTTTCGGGCGGGCCATCGGTGCCATGCGCCTGGCGGCGCGCACCTGCCGACTTGAACCACGGGTCCACGCGGATGGACACGGATAGGGAAGGTTGTCTTGCTTGGTAGGTGGGTCCGTGATCCGTGTTCATCGGTGTCCATCCGTGGTTTGAATTCTATTGGAAGACGCGGCCGCAGGGCGCGCTGGACCCGATGGCCCTTGGGACCCGCGCCGGGTTGCCCCCGGGGCGAGTACCTTTGGCCATCGCCATGGATGTGGTCCTCAGCAGCCTTTCCGTCCTTCAGTTCCGCAACCACCGCGAGGCCTCCCTGGTGCTGGGGCGGCAGGTGAACTGCCTGGTGGGGCCCAATGGCACGGGCAAGACCAACCTGCTGGACGCCATCCACTACCTCTCCTTGTGCAAAAGCTACTTCGAGGCGCAGGACCAGCACCAGGTGCAGCACGGCGAGGACTGGTTCATGGTGAAGGGCGTAATGGAGACCCCCGACGGGCCCGACGAGCTTTCCTGCGCCGTGCGCAGCGGCCAGCGCAAGGTGTTCATCCGCAACCACAAGGAATACGCCCGCCTGGCCGACCACGTGGGGCGCTATCCGGTAGTGATGATCACCCCGTACGACGGGCAGCTGGTGCTGGAGGGCAGCGAGGTGCGGCGGCGGTTCATCGACGGCCTCATCGCGCAGTTCGACCGCGCCTACCTGGACCACCTGGTGCGCTATAACCGCGCGTTGGCCCAGCGCAACCTGCTCCTGAAGGCGCAATATGGCCCGCCGGCCCGGGCCATGGCCGAACCGTGGGATGAGCAACTGGTGCTGCACGGCGAGGCGGTGCATGCCGTGCGCAAGCAGTTCATCGCCGCCATGGCACCCTTGCTGGAGCGGCACTACCAGGCCATTACCAGCGGGCCGGAACAGGTGGCCCTGCACTACCGGAGCGAACTGGGGGAAACGGACATGCGGCGGTTGCTGGAGGTACACTGGGAGCGCGACGTGGCCGCGCAGCACACCACCGGAGGCCCCCACAAGGACGACCTGCTCTTCACGATCGGGGAAAGGCCCTTGCGCCGCTATGGCAGCCAAGGCCAGCAGAAAACCTTCCTCATCGCCATGAAGCTCGCCCAGTTCGACCTTACCGCAGAGCGTTCGGGGCGGAAGCCCATGCTGCTGCTGGACGACATCTTCGACAAGATAGACCCCCAGCGCATGCGCCACCTGCTGCAGCTGCTGGGCGATGGCCGCTTCGGCCAGGTGGTGATCACCGACACCGATGCACAGCGGTTGCACAACGCACTGGACGGGCTGGGGCTGGATACCCGCTTTTTCCACCTCGACCACGAGGGCATCACCGCCGATGCCCCGCGCCAAGCCGTGCAGAACGCATGAAGCGCACCAACGAAACCACCCTGAAGGAAGCCGTGGAACGCATGGTGGACGCCTTCGGCCTGCGCGAAAGGCTGGACGAACAGGCCGTGGCCAGCTTGTGGGACGACCTGGTGGGCGGCATGGTGGCGCGGCACACCGTGGCCGTGAAGCTCCGCAAGGGCAAGCTGTTCATCAAGGTGGACAGCGCGCCGCTGCGGCAAGAGCTCACCTTCATGCGCGAAGCCCTGATGACCGAGATCAACCGGCGCATCGGAAGGCGTGTGGTGGAGAAGGTGCAGCTGGATTAGGGTGCTGCTGGTTTACAAGGAAACAGGGTGAAGTGCGGAGCTCGTGGTTCGTAGTTCGTGGGGGGAATACGCACGGAAGGAGCATCAACCATGTCCTACGCCCTGCCAATAGGGCAAAGTGCGTAGTTCGTGGTTCGTGGGGGGGATGTGTCCAGAAGGACCATCAACCATGCCCTACGAACTACACGCTACGCCCTGCGCCCTGCGCCCTGCGAACTAATCTCTACGCCCTACGCCCCTCGAACGCTCAGTACTGCTCCCGCCCGGTGAAGAAGAAAGCACCCTCGATGGCGGCATTCTCATCACTGTCGCTGCCATGCACCGCATTCTTGGCCTTGCTCTCGGCAAAGCGCTTGCGGATGGTGCCCTCGGCGGCCTCGGCAGGGTCGGTGGCCCCGATCAGTGCGCGGAAATCCTGCACGGCATTCTCCTTTTCCAGGATGGCCGCCAGCACGGGGCCGCTGGCCATATAGTTCACCAGGTCGCGGTAGAAGGGGCGCTCCTTGTGTACTTCATAGAACTTGCCCGCCTCCTGCTCGGAAAGCTGCGTGAATTTCAGGGACACAAGGCGGAACCCTTTGGAGAGGACCAGGTCAAGGATCTTGCCTGCATGGCCGGCGGCCATCGCTTCCGGCTTGATCATGGTGAACGTTCTGTTGCTTGCCATCGTAGGAGTGTTGAAAACGGCCGCAAAAGTAGCCGCAGCCGCCAACCCGCATTGCCAACACCCGTGTTTTCTTCGCGATGGCCCTTGGCATAGCCGCCAGGGGCACCATCAGGACCGACGCCCATGCACCACAAGTACTTGTTGACCGCCCTTACGGCCCTGCTCGCCGCCTGCGCCACGCCTGGTGCCAAGGAAGAGGCAAAGCAGGAAAACCTCGTGATCGGGGGGTATGATGCCTCCGCGGATGCCGAGAACCTCTACCAGATGCCCACCCCCAACGAGCTCTTCCAGATCGTGCGGAGCATGAGCGGCGACGGGCAGAAGCAGATGATGAGCCCGGCCCGCTACGTGGACCGCTACGCCACCACGGCCAAGAAGGCGCTCAACTTCGGCGTGTACGCCACCGACCTGGTGTATGCCAGCACCTACAAGATCACCAGCGAGGTGGTGCGCTACTACCTCAGCTGCAAAAAGCTCGGCGATGAACTGGGCCTCTCGGGCTCCTTCACCGACCAGGATTTCGCCCGCCTGGAACGCAACCTGGTGCGCGGCGATTCCCTGGACGTGATCAGCAACGGTGCCTACGAACGGGCCTACCGCAAGATGCAGGACGACCGCATGGGGCCCACCCTGTCCCTGGTGCTGGCCGGCGGATGGATCGAAAGCATGCACTTGGTGACCCGCCAGGTGCTGCATGTGGATGCACAAGACCCCTTGGTGCAGCGCGTGGCCGAGCAGAAGGCGGGCTTGGACCAACTGGTGGACATGATGGCACAGTATAAGGAGGATACGGCCGTTGCGCGCATCAGGGAAGGCCTTTTGAAGTTGCGCGACACCTACGACACCTTTCCGGTGCTGCGCACGGAACACCAGGGCACATCGCCCAGCGGCAGGCCGGTGCTGGGAGAGGACGTCACCGTCGTCATCACCCCGGAAGGCTTCCGCAAGCTGGCCGCTGACCTGGAAACGCTGCGCGATTCCATTATCCAACCCTGAAGCAACCCCATTCCCCAGCAGAACATGACCATGCAACTACGCATTCTCATCACCGGCATTGGTGCGGCCTTGGCCATTGGCGCCGCCGCCCAGTCGGAATGTGGCGAATACTGGAAAAATGCGCCCCGCTCCAATGATGTGCGCTTCACCGTGAACGGCCAAAGCCGCGGCGCCAGCGTGCAAGTGGGCGTGCCCACCGAGCTGAACATCATCATCTACAAGGGCCAGGACTACCGCATCTCGTTCGTGTACGACGAAAAGGTGCTGGGCGACCATGTGGTGGCCCGCATCATTGAAAAAGTGCGCGGCCCCTTGAAGCGCAACCCCGCCAGCGGGGTGCAAACCAAGGGAGCGCCTGCGGCAAAGCCGGAATACGAGGAGGTGAAGAAAGTGATCTGGGACAACCAGGAGCACGACATGGCGGATGCCGTGGAGTTCTCCGCCACATCCACCAAGCGCATCGCCGTGGAGATCACCGCCCCGGGCCTTCCGGAAGATCCCAAGGATGCCAAGAAGGGCAAGGTGGCCAAGGACATCGGCTGCTTGGGCATCCTCATTGAGCACATGCCCACGCCGAACATCGGCTTCTGATCCGCCCGGCACTTTTCCAGGGGGCCTTGGGCCGGCAGGCTACTTTTGCCGCCCATGTTCCATCCTTCCGCTCCCCAGGAAACCTTGGCCGCGCTGGCCGATTTGTTGCATGTGCCGCGCCGCATTGCCGTTACCACCCACTACAACCCGGATGGTGATGCCGTGGGCAGCTCCCTGGCCTTGGGCCGCGTGCTGAAGGCGCTGGGGCATTCCGTACAGGTGGTGTTTCCCAACCCTGCACCGGGCAACCTGCACTGGATGCCCGGCCACCACCAGGCCATCGACCACCACAGCGCCAAGCAGGCCAGCGAACAGGCCATTGCCGAAGCGGAAGTGCTCTTCTGCCTCGATTTCAACCGGGCCGACCGTGTGCAAGGGCTTGAGGCAAGCCTGCGCAAGGCGCCCGTCAAAGTGCTCATCGACCACCATCGGGACCCGGAGCACATCTTCCAGGTGGCATTCAGCGACACGGGCGCATCCTCCACCTGCCAGATGGTGCATGATGTGATCACCGGCCTGGGCCATGCCGACCTGATCGACCCCGGGGCGGCCACCTGCCTGTATGCGGGCATCATGACGGATTCCGGCTCCTTCCGCTTCCCCAGCACCACGCCGCACACCCTGCGGGTTGCCGCCTTCCTGATGGAGCGCGGCGCGCGGCCCAACCAGGTGCATGAGGCCATCATGGAGGACAATACCATAGACCGGCTCCGGCTTACCGGATACGCCCTGCATGAGCGCCTGCAGGTGCTGGCCGGGGGGCAGGCCGTGCTTATCGCCCTTACGCTGGAGGAGCTGGAGCGCTTCCACTATGTGCCGGGCGATACCGAGGGCCTGGTGAACTTCGGCCTCAGCGTCCGCGGGGTGCGCCTTTCGGCATTTCTGGTGCAGCGCAAGGATGGCGTGAAGATCAGCCTGCGCTCCAAGGGGAACCTGCCGGTGAATGAATTCCTGGCCGCCCACTTTGAGGGCGGAGGCCATGCCAACGCCGCAGGTGGGCGCAGTGCGGCCCCGTTGCAGGAGGCCGTGGCCAAGTTCGGGCAGGAACTTCCCGGCTTCCTGGAAAAACATCCGGCATGAAGTACCGTGCGGCCTTGGCGGGTACGCTGCTGGCCATGGCCTGCGGCGGAGACCGGTTGCCGCCTCCGGCACGGGTGGGGCAGCAAGGCACGCCGCCGGACACCAAGCTGATGGACGAAAACCGCCGGTTTGCGCAGCGCGAGGAGGCGGAGATCGGGGATTGGGTGCGAAGGCATGGCGGGGAAATGATCGCCACAGGCACCGGCCTGCGCTACAAGCTGGTGCGCGACGTGCCGGGTGATACGGCAAGGCCCGGCCAGGTGGCCGTGGTCAACTATGCGGCCTTCCTGCTCAATGGCGATACGGCGTACACATCGGCGCCGGGCAGGCCGGCCTCCTTCCGCATTGCGCACAGCGACGTGGAAAGCGGCCTGCAGGAAGGCATTCAGCACCTCTCCGTGGGCGACAGCGCCGTGCTGGTGATCCCCAGCGCACTGGCCTTCGGGCTGTTGGGCGACCGGGAAAAAATACCCATGCGCAGCACCGTGGTGTACTACATCGGCCTGGTGGCCCTGCGGAAATGAGGCTCGGGTGGATCCCCTTGGCAGGTGCCGTGCTGTTCGCCGCAGGCTGCAACCGCGCACCATTGAAGGGAGGAAGCCGGATCGCCGAGGATGTGTACTGGAGGCTGAACGCATTGGGGGAGGGCGAGCGCACGCCCTCCGACAGCGACAGCGTGCTGATGCGCGTACGCATGGCCAGGCCTGGCATGGGCGCGGGTTCCTGGTACAGCACCGAACGCTGGTACCCCATGGGCGGTGCAAAGGCCGTGAACCGCTTTTTCGGGCGCATGCGCCAAGGGGATAGCGCCACGGTGCTATTGCCCGCCGCGCAAGCGCCATGGGCGGAGCTGGGTGCCGCCGTGCCCGCACGCGGCTCCGATACCGGTTGGGTGCAAGTGGAGCTCTCCCTGCGGGAGGTGCGCAGCCTGGGCCAGTCCCGCGCGTTGGCCCGTGCAGTGCTGGACGCGCGCACGGCAACCGATGAGGAGCGCACCCTAAATGACTTTTTCGCCAAGGACCCCCGCCATTGGAAGCAGGCCATGGGCGTGTGGTATACACTTGACCCCGGCGCGGAGGCAGGCATGCGCGTGCAAAGCGGGGACCTGGTCACCCTGGCCTACGCGGCCTCTTTTTTGGACAACGGGAAGGTGTTCGATGACCAGACCAGGAAAGGCGGCGGGATCACCTTCCGCCTGGGCGACCCCGGCCAGGTGATCAAGGGCTTGGAAGTGGCCGCGCATTTGCTGCCCGCAAAGGGCGGCGGAGGCGTGTTCGTGATCCCGGCGGAACTGGCATTCGGGCCCGCGGGTTCTTCCTCCGGCATTGTGCCGCCGTGGACGCCGGTGCTGTACCGCGTGGAAGTGGTGCCGCGCGCAGCAGCACGCCCATAGGTCCGTTACTGCTTCACGATCCTGCGCGTGATGGTGCCTTGCGCGGTGCCCACCTGCACATAGTACAACCCCGGTGCCACCTTGCCGAGGTCCAGTGCGGCAAAGTTGCCGCTGAGGCGGGCACCATGCACCCGTTGGCCGGTGGTGCCGTACACCGTGCAATGGGACAATTCGGCTTGCGAGCTGATGTACACCGTGCCGGTGAACAGCGCGGGGTACACGGCTACCTGTGCCTTGCCGGTTTCCACCTGGGCTATTCCGGTGGCGGTGTTTTCAAATGCGGGGTACCCGTCGTTGATGGACGGGTTGATGGTCCACGGTGCATTGGCCTGCCCGTTGTTGAGCAGGTTCACCATGTCCTGTGTTTTCAGTTGCGCAGTGCCCATGCCGGTGATCTCCTGCGGGGTTTGCGGCCCTTCCCAGCCGCCGATGCCCGTGGTGGTTGCGGAAGTTTCGGTGTCCCAGTAGCTGTTGGTAACGGCCATGTCGCCGCTTACGCCGATGAAGCCGCCGGTGAGCTCGGTGCCCATGGCCGTGCCGGTGGCGTAGCAGTTGCTGATGATCAGGGCGCCCTGCGTGCCGCCGTACAATCCGCCTGCGCGGCCGATGGTGGCGCTGGCGTTGGCACGCGAGTAGCAGTTGTTGAGGGTGTTGAAGCGGTTGGGGGCGAACGCGAAGGTGCTGAAGCCGACGAGCCCGCCCACGAGGTATTCA
The DNA here is from genome assembly GCA_018266475.1 of Bacteroidota bacterium. Lineage (GTDB taxonomy): Bacteria > Bacteroidota > Bacteroidia > Flavobacteriales_F > PHOS-HE28 > PHOS-HE28. The sequence continues at coordinate 38,853 of JAFEAI010000125.1, forward strand.
CCGCTCACGGTGCCCGCGGACCAGCTTTGGGAAATGGAGGTGAGGTCCCAGGGGGAGCCCACCAGCCCGCCCACTTGGCTCACGCCGCTCACCGATCCCGTGGCGGAGCAGCGCAACATGTCGGAGCTGGTCATGATGCTGCCTGCCAGGCCGCCCACATTGAAATCGCCGGCCAAAATGTCCACCCCGGTGGCGTGGCAGTCGGTGATGGTGCTGTTGGTGGAGGCATTGCCCACCAGGGCGCCCACGGTGCCGTTGCCGCGGATGTAGGCGCCGGCGATGCGGATGTTGGCGAGCGTGCCGCCGGTGGTCATTCCGAACAGGCCCACCCAGTCGGCATTGGGAAGCTGCACGTACAGGTTGCTGACCACATGGCCATTGCCGTTCACCGTGCCGGAGAAGGGATGGGTATAGTCCGGGCCGATGGGTGTCCACAGGTTGGCGCCCAGGTCCAGGTCGTTGGCCAGGAGGATCGTTTTGCCCGCGAAGGCATTGCCCCCGGCAACAAGCTGGGAAAGCCCGGCCAGCTCCTCGGCGGAATGGATCTGGAAGGTGTTGTCCAGGGCGTTGTACCATGCGGTGTTGGCGAAGGCCGACCATTGCGTGGAAGGCTGTGCCATGGCATTGGTGGCAAAGAGGAGAAAGAGACCTTGGACCAGGGTGCGGAGCTGCATGGAAGGAAGATTGAAGTTGCGTGGACAAACCTACCCGGGATCACGCAGGGGCAGCGATGCCGATGGGCCTGAAACGGCCATGGATGGGATTCCTTCCCGGGCCTTTCGCAGGGACTGGTGCAGGTATGGCGGGAAGCTGGGGCAAACGCAGTAGCCCGCGCCAATGCTTCATTACTATATGTTACATAGCATAGGCGACATTCCGTTCCCTAAAAAATGACTGCACAAGACCGGTGTCCGACTGGATCCCCCGCATGGTGTCGTGCACCAACTGCTTGAAGGACTTGTTCCCCC